>CAZCJX010000046.1:0-21430 GCA_964499205.1 uncultured Actinomycetes bacterium | reverse complement strand
AGAAGAAGGACTGGATGTCCTGCACCCACTCGAAGTACGACACGGTGACGCCGCCCGCGTTGGCGAGGATGTCGGGCACCACCACCACGCCGCGCTGCTCCAGCATGTGGTCGGCGTCGGGCGTGGTCGGCCCGTTGGCGGCCTCGACGATGATCTTGGCCTCGATGCGGCCGGCGTTGCGCGCGGTGATCTGGTTCTCCAGCGCCGCGGGAACCAGCATGTCGACGGGAAGCTCGAGCAGCTGCTCGTTGCTCAGCTCGCGCGCCCCGGGGAAGCCGGCGAGCGTGCCGGCGGCGGCGCGATGCCGGACCACTGCGGGGATGTGCAGCCCGCCGGGCGCGTAGATGCCGCCATGCACGTCGGAAACTGCGCAGACGCGAAAGCCGTGCTCGGCCATGAGCAATGCCGCGGTGGCGCCGACGTTGCCGAACCCCTGCACCGCCACCGTGGTGCTCTCGGGGTCGCGCGAGAGGCGCCGGCAGGCCTCCAGGGCGACGATGGTCACGCCCCGGCCGGTCGCCGAGGGTCGCCCCTCGCTGCCGCCGATGTCGAGCGGCTTGCCGGTCACCACCGCGGGCACCGAGTACCCCGACTCCATCGAGACGGTGTCCATGATCCAGGCCATGATCTCGGCGTTGGTGTTGACGTCGGGAGCGGGAATGTCCGACTCCGGCCCGATCAGCACGGCGATCTCGCTGGCGAAGCGGCGGGTCAGCCGCTCCAGCTCGCGATGCGAGAGCTGCGCCGGGTCGACGATGACGCCGCCCTTGGCGCCGCCGAAGGGCAGGTTGGCGATGGCGCACTTCCAGGTCATCCACATCGCCAGCGCCTTGACCTCGTCGAGCGAGACCTGGGGGTGGAAGCGCAGACCGCCCTTGGCCGGCCCCCGGGTCAGGTTGTGCTGGACCCGATAGCCTTCGAACATCTTCAGCGAGCCGTCGTCCATCTTCACCGGGAACCGCACGGTGAACTCGCGGCGGACCTCGCGGAGCACGGCGCGCAGCCCCTGGGAGAGGTCGAGCAGCTCGGCGGCGGCGTCGAACTGGCGCTGGGCGTTGTGCCAGGGGTTGTCGACCTGAGGGCTGCTCGCGGCGACACTCACGGACTCGCAGCCTACCAGCGCCGGTACCATCGCGCCCAGATGATCAACATCCGCGTCGACGGGAGGCCGCATCCCGGCCTCAGCGTGGACGAGGTCCGCGCCTGGAAGCCGGAGAAGGGGCTGCTCTGGATCGACGTCGCCGC
This sequence comes from uncultured Actinomycetes bacterium, assembly GCA_964499205.1. GTDB lineage: Bacteria > Chloroflexota > Dormibacteria > Aeolococcales > Aeolococcaceae > DASRDZ01. The sequence continues at coordinate 20,185 of CAZCJX010000046.1, read as the reverse complement.
CCCCGACGACGCCGACATCGCCTGGCTGCGTGACGCGCTGCATCTCCACCCCCTGGTGGTCGAGGACCTGCAGCACCGCAACCAGCGGCCCAAGGTGGACGACTTTCCCGAGATGCTCTTCGTGGTCCTCTTCGGCACCCTGCGCAACGGGGGCGAGCTGCACCTCAGCGAGGTGCACATCCTCCTCGGCGACGCCTGGCTGGCCACGGTCAGCGACGTCGAGACGCCGGCGCTGAAGCAGCTCTGGTGGGCCTGCGAGAAGCGCCCCGAGATCGCCGAGCGCACCCCCTCGTCGCTGTTCCACCGCATCTGCGACGCGCTGGTCGACTCCATGTTCCCCATCCTCGACGAGATCGACGAGGACATCGACCACGTCGAGAACAGCATCGTGCAGCGCGCCGACCAGACCACGGTGGCCGACATCTTCCGGCTCAAGCGCGAGCTCAACGTGCTGCGCCGGGTGCTCGGCCCGCAGCGCGACCTGCTGCAGGTGCTGGCCGGTCCCCGCGTGCCCCGGCTCGACGCCGAGTCGCAGCTCTGGCTGCGCGACGTCTACGACCACGCCGTGCGCATGGTCGAGCAGGTCGACTCCTACCGCGACATGATCACCGGCGCACTCGACGTGTATCTGTCAAGTGTGTCCAATAAGCTCGGCGAGCAGACCCGGCGGCTGACCATGATCGCCACCATCTTCCTGCCGCTGACCTTCCTCACCGGCTTCTTCGGCATGAACTTCGGCGTCCTGGTCAGCGCCATCAGCACCCGGCTGGCCTTCGGGCTGGGCATCGCGGCGATGGTGGCGTCGGTGTTCGTCGTGCTGTGGCTGTCGCAGCGCCTCACCGCCCGGGCGACGCCGGTGCCGCTGCCGCCGCGGAACGGCCGGGGGAGGGCCGGTTCGTATACTCGGCTGGCCCGCCGCCGCAGCGGGCAGGCGGTGGACCAGGCGACCGGGAGGTAGTGTCGAGGTGGAGACAGCGCCGGCCGAGGTGTCGGTCCGCGAGGCGCACGACGCCGTGCAGCGCGGCGAGGGCGTGCTGCTCGACGTGCGCGAGCCGTGGGAGCACCAGCAGCAGCGCATCCCGGGAGCCCTGTTCATCCCCATGGGAGAGGTGATCAGCCGGGTGGGGGAGATCCCCGCCGACCGCGACGTGTACGTCTACTGCAAGGTGGGCGGCCGCAGCGCCCGCGTCGTCGAGTACCTGCGCCGGCAGGGCAACCCGCGGGTGATCAACGTCGGCGGCGGGATCGACGCCTGGGTCGAGGAGGGGCTGCCGACCGAGCGGTGAGACCGGCCGGGGGCTTAGGGCTGCGGATCGACCTGGAACGTCGCCTGCTGCTCCAGGGTGCCGTCGTGCAGGGCGCGCACCGAGTAGGTGCCGGGGGTGAAGCCGCCGGGCGGCGCGTCGACGGTCACCGCGATCTCCCCGCCGGGGTCGAGGTTGCGGTGGGTCTCGTCGCTGACGGTGACGGCCGGCTGTCCCTGCTGCTGCGGCTGCAGGATGATCACCACCCGCAGCGCGTCGTCGGGGGTGGCGTTGCGGTAGCTGAGGTCGAGGTAGATGGCCGGCGCCGAGGCGGGGAAGTGCTCGGCGACCGGTGCGGTGGGCACCTGCGCGGGTGACGTCGCCGCCACCACGCGCATCGTCTGGAGCACGAAGGCAGGGTGGGCGACGGGGCGGCCCGGCCCGCTGGTGTGGCCCAGGTCGAGGCGGGTGAAGGCGAACACCGCGCTGGCCACCAGCACGGCGGCGGCGGTGACCACGGTGAAGGCGTGGGGCCAGCGCTCGCGCCGGGGAGCGGCTGCCGGCTGGGCCACCGGGCGACCGGGCGCGCGGTCGGGTGGCTCGAGGGGTTCCAGCTCGACCATCGCGGCCGCTGGCGACCAGGGGCGCGAGGGCTGGGTGGACACTCCCGAGGCGAAGTGCTCCCAGAGCGGTCCGGCGGCCGCCGCGGGGGCGCTGGTCGCCGGCAGGGCGTCGTCTGCCGCGGCGCTCTCCCACATGGGGACGGCGGGCAGCTCCTCGGCCTGCGCGGCCGCCGCGGCGAGCTGGGGCTCCGGCCGCTCGCCGGCTTCCACCAGCCCGAGGTCCTCGACCAGGTCGCCGATCTCCGCGACGACACCGCGCACGTCGCGACGGGCGTGCTTGTCCTTGCGCGGCTTCATGCCGCCATGACGCTACTCCACCCAGCCGGGCCGGCGCCGGCACCGTTTCCGAAGCGCGTCAGCCCGGCGGCCATCCGTACCATGGCCGCGATGTCGCTGCCCGCCCTGGCGCCCCTGGTCACCGTCCTCGTCCTCGCCGAGCTGGCCGTGGGCACCGTCGCCGTCACCCTGCTCAGCGACCTCGGCGGCGACGTCGGCCGCGGCTTCGTCGGCACCACCGCGCTGATCTGCGTGGCGATCATGGGCGTCGACCTGGTCCTGCTGCTGCTGCTGCCCGACCCGTCGCAGCTGCTGCACACCGCCGTCGACAGCGGCGCCTACGCCAGCTTCGTGCACTGGCTGGTGGGCTTCACCGCAGCGGCCTTCGGCTATGCCCTGTTCAGCGCGGTGGGCACCGACGCGGCGCGGCGCGTCGTCGGCGGGGTCGCGGTCGCGTGCGGCGCGGTGGCCATCGCCAAGGCCGCGCTGGTCCTCGGCGCCGACTTCGGCGGTGGCCTCACCGCGGCGGTCGCCTTCGTCCCCGCCATGCTGCTCTGCGGCAGCGCGCTCTGCGGCATGCTCCTCGGCCACTGGTACCTGATCGCCCCCGACCTCACCTTCCGCCCCCTGCGCCGCGCCGTCTACATCGTCTTCGCCGCGGTGCTGCTGCAGAGCGGCGCCATCGCCGGCGCCCTGCTGCACGCCCAGCCCGACGCGCGGCACAGCATCGTCGCCGGCGGGTACGCGGTGTCCTTCTGGTTGCTGGTGGTCCTCGCCGGGCTGGCGATGACCGCCGCGGTCAACGCCCTGACCCTGTACTTCGCGCGCATCCGCGCCAACCAGCCGGCCACCGCGATGCTCTACGTGCTGATCATCACCGTGCTGATGGGCGCCGTGCCCGGCCACCTGCTCTACTTCCTGAGCCGCGTCCCGGTGTGACCGCGCTGCTGCTCGGCCACCGCGGCAACCCCGCCGAGCATGCCGAGAACACGCTCGACGGCTTCCGCTCCGCGGTCGCCTGCGGCGCCGACGGCGTCGAGCTCGACGTGCAGCTGACCCGCGACGCGGTGCCGGTGGTGCTGCACGACGACTCGCTGCGGCGCACCGCCGGCGTCGACCGGCGAGTTGACGCACTGACCTGGCAGGAACTCGAGGCCCTGGGCACCGGTGTGCCCCGTCTCGACGCGGTGCTCGACGCGCTGCGCGACCACACCATCGCCGTCGAGCTGAAGCCGCCGCACGCCACCGCGCCGCAGCTGTCGCACCAGGTGCTGCGCATCGCCCGCGACGCCGGTGCTGAGCGGCTGATCCTGCTCGCCTTCGACCACGCGCATCTCAGCGAGGCGCGCCGCCACGACCGCGGCGTGTCGACCGGAGCGCTGGTGGGCGAGCGCCCCGCCGACCCGGGCGCCGTCCTCGACGCCTGCGGCGCGGACTTCCTCGCTGCCCGGTGGGAGCACGTCGACGCCGCGCTGTGCGACGCGGTGCGCGCTGCCGGTCGCCAGGTCATCGCCTGGACCGTCGACGACCCCGGCGTCGTCCGGGCACTGCTGCGCCTGGGCGTGCACGCACTGATCAGCAACCGTCCCTGCGTCCTCGCCCGCGCCCTGCGGGACGACCGCGGCGCGACCTAGAAGCGGGGCTTCCAGCCGGCGCCGCCGGGCTCCTCGGCCATGGTCGCGCTGCCCAGTGCCGGGCCGCCCCTGTCGCCGGTCACCGCGGCGCGCCACCACGCCGCCTTCTTCTGCTCGGCGACGGGTGCGGGCTCGTCCTCCTCGATCAGCGGCGAGGGCATCGCCTCGGCGGAGATGAAGCACCTGGGGCCGCAGTAGCGCCCCGCCTTCCAGAGGTCGCGGCGGGTGTTCCAGAGGAAGTGCAGCCGGCCGCAGTAGAGGCAGACCTTGCCGGCGTGCAGCGCCTGCACCGGGCGACCGACGAGGTGGGCCAGCGGCGCCTCGCGCCACGAGCCGGAGAGGCGGCGGGGGCTGCCCCAGAGGATGTACATCAGGGCGCCGAGGGCCAGGCCGACCATGATGTCGATCGGCGCCGAGGTGGGCGACACCGGCGCCGCTCCGCCCGCCGCGATCACCGCGGGCGGCTTGGGCGGCGTGCCGCTGTCCTGCGACGCGGGCGGGCTAGGCACCACCACGCCGGTCTCCGGCTGCGCCGGCGCCGGTGTTGGGGTGGGCTTGGGAGTGGGCGTCGGCTTGGGGACGGGGGTCGGCTGCTGGCTGGGCGGGGCGGCGGGGAAGACCTCGAACTGCGGCGCCAGGCCGGGGTCGCTGGCGCCCTGCGGGGCGACCACCCGGATGGAGTAGACGCCGGGCGGCGTGTTGGCCGGCAGGGTCACCAGGATGGTGGTGTCGTTGAACACCTGGAAGCCCTGCAGCGGCAGCACCGGCGCGGTCAGCACCTGGGTCACGCCGCCCAGGTTGTAGCCGACCACGGTGACGTGCAGCGGCTTGCCGTCGAGGGAGATCTGCGCCGGGCTCACCGCCGCCACCTGCGGCGGCGGGCACGAGTTCTGGTCACATGCGGACACAACCTGCGGGGCGGCGGCGGCGCCCGCGGCGACCAGGACGGTGGCGGCGAGGAGGCGGCGGAGCATCGCGGTCACTGCACCAGCTTGATGGAGACGGCGCCCTGGTTGAGCACCGTCCAGCCGGTCACGCTGTTGGCCTGGATCAGCGGGCCGCCCAGCGACGGCACCGAGTTGACCAGCGTGCCGTAGTGGATGTTGCTGGCCACCGGCTTGAAGATCGCGTAGTAGAGGATCACGCCGGTGGTGGGGTCGAAGACCGGCTCGACGTAGAAGCTGGAGCCGTCGTAGCCGTGCGGCGAGGTGTTCAGCGTCGTCGTGGCCTTGGCGGTCTTGCCCACCCGGTGGGGGCTGGCGGGGTCCAGCTGTCCCTGCCAGCCGGAGCCCATCGCAGCGGAGTAGCTGTAGCTCTGCATGTTGGGGCCGTACAGGTAGTACTGGTGGCCCACCTGCAGCGGCAGGTAGTTGTAGGGCGCGTCCATCTCGGTGGCCACCGCCGGCATGCCGAAGGGCGTGAGCGCGAACGCCGCGTTCGACTCGTCGACGACCGCCTCGATGTCGGCGGTGGCCGAGGCCTTGGGCGAGGTCTGGTTCCAGCCCAGCGCGCGCATGAAGTACGTGGTCTGCGGCACGGTGGCGGTGACAGTGGTGCCGCCGAACATGGTGATCGTCGTCGCCGGCTGCACCGCGAAGTTGATGGTCAGCTGGCCCAGGCAGACGCTGGTCGCCGGCGACGGGTAGCTGATCAGGAGCATGCAGGCCTGGATCTGCGAGCAGGTCCAGACCTGGGTGGCGTTGCTGTAGGTGCAGGCGTGGTTGTAGTCCAGGGGGCTCGGCTGGTAGTAGGCCGGGGTGATGGTCACCCCGGGGATGCTGGGCAGCAGCCCGGTGAGCGAGCAGTCCGCGTTCTGGGTGACCGGCTTGACCAGGCCGCCCACCACCTGCGTGAAGCTGATGGTGCCCCCCGCGCACTGCGGAGTGATGTCGGGATGCCCGGTGGCCGGGTTGTAGTCGACCTTCAGCGAGAAGTTCAGCGTGCTCGCGTCGACGTTGACCACGCTCGTGGCGACGTGCAGGTTGGTCGCGCTCATCGCCGCCAGCGCGGTCATGCCGCCGTCGACCGAGGGATCCCAGTACATGTTGTCGCTGGTCTGCACCGAGTTGGCGCTCACCGTGATCCCGTTGTTGGTGCCGGTCTCGTTGAGCACCGTCATGCTCGGCGCCGACTTGGGCACGTTGGTGGTGGTCACCTCGGCGTCGGGATTGGCGGTGCTGACCAGCGATCCCGCTGCGCTCACGCCCGTCGGGATGGTGCCGGTGGAACACGGCTGCGCGGTGCCCACGTTGTCGCTGGTCGAGCCGGCCGGGTAGCTGGCGCTGGCCGACATGCAGCTGATGTAGCCGTTCTGGTTGAGCGAGTTGGAGTTGGCGTAGCCGAGTCCGGCGATGGCGCTGGACCAGCTGCCGTGCCACGACGAGCCCGCGGTGGGGGCCACCCCGATGTTGCCCTGGGCGTCGTTGAGCAGGAGGCTGACGTCTGCGCTGTAGGGGCTGCCCAGCGGCGGCGTCACCGTCACCGTGGTGCTGATGTTGGCCAGCGTCGCCTGCGCGCTGACGCCGCTGGTCGGCGTGGGCACGTAGATCTGGTTGGGATTGCTGCCCGGCACCTCCCATCCCGCCGAGCCGAAGCTCACCATCTGCGCGTTGTTGTGCTGCACCTCGGTCTGCGCGTAGTGCTGCAGCTCGCTGGTGGTGGACACCACGGGGGGCGTGGCGGTGAGGTCCTGGTACTCCTGGCGCGCCGCGGCCAGGGCTCCCGCGTCGGCCGCGTTCTGCGCGTGGCGGTAGGCGCCCGCCGCCATGCCGCCGTCGATGGCCAGGCCGGTGGCGGCGATCAGCGCCACGCCCCCGACGGCGACGACGATGGTGGCGCTGCCGCGCTCACCGCGGCGCCGGCGCGACCGCCTCACTCGAGCACCATGGTGGCCGTCTGGTCGAGGGTGATCGAGCCGATCAATGAGCTGATCAGCGGCGTCACCGGCGCGTAGGTGTACTTGACCTCCACCTTGACCCAGTCGCCCGCCGCGGGCGAGTAGCCGGTGCTGCTGCTCTCGCTGGCCACCCCGTAGCTGGCGCCGGTGCCGCAGGACTCGACGTCGTCGGCGCTGGTGGCGGTGGCGGGGTCGTGGGCCTTGCTGTAGTAGGAGACGGTGATGGTGACCTTGGTCAGGTCGAGGTTGGCCGCCTGCAGCTGGCGCCACGCGGTGCCGGGCGCGCCGTCCGATTCCGGTGCGGTGGGGCCGCTGCCGGTGGGGCACTGGAAGCCGAAGCGCGCCTGCGACGCCGCGGGATAGCCGGGGGTGGTCGGGGTCGACCACGACGTCGTGTGGGTGGCCGCGTAGCGCGCGCCCTCGCGGGCGGAGTTGGTCACCGTGACGTTGGCCGACATGCAGCGGCCGAAGTCGAAGATGCCGAACACCAGCGCGAAGAGGATCGGCGCGACGAGCGCGAACTCCATCATCGCCTGGCCGCGCTTGCCACCCTGCCGGCCATCGGCGCGACGAACTGACCTCACGGCATGCCCCTGGGGGGTCCGGGCCGGGACCCTTTCTCCTTGACACGGACCGGAGGGAGGGCTGCTGTCCAACCCCTCGGTGTCGTGGCAGATCGTCCGACGCCACCCCCCGCCAACCCAACGCGTTTCCGTCACGGCTCGGCAACGCTGTACAGAACGGCTGTTACCTCACACCCCCGCACGACGCCTACGTGGCAGGGCTGCTCCGGTGTCCGCAGGGCTACTCCGGTGTCGCCAGCTGCACGACGTCGACCGGCGCGGCCTCCGGCCGCTCGGTGAGGGCCAGCCCCAGCCCGGCAAGGATCACCGCGCCACCGATCACCGCGGAGAACGGCGGGCGCTCGCCGAGGATGGGGACGGCCAGCAGGGTGGCGATGGCCGGCTCGCCGAGCAGCGAGGTGGAGACCAGTGCGGTGGGCAGGTGGCGCAGCGTCCAGTTGAAGACGGTGTGGCCGAGGATGGTGCAGATCGCCGCCAGGCCGAGGCAGGCCAGCGCGGTGCGGGGACTGGGGATGACCGGGCCGCCCGCCAGCGGGGCGATCACCACGCTGCAGAGCGCGACCACGGCGTAGACGGGGGCGGAGTAGCCCGAGGTGCCGGTGCGGGCGCGCACGGTGCGGCCGATCAGCAGGTAGCCGGTGAAGGTGACCGCTCCGGCCAGCGCCAGCAGGTCGCCGCCCAGGGTGGAGAGGCCGATGCGCACGTCGCCGCCCGAGGTGATCGCGGTGCCGGCCAGGGCCAGCCCGATGCCGGCGGCGATGCGCCGCGACACCGCCTCGCCGAGCAGGCGCCGGCCCAGCCAGGCGACCAGCACCGGGTGCAGGGTGACCAGCAGCACCGAGGAGGCCACCGAGGTGTAGTGCAGCGACCAGGTCCAGGTGAGGAAGTGGGCGGCGAGGAGGAGGCCGCTGGCGGCGGCGAGCAGCCAGTCGCGGCGGCTCTGCGGCGTCGCCCCGTGGCGGGCGTCGCGCAGCAGCAGAGGGGCGAGCAGGGCCACGGTGAAGGCCATGCGCACCCAGACCACGGTGGCCGGGGGGGCGTCGGCGAGGCGGTTGAAGATCGCCGAGAAGGACACGGCGACCACCGCCAGGAGCAGGCCCGGCAGCGCCCGCGGGTCGCCGGAGCTCACATGCCGTCCAGGGTGCGGACGTCGGGGAGGTTGCGCCAGCGCTCGTCGACGTCGAGGCCGTAGCCGACGACGAAGCGGTCGGGAATGCGGAAGCCGGTGAAGTCGACCCGCACGTCGCGCTGCCGCTGCGCCTGCTTGTCGAGCAGGGCGACCAGCTTCAGCGAGCGGGGCCGATGGTGCTGGATGTGGTCGAGCAGGAAGGCGGTGGTCAGGCCGGTGTCGATGATGTCCTCGACCAGCAGCACGTCGCGGTCCTGCAGGGGCAGGCCGATGTCCTTGACCAGCTCCACGGTGCCCTGGGAGCGGGTGCCCTGGTAGGAGCGCACCGCGATGAAGTCCATCTCCACGGGGATGCGCAGCGCCCGGGCCAGGTCGGCGGTGAAGAACACCGAGCCCTTGAGCACGCAGATGAGGACCAGGGGCCGGAGCAGGGTGGCATACGCCTCGGCGATCTCGGCGGCGAGCTCCTCGACTCGCCGCGCGATCCGGCCGCTGTCGAGCAGGACCTCACCCTGGATGCCGGTCACGTGTCACCACAGTGTCGCAGCGCCGCCAAGTGGTCGCAACCGCGGCCCACTGCCGGCGCCCGCGGAATAGCATTGGCGCCGCCCAGTCCGACCACACGACCACTCACATTTTGACGGGAACCCGCGTGCCCACCTCCGCTCGGGCAGTCCTCACCGGACTCTCGGCTCTCGCCGCCGCCGTCGCGACGACCACGGTGACCGTGCACGCCTTCGATCGCGTGGAGAGCCTCGACCCCATTCCCGCCGGGCGCAGCTATGTCTACTTCGTCAAGGAGGTGGCCAGCGACCACAGTCCGATCGCCGGCCGCACCGTGACCATGGCCGTCCAGCACGGCGCCGCCGCCGACGCCAGCGTGGCGCCGAGCGACGCCCAGGGGCACCCCACCGGGCCGGCCGGGGCGACCGCCTCGGAGCTGAGCGGCGCGGACGGGCTGGCCTTCTTCATCCTGCGCACCAGCGCCACGCCGGGGGACAACGAGTTCACCTGGCGCGACGCCACCTACACCGGGCAGGTGGTGGTGGTCGGCACGCCGGTTGCCGGGGCCACGCCCTCGGCGCGCGGGGCGACCAGCGGGGCGCAGGCGCCGAAGCACCGTCGCGGCACGGGGGCGGCCACGGTGGTGGCGGTGGAGCGGGCGCGCGGGCCGCAGGCGGCGGTCCCACCGCTGGCCGCGGCACTGCTCGCGGTGCTGCTGGTGTGGCTGCTGGCGCCGCCGGTGCTGGCGCGGCGGGTGCGTGCGCTGGACATGGCGGGCGGGCTGGGCGGCGGGCTGTCCCCCGCGGCGCCGGCGGAGACCGCATAGGCCCAAGGCCGGCGAGGCGGCTGCGGTATGCTGGCATACCATGCGCCGCACCACCGTCAAGCTTCCCGACGAGCTCGACATCCGTCTCCGCCATGAGGCCGCGCGGCGGAAAGTCACGATCTCCACGGTGACTCGGGAAGCCATCGAGGAGCACCTCAAGGCCCGGGGTCGTCGCCGCCTGGCGGGCGGCCGGTCGTGGCACAGCGGTGTGTCGGACGTCTCCGAGAGGGTCGACGAGATTCTTCGGCGGGAGTTCTCCCGATAGCCCTGCTCGTCGACGCCGGTCCTCTCTACTCAGCGCTCGACGCGGACGACCGTCATCACCGCGAGTGTCGCGAGCTCCTGGAGGGGTACGGCGGCGCGCTTCTCGTCCCCGTGTTGGCGATCACCGAGGTTGCCTACCTCGCCGCCACGCGTCTCGGGCCCGAGGCCGAAGCGCATTTCGTGGCCGACTTCGCCAAGGGCGTGCTGATCGCGGAGCAGGTCGCGGTCGATGACTGGACGCGCATCGTGGAGCTCGTCGCGACATACCGCGATCTGCCGCTCGGCACCGTTGGCGCGTCCCTGGTCGCCGCTGCGGAGCGGCTGGGGGTGGACCGAGTCGCCACCCTGGATCGCAGGCACTTCAGCGTTGTCCGGCCGGCGCATGCCGCCGCGTTTCAGCTCGTGCCGTAGAGTGCGGACCCAGCTGCCATGTCCCTGATCGTCTGCCACGGCGTCGACATCGCATTCGGTGCCACCACTGTGCTGCATGGCCTCGACCTGCGGATCGAACCTCGCGGCGACAGGCTCGCCGTCGTCGGCGCCAACGGTGCGGGCAAATCGTCGCTGCTCGACGTGCTCGCCGGCATCAGGGAGCCGGCCGCGGGCCGTGTCGAGCGCGACGGCCGGCTGCGCATCGGCTACCTGCCGCAGGAGGCACCAGAACCGACGGAGCGCACCGTGCTGGCGGAGGCGATGGCGTCGCGGACCGACCTGGCCGCGCTGCGCGAGGAGTTGACCACGCTGGAGCACCAGATGGGCGCCGGCTGCGTCGACCTCGACGCGCTGATGGAGCGCTACGGCGAGGCGCAGCATGCGTACGAGGCGATGGGCGGCTACGACCTCGAAGCGCGCGCTCGCGCCGCCCTGCACGGCCTCGGACTCGAGGAAGCGGAGCAGAGCCGGCATCCGCGCGAGTTGAGCGGCGGACAGGTGCGCCGGCTCGAGATGGCCAAGCTGCTCCTGCAGGACGCTGAGCTGCTGCTGATCGACGAACCGACGAACCACCTCGATCTGTCGGGCATCGAGTGGCTGGAAAGCTTCCTGCGCGAGTCGTCGACCGCGATGGTGCTGGTGTCGCACGACCGGCGCTTTCTCGACCGCGTCTGCACGCGCGTGCTCGAGCTGTCGCATGGAACGCCCGAGGAGTACCCGGGCAATTACAGCGCCTACGTGAAGCTGCGCGCCGAGCGCCGGGCTCGACGCGAGAAGGAGTGGGAGGCGCAGCAGCAGTACATCGCGCACCAGGAGGAGTTCATCCGCCGCTACAAGGCCGGGCAGCGCGCCCGCGAAGCCCGCGGCCGGCAGACCAAGCTCGACCGTCTCGAACGGGTCGCCCGACCGCAGGAGGAGCGTCGCCCGCGTCTCCACCTGACCTCGACTCCCGGCGCCAACGTGCTGATGCGCGCGACCGATCTCGTCGCCGGCTACGACGGCGGCGGCATCGTGACGCTGCCTCGTGCCGTCGTCGCACCGGGCGATCGCATCGCCATCGTCGGCCCCAACGGCAGCGGCAAGTCCACCCTCCTGCACACCCTCGCCGGCGACCTTCCGCCGGTGTCCGGAACGGTGACTCCCGGTGCGCGCCTGAGTATGCGCCTGTACCGGCAGGATCTCGGTCGTGACGAGGAGGATGCGATCGCCGCGTCAGCGCAGGGCCAGCCGACCGTGCTCGACGCCCTGCTCTTCGACCATCCCATCGGCCAGGAGCGCGCCCGCACCATGCTCGGCGCCCTGCTGTTCAGCGGTGACGACGCAGCCAAGCCGCTGTCGGCGTTGAGCGGTGGCGAGCGCGCCCGGCTCGCCCTGGGCCGGCTCGCGCTCGAACCGACGAACCTCGTCCTCCTGGACGAACCGACGAATCATCTCGACATCCCGGCGCAGGAGGTCTTGGAAGATGCGATCCGCGACTATCCGGGCGGTGTGATCCTCGTCAGCCACGACCGCGCGCTGATCGACGCCGTCGCCACGCGGGTGTGGTCGATCGAGGGTGGGCGGGTCACCGAGGTGCTGGGCAACTACTCCGATCTCGAAAGGGCACGGGTTCGCGGTGTTCCGGCGCAGGCCGGGCGGTCTGCAACCGTCGCTGCGCGACCAGTTCCGTCCGCGTCAGAGCCGAAGGCGGTGACGCCTGCCGCGGGACGGCGGGAGCGTGCTCGCGGACGCCGGCAGGACGCCGACGTCCGGCGGCTGGAGCAGGAGATAGCGCGGGTGGAGGCAGAGTTGGCCGATACCCGTGAACGCCTCCTCGATCCGGCGTCGTTCGCCGACCCAATGGCCGGCGCGGAGCTCGGCCGGCAGCATGACCGTCTCGAGGGAGCGCTGGCCGAGTTGTACGAGCGCTGGTCACTCGCAGCGACTCATCCCGCGAAGCCGTAGTGCACGTAGAAGATGAAGAGGAGGGTCATCAGCGGCAGGAAGGTGACGGTCACGGCGCGGTCCAGCCAGGGACGCCGGGCGAGGATCGCCAGCAGCACGAAGAGTGGGAAGAGGACGAGCAGGTAGCGCGCCGCGCTCGCCAGCGGGCTGACGAAGGCTTCGCGGAACAGCACCACGGGAATGGTGAACACGGCGTAGGCGACGTATTCCCAGGGCAGGCGGCGCACCATGAACGGCAGGGCGACGACGAAGAGGAGCACCGCGACGAGGTTGTACGCCTCCTCGGGATGCTTGCCAGACATCATCGCGTGCCAGCCGTCGATGATCGCGCCCCACGGCGTCACCAGGCGGTTGGCCCACGCCGACTCGGCGCCCCAGAAGCCGCCCTTGACGCCGAGCACCACCGCCGTGGTGAGGAACCAGCCGACGATCGCGATCACCGGCAGCAGCAGGGCGAGATGCCCGCTCTGCAGCAGCGGTTTCCCTTCGCGGCGGCGGTGCACCATGTCGCGCGCCACGGCGACCATGAGCGGCGCCAGCAGCAGGATGCCGGTGGAACGGCAGAGCGAGGCCAGCGCGGCGAGGCCGCCCGCCATCAGCCATTCGCGGCGGCGCATGGCCAGGAAGCACCCGACGCTCAACGCGAGGAACAGCGCCTCGGTGTACGGCGCGAGGAAGAAGAACGCCATCGGCGCGATGGCGATGTAGAAGATGGTCCGATCGGCGACGCCGCGGTCGAAGTCCTCGCGCACCAGGCGGTGCAGCAGCAGCAGGGCGATTGCCAGTGCGACGGTGCTGATCACCAGCCCGCTCAATGCGTAGGCGCCGCCGGTGATGCTGGCGCCGACGCGCATCAGGTAGGGATAGAGCGGGAAGAACGCGGCGTCGGGGGCGCCGTGGGTGTAGCCGCTGGCGGCGATGTGGTGGTACCAGAGCGCGTCCCAGCGCTCCCAGGGACCGACCACTCCGGCGCTGGAGGCGCCGGGCGGCAGCTGCAGCTCCAGCCAGTTGCCGCTCTGGGCACCGGGCGGGAACATCTTCAGCGACGCCCACCCCACCACGCCGAGAGCGACGCGAAGCCCGACGACGATGCCCAGCACCTGCGGCACCGCCGCGTCCAGGGCGCGGGTGCGCCAGGTCGGAGGCGCGGCTGCCATGACCCGGTCGCTCACGGCGGGCGAGCATACCCCGGCACCTCCGCGCGCCGCCGGGCGGCGCACCCGCCTAGCCGCGCAGCAGCGCGGGACGCTTGGCGCGCACCGGCGTGACCCGCTTGCCCAGCAGCGGCTGCTCACCGGTGGCGCGGCGCTGCCGCGACACCATGGCGAAGCACAGCGCCATCGCCACCGACCAGGCGATGGTGGCGATGGCGAAGAGGACGAGGATGACCACGAACGGCCACTCGGCGGCGCCGTGCACCTCGCGCATCAGCAGCTGCTCGGCGGGCACGAACGCATGGCTGCGCGGGGTCGCCGGTGCGGGGATCGCCGCCAGGTTGGCGGCCGGGTCGGCGGGCATGGCCACGGCGGCGGCATCGAGCACGTCGCCGTGGCCGAGGATGAGGACGCTCTTCCACGAGCCGCCGACCGGCACGTCGCTCTCGCCGGCGTAGCTGCCGGGGCCGACCTGGCGCAGCTCGATGTGCTCGACGGGCGCGTGGCCCTGCCAGGCGACGATGTCGAAGCGATCGACGCCCTGCGCCGCATCGGGCGGGGAGACGCTGACGCGCACCGACTCGCGCTGCGCCACCAGGCCCTGCGTGTCGATCACCGGTGGCGACGCGGTGGGCGCGGTGGTGATCGTCGCCGACGCGCCGTCGACGGCGCGCATCGGCAGGTGCAGCGCCAGCATCGCTCCCAGCGCCACCATGGCGATGCTCACGGCGCGCGTGCTGAGCTGCGGCGACTGTCCGGCGAGAACGCGGCCGGCGCCGTTGCCCAGCACGGCTCCGGCGACGGCGGCGACCAGCGCCATCCACCAGTAGCCGAGCAGGCCGGTGTCCCAGGGATACTGGTACCAGATGTGGGTCCAGCCCCATTCGGTGGCCAGGCCAAGCGTTGCCACCAGCACGCCGGCGAGCGCGGCGACGCCGCCCGGCGACATCCGCCGCCCGATGCGGTAGGCGACCTCCACGGCGAGCGCCTCGCCGAGGTACAGGGGGAACCTGGCCAGCGCATGGCCGAGGCCGGCGGAGAGCATCACCGCCAGCGGAGCGCGCGACAGGAAAAAGACGAGGACGGCCATAACTGCGCCGCCGGGCCCGATGGCGATGCGCGCCGCCACCAGCGCGATCGCCGCCGCGGCGGCGATGAGCACCGGCTGGAACAGCTCCTGCCACTGCGCGATGCCGAGGTCGTACTCGAGCTGGAACGTCGAGAGCCCGACCAGGGTGAGGCCGGCCATGAGGATCCACAGCCGCCGACCCCACGCATGGCGGCGCACACCGCCCTCGGCCATCATCAGCCACACCGCCATCGGCGTCAGCGACGCGCCGCCGATCATCAGCAGGTGCGTCGGGCTCCACATCGTGACGTCGATGCCGTAGGTGGCGTGCCAGAAGTCGTCGAGCGGGAATCCCGCCACGGCGGCGAGGCCGAGCAGCAGCAACGGGATCGACGAGTAGGGGAGGTGCAGGCGGCCGACGCGCATCCCCACCGGCGCGCGCCGCGCCGTGGCCAGCGCGATGGCCAGCAACGAGGCGACGAAGATGGCGCCGAGGCCGAGGATGATCAGCGTGTGGGGAACGGTGAACAGCTCCTTGTCTCGCCCCGTGTCGGCGTGCCACACCACGTCCCACACGAAGCCGATGAAGGCGACCACCAGTCCCCACAACGCGGTGCTGCTGCCCGCCAGCACCCAGGCGGGCAGGCGCGTCGGGCTCTCCATGCCCACCGCCACCCGCGCCGGCAGCGAATCGCGCGGCGCGACATGGCGCGCGCGCATCACCAGCACGGCCGTGGCGTACAGCGCGATGCACACCGGCACGATGACGAAGAGCCACTGCCAGGCGTCGCGGGTCTGCACGGCGAGGGCGCCCTGGCTGGGTGAGGCCTGGGTGGCGGCGAGGAGTGCGGTCACCTGCCCACGACTACCACGCTCCCGCAACGGCGAGTCAAGACGCTGACCTCGCCACTACCGACGCAGCGGGGGTCGGCGCAGTCAGTGTTTGCGCGGTTGGACGCGACTCAGCCGTTGACGCTGACGTCGACCGCGGGCACCTTGCCGGCCAGCGTGCCGTCGGCCGCGGCCCGCAGCTGGTCCAGCGTCACCGGTCCCTCGAAGCGATCGGCGATGACACCCTGCGCGTTGACGAAGTACGTCCACGGCTCACTCTGGAAGCCCATCGCGGTGAACGCGGGGTTGATGGCGTCCGCCTGCGCGGGGTAGTGCACCTCGACGTGCTCGAAGAGCAGCTTGTCGCAGTAGGTCGTGCACAGCTTCTGCAGCACGGTGATCGTCGGTCCGCAGGTCTGCGTGGCGCAGCGGCCGGGCTGGCCGAAGTACACGACCATGGGGCGGTGCTGCGCCAATCCCTGCGCCACCGTCATGGTGTGCCAGTTGTCCGGAGGCACCCCGCTGTCCAGCTTGCTGAGGTCACCGCCGGCGTCGCCGGCGATCGGCTGCTTCAGCGCCGGCATCTGGAAACCGATGGGCGGCTCCGGCGAATGAATGGTCACCTCGACGGCGACGCTTCCCTGCGCGGTGCTGCCGTTGTGCAGCGTGGCGTCGACGGTGAGGTGGTACACGCCCTGCCTGGGAAAGCTCACCGCGGTCAAGTAGTACGGGATGTCCTTGTACTCGTGCCCGGCGAACTCCAGCTTGGCGGTCTCGATGGTGGTGCTGCCGCTGGCCACCGCCACCGTGGCCGCGGCGTCGAGCACCGGCTGCTTGCCCTGCAGCAGCGCGATCCCCAGCCGGTTCTCACCGACCAGCAGGGTGGAGTTCTGCGGCTGCACGTCGAGCTGCGCCGCCGCCGTGCCGGTGCTCCCACCTGCACCCGCGCCGGCGCCCGCGCCGGCGTCGCCACCGCTGCTGCCGCACGCGGCCGCGAGCAGCGTGAGGGCGAGCGCACCCACCAGCGCGCGTGGCCGTGATGTCCTGGGCAACATGGCGTCGCCAGATGCTACGCCCTCAGGTTGCAGCCCCGTCCTCGCGCAGGGCGCCCTCGAGCTTGAGCACCCGGCGCAGGATGGCCACCGACGCCGCGTAGGTGGAATCCATGCCGTAGTAGGAGAGGCCCCGCGCCCCCAGGGTGCGCGCCTGGGTGAACGGCGTGTCCGAGGCGTAGTGGATGACGCCGAGGTCGATGGGCAGCTTGGAGAAGTTGACCGGCTCACCGGTGGGATAGCGCCCCGACTCGCTGAGCTCGTACACCGCGGCGCAGTAGGGACCCGCCTCCATCTCCACCACGGTGAAGGCCTCGCGGTAGTAGAAGTCGAGGTACCCGTGGTTCTGCAGGAAGGTGCCCTTGACGGTGACGGCGCGCTGGTTGTCGAGCCCCGAGCCGAAGCGCAGCCAGGGCGCGATGTCGGCGACGCCGAAGGCGTTGTCCAGCCAGTACGTGGAGCCGCTGTGCTCGTCGTGGATGACGTTGCTGATCATCACGTCGCCGACGTCGGCGTTGAGCGTCGCCGCCTTGCCGAGGATGTACACGCCGCGCAGCTCGCCGGCGGTCTCGGCGATCTCGCGGAGGATGTTGTACGCCGCCAGTCCCAGCGGGTAGTCGATGTTGACGATGACCGCACCCGATGCCCGCAGCGCCGCAGCGTCGACGCCGCCGAGCCGCGCATCGAAGCGCGAAGGGTCGAGCGTCTCCAGGTTGATCACCTGCGCCGCCACGTCGAGCGCGGTGCGGCTGCCGACGTGGAAGATGCCCAGCCGCTGCTCGCGCTCGCTCCGCCGCCGGCGCGGCACAGCGTCCTCCGCCAGGCTGCGGTAGTAGAGACGGGCGGCGTAGTAGAGGAAGTTGTTCCAGTCGCCCTCGGTGCGCCCGTCGCGGAAGTGGCGCAGCTCCTCGCGCAGGTCGTCGGGTCCCGAGTTCTGGACGAAGTCGACCAGTTCCCGCTCATCCTCGGCGGCGATGCCGCTGACCAGGTTGACCAGCGAGTGCGAGTTGCTGCTCACGAAGTACACGGCGCGGTCGGCCAGCCGCTCGGCGCGCATCAGCGCGCTGACCTGCTCCCACCAGCGCCGCGTCACCCGCGCGTAGCCCACCTGGGTGCCGCCGAGCATGCGCACCCGCAGCTCCATCTTGCGCTGCGCCACCTCGGCGAGCCGGGCGGCGAACTCGCCCTCCCAGACCTCTTCGAGCTGGCTCCAGTCGTCGGCGCGCCCGCCCAGCGTCGCCGCGCACTCCTCGGGCCCGGGGATCAGCTGCGGCCGGTCCCACCCTGCGGCGATCAACCGCAGGTGCAGCTTGTTCCACTCGATCTGCAGCGCCACCAGGGTGGGCACCAGGTCGTCGACGTCCGACGCGCTGGCGATCAGCACCGCGCATGTGCCATGCCCGTCGTCGTACCAGCGGCGGCGGCGCCCCGGTGCGCTCACCTCGGTCCACGTCGACAGCGCGGTGAAGCCGTGCCGCGCGAACACCTCCTGCGACTGCCCCATGACCACGCGCTCGGCGCGCATCACCACGGTGGGCACGCGGCGCACCGCGTAGAGGAAGGCGCCCAGGTCGAGCTCCTCGGAAGCCGCCAGCGGGTGCAGGCTCGCGCCCATCGCCTTGTGCGACATCTCGAGCACCCGCAGGCGCATCTCGCCGCTGCTGCGCAGCAGCGTGGTGTAGGTGCGGTGGTAGACCTCGACGGCCTCGGCGACGCTGGCCTCCGCGGCGGTGGGGCGCGGCGCCGTGTTGGAGATGGCCGGCGACGTGGGGGGACTCAGGCGGGGGATGGCCATGCGCTTCATTGTCGCTGCCGCGCGGGCGCTATGCTGCCGCGGCTGTGAAGCAGATCGCCGTCACCGGCTCGGTCGCCTACGACACCATCATGGTGTTCCCGGGGCGCTTCGGGGAGCACATCCTCCCCGACAAGACCCATCTCATCAACGTCTCCTTCCTGGTCGACCGCCTGGAGCGGCGCCGCGGCGGGACCGCCGCCAACATCGCCTACAACCTGGCGCTGCACGGCGAGCATCCGCTGCTCGCCGCCGCGGTGGGCAGCGACTTCGGCGAGTACGACGACGCGCTGCGCGAGGTCGGCGTCGACACGGCGGCGGTGCTGCACTGCGACGACATCCTCTGCGCCGGCGCGTACATCACCACCGACCAGGACGACAACCAGATCACCGCCTTCTTCCCCGGCGCCATGGGTCGCGGCGGCCAGGTCGACCTCGTGCCACACGCCGGCGCCGTCGACACCGTGGTGGTCTCGCCCGACGCGCCCGACGGCATGGAGCGCCACGTCGCCCAGGCCCGCCAGCTGGGCGCGCGGCTGGTGTTCGTGCCGGCGCAGCAGATCCCCTCGCTGAGCGACCAGGCGCTGCGCGACGGGCTCGACGCCGCCTGGCTGGTGGTCGGCAACGACTACGAGCTGGAGCTGATCCGCGCCCGCACCGGGATCACCCCCGACGACCTGCGCCGCCGCGGCGCCCTGGTGGCGCTCACCCGCGGCCCCGAGGGCAGCGAGCTGCACGGGCCCGACGGCGTGGTGCAGGTGCCGGTCGCCCCGCCGCGCCAACTGGTCGACCCCACCGGCGCCGGTGACGCCTACGTCGCCGGGCTGCTCGCCGCGCTGCGCCTCGGCCTCCCCCTCGACGCCGCCGGCCGCGTCGCCGCGCTCAGCGCCACCTTCGTGGTGGAGCAGCAGGGACCGCAGTCGCACCACTACACGCGCGAGGAGTTCGAGGACCGCTACCGGCACGCCTTCGGCTGAGGATCGCGCGCACAAAAAAATCTCTTCTCCGCGCGCAGACGCTTTGCCACGAAGGAGCCGCCGCCGTCCAGCAGACAACGCATCGTCCCCGACGATCTGTCGCGGTTAGTCCGCGTAGCAGAGCACCAGGCAAGACATTCTGCAACGCAAGGGCGGCGGTCGGGCCATCGACGTCTCGACTCCGCCCCTCTTCTCTGCTACCATCCGCGGCACCATGGCGCAGCGCTATTACGCCTCGTTCGCGTTTATCCCGCCAGCCCGAGAGCTGGCGGAGCAGACGTCCGCGTAGGCGACGCGCTCCGCACCCGGGCTGGCCAGACCACGAAGCGATCGGGCCGGCGCCGGGAGCAACGGAACTCCCTCCGGCCCACCACCGAGCCGACACCCCACTGAGGACCGAAGGGAGCCCCCCGACATGACCACCGCGCCACTCCTGCCCACCGCGCCGAGGCAGCACGCCCAGCATCCCGTCCGCATCGGCGACGTGCTCTTCGGCGGTGCCGCGGTGCCCGTCATCGCCGGCCCCTGCGCGGTGGAGCCCGAGTACGCGCAGCACGCCGTCGCCGTCGCGGCGGCCGGCGCGGGCGTCCTGCGCGGCTGCGCCCACAAGCCGCGCACCCGCCCCGACAGCTTCCAGGGCCTCGGCGCCGAGGGCTACCCGCTGCTCGACGCCGCCCGGGCCGCCACCGGCCTTCCGGTGCTCAGCGAGCCGCTCCAGGTCGAGGACGTCGAGACCCTGGCGGCGCACTGCGACGCCTTCCTCATCGGCGCCCGCTCGATGCAGAACACGCCGCTGCTCCGCGAGGTCGGCCGCGGCCGCCACCCCGTGGTCCTCAAGCGCGGCCTGGCCGCCACCTACGACGAGTGGCTCGGCGCCGCCGAGTACGTGCTCGCCGGCGGCAACGACCAGCTGATCCTCTGCGAGCGCGGCATCCGCACCTTCGAGACGGCCAC
>CAZCJX010000045.1:0-21922 GCA_964499205.1 uncultured Actinomycetes bacterium | reverse complement strand
CTGGCGCTGCGCCGCGCGGGCGCGAGGGTCTGCGCGGCGGCGACCACGGCTGCGGCGGCGTTGGCGTCGATCACCCCGGCGCGGCAGGCGGCGCGGCAGGTGGCGCGCAGGTCGACCAGGGCCAGGGCCTCCGGGTCGCGCTCGCCGGTGGCCACCGCCACCTCGTCGTCGCCCTCGAGGGCGCCACGGAGGAAGAGCCGGGCGACCCGGCCGTGGACGCGCATCCCGAAGGGCTGCAGCTCGGCGGCGCGCAGGGCGCCGAGGGCGCCGCTGCCCCAGACCTCGACCCCGGCGTCGACCAGGGCGAGGATCTCCTTGTGGCGCACCGCCGCGCCGGCGGTCATGGCGCCGTCGACGATGACCACCACGTCGCCGCTGCCGGCGCGCAGCCGGGAGAGGTCACCGGCGGCGACGGGCGGGTGGACGACCGCGTCGGGCGCCACCGCGCGCACTTCGGCGGCGTCGAGCGTCGGCCCGCTGAAGACGTGCAGGACGCGGGGCATTCAGCGCTCGCCGGGGTGCCGCAGGCCGGGGACGACGACGCGCACCACCGGCAGGCCGACGTCCTCGCGGGTGAGGTCGACCACCAGCACCGGGCCGGCGCCGCTGCGGCGGACCCGGTCGGCCACCTCGGCGACGTCGCCGGCGAAGCTGGCCGTGCTCAGGGTGGGCACGTCGCTCCAAGTGCGGACGGTGTACGGGGCGGGGGTGGGTGCGGTGGCGCGCGGCGCGGGTGCGGCCGCCTCGTCGGTGCCGAGCACGGGGATGTCGTCGCGCACCCCGGTGAGCAGGGCGAGACGCTCGCGGGCGGCGTTGGCCAGGGCGCGGCACAGGGCGGCCTCACGGTCGAGGTGGGCGGCGGCGCCGCGGGCCGGGGCGTGCTGGCCGTCGGCCTCGACGATCGCCTCGAAGGCGGGCACGCCGGTGGGGCCGGTGACGTCGAGAACGGTGACGGTGGCGCCGGCGCGGTGGAGGGCGTCGAGCAGGCCGCGGGCGTCGGCGGCGTCGACGCCGGCGAGGTCGAGATGGACGCGCTCGGCGGCGGGCAGCGCCTGGGCGGCGGCGACGGCGTCGCGGGCGATCACCTCGTAGAGCCCGTGCAGCACCGCCTCGGCCTGGGTGTTGCCGCAGGCCAGCCCGGTGGCCGACTGCAGGAACACCGGCGGCGCCCATTCCTCGCGGACGCGCAGGTCGAACTCGGCGCAGGGCCGGGGCACCATGGTGGGCCGGCCGGTGAGCAGCACCGTCGCCGGCATCCAGTCGAGCACCATGCCGTCGTTGAGCAGGTGCCGGTCCTGCAGCGGCAGGGCGTACGGGTTGTAGCCGAGCTTGGCACGAACTGCGCCGACCGCGGACCAGTTGGGGGCGGCGCCGACGTGCTCGGCGTGCCAGAGCTCCAGCGAGGCCATGGCGGCGGCGACGCGCGCCTGCACCGGGGTGAGCCCGGCGCCCAGGGTGACGGCCAGGGTGCGCGAGGCGGGGCGGACCGCCTGGAAGACGGGGATGCCGCAGCTGTCGAGGCGGGTCAGGTCGCCGACCCGGGTGATGCCGGCGGCGCGGAGCAGCGGGGTGATGCGCGCCCAGGTCTCCTCGGGCGGGCAGGCGCGGTGGGTGCCGCGGAAATATCCCTTCGACCCCGACCGGGCCGGTGCTGCCAGCGCGACCGTCATGACGCCACCCCCCTTCGGGACGCACCCGCTCGCGCGCGCGACGCGCGACACGGCTGGACCCGAACCTCCACCTGCATGGAGGAAGTCTGCCCGCCGACCTCCGCGGTTCTTATGACGTGGGGTAGCGGCGCCCTCACACCTGCATGAAAAGAAGTAAATCGAGTGAGTCGAGCGCCGCAAACGCGCCGTCGCGGCGCGGGTCAGACCCTCAGGCGGTGAGCGCGGTGGCCGGCTTCTCCGTCGCCTTGCCCGGCTGGAAGTAGAGCTCCTCGCGCACGTCCTTGGGATCGAAGCCGCGGCGGCGCATGATGCCGCGCACCGTGGCGATCATCTCGGGGTGCCCGCAGAGGTAGGCAACGGCGTTCTCCGGGGTCACCCCGAAAGCGTCGGCGTGCTTGCGCACCACGTCCTCGGCGCGGCCGAGCTCGCCGCTCCACTCCGGGTCCTCCCACGGCCGGCTCACGCTGGGCACGTAGGTCAGCCAGTCCAGGTCGGCGGCCTGGGCGCGCAGCTCGTCGAGGTAGCTCAGCTCGACCGACTGGCTGCCCGCCTGGATCAGCAGCACCTGCGGCGCCACCAGCGACGGGTCGGCGGCGAGCTGGCGGCGCGTGGTGCGCACCATGCTCACGTAGGGGGCCACGCCGGTGACCGTCGACACCAGGAGGTGGTGCGTCTTCTCCGGCCGCTTGGCGTCGAGGACGAACAATCCCTTGGCGCGGCGGCGCATCAGGATCTCGTCGCCGACTCCCTTCTCGTAGAGGAGCGGCGTCAGCGCGCCCTCGGGCACCAGCTCGAAGAAGAACTCGATGGTCTCCTCGGCGGGGTCGGAGACGATGGAGTAGGCGCGCTCCACCAGCTTCGCGCCCTGCGGCACGCCGAGGGTGGCGTACTGCCCCGGGGTGAAGGGGAACTCCTCGTCGTGGCGGACGCGGATGGACCAGAGGTCCGGAGTGTGGTCCCGCCGCTCGACGATGGTGACGGGGGCATGCTTGCCGTCCTGGGCGGTCATCGCGGGACAGTCTATCCGCGCACCGGCACCAGCAGGGCCGGCGGGCCGCCCGCCGGTGGCCCGGCCGCCGCAGCGCTGACGCCGCGGCGGCCGGGTGGGCGACGGCTAGGTCGGCAGCAGCCGGCGGCCGAAGTTGGCGTTGGTGACGTCGGCGAACGACGTGTACAGCGCGGCGACGGCGGTGGCGATGCCGAGGTACCCGCCGATGTGGTGCCAGGTGGCGCTGCCGCCCCACTCACCGATGCAGAGGGCGAAGAAGGTCAGCGCCAGCAGGGCGAAGACCGACTGCACGGCGCGGGCGCCGGCCAGCGACGCGGCGAACATGTAGGCGGTGAACAGGCCCCAGCTGAACAGGTAGAGCCCGACGATCTGGCTCGCCGTGCCCGCGTTCGCCTTGGCCACGGGGGCGATGAAGAAGCTGAGCAGCAGGTAGAAGCTGATCCAGAAGGCGCCGTAGCTGGTGAAGGCGGTGGCGGCGAAGGTGTTGCCACGGCGGAATGCCCACATGCCGGCGAGCACCTGCGCTGCTCCGCCGAAGGGCACCGCCATGGACAGGACTGCTGTGGTCGCGGCGTCCCCGATCCAACCCGAGTTGACCGCGGACAGCATCAGCGTGGTGATGCCGAAGGCGGCCAGGCCCAGGGGTGCGGGGTCCGCGACCATCCCCGCCATCGCCGCGGGCGGTGCCGCTGCGTGGGTGGCGGGGGACGTCACGCTCGTCGAGTGCGTTCCCGGGGTTCCGGCCATCGTTGCCATGGGTGGTATCGACCTCCCGTGATGGGTGTGGAGCTCGATTCCCTCCCGGATGGCACTGACACATGACATAGGCTACTGCGCTGTGATTCGTTACGGGCATTTGGCGGGTTTGACGTGGGCGGATGCTCTGCAACGTCCGCTACCCTGCCTCGGTCCTCACCTTCCACATGACCACCGGCACACCCCCCTCCCCCACCTGCGCCACCCCCTACTGCGGCTGCGGACGCTGCTACAGCCCCGGCTCGCTGGTCGGCGACTGGGTGCGCCGGCGGGCCGTTGCCCTCGGCCGCGCCCTGCGCCGGGTGGTGCTGCGCCGCCCCCACCGCTTCGAGTACGACGCCGACGGCGGCGTCCGCGTCCCCGAGTGGGTGGTTCAGTCGCTGGGCACGCGGTACGACGACCTCAGGTAGTCGTCGAGCATCCGCGAGGCGCTGAACCGCTGCACCGCGGTGCGCAGCGAGGCGCGCACCCGGGCCACCCAGCGCCGCGGGATCCCCTCGGAGTCGCGGTCGTGGAAGGTGGGCACCACCTCGGTCTCCAGCAGGTCGTAGAGCATGGTGGCGTCGTGGGCGTCCTGCTGCTCGGGGTCGCAGTTGCGCGGTGAGCCGATGGCCCAGCCGTTGTCCCCGTCGTAGGCCTCCTCCCACCAGCCGTCGAGCACCGAGAGGTTGACGCAGCCGTTCATCGCCGCCTTCATGCCGCTGGTGCCGCTGGCCTCCAGCGGCGGCCGGGGCAGGTTGACCCAGAGGTCGCAGCCGGACACCAGGCGCTGCGCCATGGCCAGGTCGTAGTCCTCGAGGAAGGCGACCCGGCCGGCCACGAAGGGTGCCTCCTTGAGCTCGAAGAGGCTCTGCACCATGCGCTTGCCCTCGTGGTCGGCGGGATGGGCCTTGCCGGCGAGGACGATCTGCACCGGGCGGGAGCCGGCGATCAGGGCCAGGGCGCGGCCGGCATCGCGGGTGAGCAGGTTGAGGCGCTTGTAGGTGGCCAGGCGGCGGGCGAAGCCGATGGTCAGCGTGTCGGGGTCGAAGGCCATCGCGGCGGCCTCGACGTAGCCGAGCCGCTCGCCGCGGGCCAGGCGGTCGGCGACGGTGCGGTCGCGCACGTAGCGGACCAGGCTGGCCCGCAGCTCGCCGCGCAACGCCCACAGCTCGCGGTCCGGGATCTGGCCAATCCCGGCAGCAACGTCGGGGCTGCCGGGGTGGCGCCACCAGTCGGGGGGGAGGTGGCGGTCGAGGAGCGCGCGGGTCGCGGGGGCCAACCAGCTGGGCAGGTGCACCCCGTTGGTGACGTGGCGGATGGGCACCGACTGCGCCGGCATGCCGGGGAACAGCGGCTGCCACATCTCGCGCGCCACCACGCCATGGCGCGCACTCACCGCGTTGGCGGCGCGGCTCATCCGGATGCCCAGCGGCGTCAGGCCGAATCCCTCGTTCTCGTCGTCGGGGTGGACGCGGCCGAGCCGCTGCACCACGTCGTCCTCGCCGCCGAGGCGCACCGGCAGGTCGCCGAGCACCGCGGTCATCTCGTCGATGCTGTAGGCCTCGTTGCCGGCGGGCACGGGGGTGTGGGTGGTGAACACCGTCCGGTGCCGCGCCGCGTTGAGCGCGCCGTCCAGCGTGGCGCCGCCGGCCACCGCCTCGCGCGCCATCTCCACCGGCGCGAAGGCGGCGTGGCCCTCGTTGAGATGCACGATCGAGGGATCGACGCCCAGCGCCTGCAGGGCGAGCACCGCGCCGGCGCCGAGCACCGCGTACTGGGCCAGGCGCGTCTCGCGGTCGGCGACGTAGAGGCGGGCGGTGATCCAGCGGTCCACCCGCGAGTTCTCGGGGACGTCGGTGTCGAGCAGGTAGAGGGGCACGCGGCCGACCTGCACCCGCCAGATCTGCACCAGCACGTCGCGGCCGCGCACGGGGAGGGTCACGGTGAGCGGCCGCTCGCCGCGGCCGGTGACCAGCGCGGCGGGGAGGCGCTCGGGATCGACGTCGATCCAGTACTCGTTCTGCCAGCCGCTGACGTCGATGCGCTGCCGGAAGTAGCTCTGCCGGTAGAGCAGGCCGACGCCGACCATGGGCAGGGCGTGGTCGGAGGCCTCCTTGAGGAAGTCGCCGGCGAGCACGCCGAGGCCGCCGGAGTA
This sequence comes from uncultured Actinomycetes bacterium, assembly GCA_964499205.1. GTDB lineage: Bacteria > Chloroflexota > Dormibacteria > Aeolococcales > Aeolococcaceae > DASRDZ01. The sequence goes on along the minus strand of CAZCJX010000045.1, from coordinate 16,350 downwards.
GATCGGCAGCGAGACGTGGATGCCGTACTCGGCGCAGAGGAAGGCGATGGGATGCTCGGGGGTGACGTCCCCGGGAAGCGGCGGGCGCGCCAGGTCGGCGTCGAGCGCGGCGCCCAGCTCGGCCCAGCGGCGGTCGTCGGCCGCCCGCTCCAGCGCCGGGGTGGACGCCTCCTGGAGCAGCCGCACCGGGTTCTGGCCGCAGCTCTCCCAGCGGTGCGGGTCGATGGAGCGGAAGGCCGCGTCGCCGCCGGGCAGCCACGACCACCGGTAGTTGAAGGCCAGCCGCGCCGCCGTGTGGAGACCGGCGGGGAGCCGTGCGGCCAGGTCCTCCACGCGCCGGGCGAGGTCGGCAGATCCGTCGAAGCTCATGGAGGGCACCACGGTATCGCGGCGAGGCGGGGAGGCGCGAGGGGGGGTGCCGGCGTGGGTGGCGGCCGGGCCTGTTCTAGGCGGTCACGCGGCCGCGCAGCGCCTGGACCACCTCGGCCACCACCGCGTCGGGCTGGCTGCGGCAGCGCCAGTCGGGAAAGCGGAGCACGGCGACGCCATTGGCCTCGAGCACCTCGTCGCGGGAGAGGTCGTGGCGGCGCAGCCCTCCCGGGCCATCGTGGTGATGGGCACCGTCGCACTCGACGTCGAGGAGCACACGTTCGTCGGCGCCGACGATGGCGAAGTCCATCTCGAAGTGGTGCCAGCGGAGCTTGGGGCGGACCTCGAGCCCCGCTGCGGACATGGCGACGAACAGGCGACGCTCGGCGTCAGAGTCGAACCACGCGGTGGCCTCCGCGACGTCCGCCGCTTCGCGCGCGGTGGACTCGATGTGCGCCACCAGCGCAGCGATCGGGCTGTCCAGCGCACGGCAGGCCTCGCGATCGCCGATGACCACGAACGATGCGCGCGCCCGCGTCAGTGCGACGTTGGTGAGGTTGGGCGGGCGCAGGAAGAAGCCGCTCCGCGGGGGGAAGTCGGCGGACACTACCGGTGAGAAAAGGATCACCGTGCGCTCACTGCCCTGGAAGGCGTGCGCGGTGCCGACGCGAATGCGACCCGAGGCCATGAGCTCGGCGGTGCTCCCGCTCGATCGGTGAAGCAGGCGCCCGATCAGGTTTGCCTGGGCCCGGAACGGCGTCACCACGCCGATGTCGTCGTGCCCGCTGGCAACCAGCTCCTCGACGGTGCGCGCCACCTCGGCGGCCTCGACGTCGTTCAGCAGCGACGCCGTGTCGGAAGCACGGCGAACCCGACCCGTGACGTGGCGCCAGGCCAGGGGCGGCAGCCTGCTGCCAGCGAGATGCTTCGGATCCGTGAGAACCCGCAGCGCGCCGTTGTAGAAGAGCAGGTTGGCCGCGCCGGCGATGGTGGGATGGCAGCGGTAGTGCTCGTCGAGGAGGATGCGATGGTCGCTTCGTGTCTCCAGTGCATTGAAGATGGAGAAGCCACGGACGTCGAGGCGATGCTCCTCGACCCACCCCGGGGCGACTCCGCTCTCGCGTATCAGCCGCTGGTTGGTGCGCGGGTCGAGTTGGCTGATGTGCGGCAGCTGCAGCGGGTCTCCGATGATGGCGACGTGGCGGGCGCGGAAGAGAAGGGGCAGGATCACCGGGATCGAGCACTGGCTGGCCTCGTCGACGATGAGCACATCGAAGAGACCGGGCACCAGCGGCAGGGCGCGACCGGCGGCCATCGACGTGCACGCCCAGCCGCGGAGCACCGAGAGCAGCTCGCGGAAGCGCGCTCCGTCCTGGATCTGGGGCTGGGTGACGCTGCGCACCGTGCCGAGCAGGGTCCGCGACCGGGCGTGGACGGCGGCCCGGGCGAGGCGGGACGCCAGGCTGCCGCTGCGCTCGGCCATCGCGCGACGTTCGTCCCGCAACGCGGTGAGCGCGTCGTTGAGCCGGGGAGTCGGGTCGCGAAGGATGGCGCGACGGCGATGCTCGCAGCCGAGCAGATGCAGCGTGTCGGCGAAGGCTCCGTCGAGCGATGCAATGCGCAGGCGGCGGAGGAAACGCCGCTGCCGCCTGCCGCGCAGCAGGCGCGCTCTGTCGAGGCGCTGGGCGGTGGCGAGATGGTCGCCGAGGGTGAAGTCGGTGAAGGGCTCCAGCACGGTGGCTTCCAGGTTCAGGCCGGCGGCGAGCTGCTCGCGGCGCAGCAGGAGCGCAGTCATCTCGGCATCCAACTGCTCGCGGCGGCGCAGCTCTGCTTCGCGGCTCTGCACGGCGGCCCATGAGGCAGCGATCTCCTCGCGGATGCGGACGACCGGCTTGCCGGGACGCGGCATGGTCCGTGCCAGAGTGTCGACGGTGGTGGCAGCGGTCTCGCGGTGGGCGAGGTTTCCGGTGCGGAGGAGCAGTGCGCTGGAGAGGTTGCGCAGACGCTCGGTTGGGACGTCCACGGCGAGGTTGTTCGTCGAAGCGATCAGGACGCTGCGGTCGTTGGCCCAACAGGTGGCGACAACGTTGGCGATGAGCTGGCTCTTGCCGGTGCCGGGCGGCCCGGTGACGATGGTGAGGGGACGGCGCAGGATGCTGTGCAGCGCGGCCTCCTGCGCGCTGTTCATCGACCACGGTGCCAGCACGTGGACCGGTCGGTCGTCAGAACCCTCCGGTGCGTCCCAGAACCACGCTGCCGGCGTGCGCTTCGCCTCGTCCCAGCGCCTGCTGAGCGCCAGCAGGTCGTCGAGCACCGGCCGGACCATCGCCTGCGAGCTGCCCACGTACACCATCGCTGCATTGTGCAAACCGGCCGCGCGGACGACGTTGGGGCCAAGGTTGGCCGGATCCAGTGGTTGGCGGATGGGCAGGCCGCACTGCTCGGCCAGGACGGTGAGCAGGTCGACCAGCGCCTCCGACGTCAGCGCATCCTCGACACTGGTTGCCGAGATCATGTCGGCAACCTCTTCGCGCTCCAGCGCCAGCACGTCGAGCAGGGCGGCGTTGATCTCCGGGGTGTCGGCCGCGATCAGGCGCGACGGCAACTCCCCGCCGGCCGGGGGCATGGTGAGCTCCGTGGTGAGCAGCCCGGTGATGCGCCACCCGCCGGAGTGGCGGACCAGAGCGACCGGGTAGGCCAGGTAGAGGCTGCGTCCCTCGGCGCGGGCGGCGGCCAGCAGGGAGGTGACCTGTGAGGTTTCGACCGACCATGTCGGTCCCTGGAGGGTCACGGCGGAGGAGGGCAGGCCGGTGCGGTACTGGTGGGCGGCGGCGTTGGCGTCGAGGAGCTCGGCGCCCGCCTCGCGGCGGAGGACGCGCTGGTAGTAGTCGAGGAGAGCTGCCCATTGCCTGGCAGTGGGTGTCGCGTCGCCCGCCATGGTGACGGCGATACTAGCGAATTGTGGGGAGTCGCGGGCGACCGGGTCAGGGGCCAGGCCTGTTCGTCGGTCCGCTAGTTTGTAGCGGGGGTGACAGAGCGGTTCGGGGGGACAGGAGGCACACCGGGATGGGTTCTGCGGGCTGGGGCTTCGGCGCCGCCTTCCTGGGGTCGGCCGTCGAGTCGGTCGAGGCGCTGACCATCGTCCTGGCTGTGGGCGTGACCCGCGGCTGGCGGGCGCCCCTGCAGGGCACAGTGGCCGCGCTGCTCGTGCTGGCCGTGCTGGTGCTCAGCCTCGGGGGCGTGCTCACCACCCGGGTGCCGGACGCGGTGCTCAAGTCGGTGATCGGCAGCCTGGTGCTGCTCTTCGGCCTGCGCTGGCTGCACAAGGCGATCCTTCGCTCCGCCGGCGTGATTCCCCTCTCCGACGAGCGGGAGCGCTACGTGCGCACGGCGGAGGGCGCCGGCGTGGCGCACCGGCTGGCCGGGGTCGACTGGCCGGCCTTCGTGCTCGCCTTCAAGGGCGTCTTCCTGGAGGGGCTGGAGGTCGCCTTCATCGTGTTCGCGGTGGGGGCCAGCAGCGGCGACCTGCGGGTGGCGGGGCTCGGCGGCGCGGCGGCGATCGTGGTGGTCGCTGGGCTGGGGGTGGGCCTGCGCCGGCCGCTGACCCGGGTGCCGGAGAACACCATCAAGCACGTGGTCGGGGTCCTGCTCGCCAGCCTCGGCACCTTCTGGGCCGGCGAGGGCTTCGGGGTGCGCTGGCCACTCGACGCCGTGTCGGTGCTCGCCCTGGTGGCGCTGTACACCGTGGCGGCGCGGGTGGGCGTCGCCCTGCTCCGCGCGCCGGAGCGAAGGGCAGCAGTGTCGAGGGCGACCTAGGTGGTCCGCCGCGCCGGGGCCGCGGTGGCCGAGGTGGTCGGGCTGTTCGTGACCGACTGGCTTTCGGCGGCGATCGCCCTGCTCATCCTGGCGGGTGGGTGGACGCTGGCGCGGGTGGCGCCGGGCGCGGGGGTGGCCGGGTTCGCCATGGCGGGAGCGCTGGCGCTGCTGGTGGTCGGCGAGGCGGTTGTGCGCGGCCGGGCGATGACGCGGCGTTAGGCCAACTGGCGCTTGCGGGTCTTACCGGCGCGCTCAGACGCGCGCCAGACGGGGGAAGCAGATCTTCCCCCGCGCCCGCTTCTCGGCGCGTGCCCGACGCTGACGCGCCGGTGACGCGCCGTTATGCAAGCTGGCGCTTGCGTTCTTTGATGCGCGCGTCGGCGCTGAGGAGGCGCTTGCGCAGGCGCAGCGAGGTGGGTGTCACCTCGACCAGCTCGTCATCCTCGATGAAGTCGAGCGACTCCTCCAGCGACATGTGGCGCGGGGGGACCAGCTTCACCGTCTGGTCCTCGGTGGAGGAGCGGATGTTGGTCTTCTGCTTCTGCTTGCAAACGTTGACCGCGAGGTCCCCGGGGCGGCGGTTGAGGCCGACGATCATCCCTTCGTAGACGGGGATTCCCGGGCCGATGAAGGGCTGGCCGCGCTCCTGCAGACCGAGCAGTCCGTAGGCGACGGCGGTGCCGGACTGCGACGCGGTGAGGACGCCGTTGCGGGCGCTGCGCGGCAGGGGACGCCAGCGCTCCCAGCCGAGCAGGCGCGTGGCCATCACGCCGGTGCCGCGAGTCAACGTGAGCATCACGCTGCGCAGGCCGATCAACGCGCGCGTCGGTGCCACGTAGGTGAGGCGCACGCCGCCGCCGGCGTCGGTGCGCATCGACTGCAGCTGCGCGCCGCGCGTGCCCAATGCTTCGGTCACCGCGCCGACGTGGTCGGCGCCGCAGTCGATGACGCACTCCTCGACGGGTTCGAGGCGGTGGCCGTCGACCTCGCGGGTGATCACCGCGGGACGGGAGACCTCGAACTCGTAGCCCTCGCGGCGCATCGTCTCGATGAGGATGGCGAGGTGCAGCTCGCCGCGACCGCTGACCTCGAAGATGTCGGCGGTGGGCCCGTCGGCGACGCGCAGGGCGACGTTGGTGAGCAGCTCGCGCTCCAGGCGGGCGCGCAGCTGGCGCGACGTCGAGGACACCGTTGCCTCGCGGCCGGCGAAGGGCGAGGCGTTGACGCTGAACTGCATGCGCAGCGTCGGCTCGCCGACCTCGAGTCGCGGCAGCGCCTCGGGCGCGTCGGCGTCGGCGATCGTGTCACCGATGGCCACATCTGCAAAGCCGGTGACGATGACGATCTCACCGGCGCGCGCCTCCTCGACGGCCATGCGCTCCAGCGCCTCGACGGTGAGCACCTGGCCGACGCGCTGCCGCGGTGACACGCCGTCGGCGGTGCACAGCACCACCTGCTGCCCCGGCGCGATGGCGCCGCGCACCACGCGACCGATGGCCATGCGCCCGCGATAGGAGTCGTGGTCGAGCGCGCTGACCAGCAGCTGCAACGGGCCTTCGGCAACGACCGAGGGCGGCGGCACGTGCTCCAGCACGGCGTCGAGCAACGGTTCCAGGGTGTGGCCCTCGGTGCGCAGGTCGGCGGTGGCGGTGCCCTCGCGGCCGTTGGTGTAGAGCACCGGCGCCTCCAGCTGCTCGGCGTCGGTGGCCAGCTCCAGCAGCAGGTCGTGCACCGCTTCGACGGTCTCGTCGGGACGCGCGTTGGCCCGGTCGATCTTGTTGACCACGATGATCGGCCGCAAACCCAGTGCCAGCGCCTGCTTCAGCACCACGCGCGTCTGCGGCATGGGGCCCTCCGCGGCGTCGACCAGCAGCAGGCAGCCGTCGGCCATGCCCAGCACCCGCTCCACCTCGCCGCCGAAGTCGGCATGGCCGGGTGTGTCGATGATGTTGAGCTTGACGCCGCGGTAGCGCACCGAGGTGTTCTTGGCCAGGATGGTGATGCCCTTCTCGCGCTCCAGGTCGTTGGAGTCGAGGATCAGCTCGCCGACCTGCTCGTGCTCGGCGAAGACGCGCGACTGCTTGAGCAGCGCGTCGACCAGCGTGGTTTTGCCGTGGTCGACGTGGGCGATGATGGCGACGTTGCGCAGGTCGTCGCGGGTGGTGCGTGCGTGATCTGTCATCGAATTCCCGGCGATTGTCGCATCGCCGGGGCGATCGGCAGCCTGCTGGCTACGACTGCTGCCGCACCACCACGGTGGTCATCGCGTCGCCCTGCTGGATCTTCTCGGCGACGTCGAGACCTGCGTTCACCGAGCCGAAGAGGTTGTAGTGCTTGGGCAGCGAGCTGTCGTTGGCGATGCAGATGAAGAACTGCGAGCCGTTGGTGTTGGGGCCGGCATTGGCCATGGCCACGCAGCCGGGGGTGTAGTCGCCCTGCACCGGCTCGTCGGCGAAGGAGTAGCCGGGGCCGCCGCCGCCGCTGCCGGTGGGATCGCCGCCCTGGATGACGAAGTCGGGCACGACGCGATGGAAGACCAGCCCGTCGAAGAAGTGGTTGCGTGCCAGCACCACGAAGTTGTTGACGGTGTTGGGCGCGATGCTCGGCTGCAGGCAGAGCACGATGTCGCCCTTGGGGGTGCTGATGGTGGCCAGGTACAGCTTGCTGCTGTCGATCTGCATCGCCGGCGCGGCGCTGTACTTGTGCACGTCGGTGGGCGCGTCCTTGGGTGCCAGCGGCGCCGCGAACGACTTGCCGGCGCAGGGTCCGCTGCCGGCCGCGGTGATCGGCCCACCGCTCGGCGCGGCGCCGCCATTCGACCCGCTGCCACCGCTCGACCCGCTGTTGCCGCTGCCGCCGCACCCGGCCGCGAGCGCGCTCAGCGCGATCAGTACGGTGCCGAGCAGCAGGCGGGCAGGCGGACGCCTCGTCAGGGACATGGCGCGCAACGATAGCGCGCCGGCTCAGCGCCGCGTTCGCCGAACGTGGCGATCCAGCGCGGCCAGCCGCTCGTCCCAGCGCGCGCCGACCGCGGCCATCCACTCCATCGCCTCGGCCAGCGGCGGCGTGCTGAGGCGGTAGCGGACCTCGCGGCCCTGGCGCGTCGCCGCCACCAGCCCGGCCTGCTCGAGCAGGGCGAGGTGCTTGCTCACCGCCTGGCGCGTGATCGGCAGGATGTCCGCCAACTCGGTGGCGGTGGCCTCGCCGCCCTCGGCGAGGTGGCGCACCAGGTGGCGGCGGGTGGGGTCGGCGAGGGCGGCGAAGACGGGGCCGGCGGCGTCCCGGCGTGGGCTCACGCCGCCGCGGCCACGCCGGACCCGGCTGCACACGCGCCACCGACGCAGTGCGCGGCGCCCAGCCGGGCCAGCATCCGCGGCCACGCCGCCCCGCCGCCGAGCACAGCCACGACCGCCGGCAGCCGCTCGCTCACCGCGGTCTCGACGACGCGCAGCCGGGTGCCGCCGGAGACCTCGTCGAGGGTGAACTCGACGCGCGACTGGTCGACGTCGCCCTCCTCGCCCGCCTCCGCCCAGCGGAAGCTGAGCCGCCGCGGTGCCTCGACCTCCTCGATCACCGCGCGGCGGGCACCGTCCTCCCAGGAGAACACCGCGTCGCCGCCAGGCCGGGCGTCGATGCGCACGCCGGGGGCGAACCACTCGGCCAGCCGCTCCGCCTCGGTCAGCGCCGGCCACAGCTCCTCGGGTGGCACGGGGAGGACCACCTCGCGCGAGATGCTGACGGACATCGAAACGACCTCCTGGCTAGGGCTGTGTCTCACGTTACGGGCAACCCTATGGTTGCACATCCGGGCGCCCGCGTGGCATGCTTCGCCCAAGCCATGTGCAACCATGCGGTTGCGCGTCAGAGAGAAAGCTGATGATCCCCTACGTCATCGAGTCGAGCCCGCGCGGCGAGCGCTCCTTCGACATCTACTCGCGACTGCTGCGCGATCGCATCGTCTTCCTCGGCAGACCCGTCGACGACGACATCGCCAACCTGGTGATGGCCCAGCTCCTCTTCCTCGAATCCGAGGACAACGAGCGCGACATCAACCTCTACATCAACTCGCCGGGCGGCTCGGTCACCGCCGGCCTGGGCATCTACGACACCATGCAGTACGTCCGCCCCAGGGTGAGCACGCTCTGCGTCGGCATGGCGGCGTCGATCGCCGCGGTGATCCTCTGCGGCGGCGAGCCCGGCCTGCGCCGCTCGCTGCCCAACACGCGGGTGGTGATCCACCAGCCCTCGGCCGGCTTCCAGGGACAGAGCGCCGACATCGAGATCCACGCCCGCGAGGCGCTGCTGGCGCGGCGCCGCATCGAGGAGATCATGGCGCGCCACACCGGCCGCAGCATCGCCGAGGTGCACGTCGCCTGCGAGCGCGACAACTTCATGAGCGCCGAGGAGGCGCGCGGCTTCGGGCTGATCGACGACGTCATCACCGGCCGCAACGGCGTGGTCCACCCCACCCCGCCGGCGACATCGCTGGCCTGAAGCCTGGGCACTCAGGCCGCGACGTTCACCAGGACCTTGATCGCCTCGCGCGAATCCATGGCGCGGTAGCCGTCGGGCACGCCGTCGAGCGGCACGCGCATGGTGAGCACCGGGGACGCGTCGAGCCTGCCCGCTTCGACGTCGGGCAGCAGCTCGGGCAGGTAGTGCCGCACCGGGGCAACGCCGCCGCGCAGAGTGATGTTCTCGCTGAAGATGCGCGAAACGTCGACGCGCGCACCGACCGGCACCCCGACGTAGCCGATCGCCCCGCCGGGACGCGCCACCGCAGTGGCGAGGTCGAGCCCCGTTTGCGCGCCCACGGCCTCGAGCACGCAGTCGGGTCCTCCCTGCGTCATCTCGACCAGCTTCGCCGCCGCGTCGGGATCCTTGGAGTCGACGACGTCGGTGGCGCCGAACCGGCGCGCGATGTCCAGCCGGTCGGGATGGTGACCGACGGCGATGACCCGCGACGCGCCGCGATGGGCGGCAGACAGCACCGCGCAGAGCCCCACCGCGCCGTCGCCGATCACCGCGACGGAGTCGCCCGGCTGCACGTCCGCCGACGCGGCGGCGTGGTAGCCGGTGGGCAGCACGTCGCTCAACAGCACCGCCGCGGCCAGCTTCTCGCTGTCCTCGGCCATCGTGTCGGGGATGCGCACCAGCGTCCCGTCCGCATATGGCACGCGCGCCGCCTCGCCCTGCCCGCCGTCGGCGCGCAGCGCACCCCACGCCATGCCGTGCACGCACGACGTCTGCAGCCCCTTCTGGCAGAACTCGCAGGTCCCGTCGGAGAAAACGAACGGCGCGATCACCCGGTCGCCCGCCTTCACCGTGCGGACCTCGTCGCCGACGGCCTCGACCACGCCGATGAACTCGTGGCCGGTGCGGTACCCGGGCTTCCAGTCCCAGATGCCCCGGTAGAACCACAGGTCGGAGCCGCAGACGGCGGCGTGCGTGATGCGCACCAGCGCGTCGCTGGGCTGCTGGATGGCGGGGTCGGCGACCTCTTCGATGCGGATGTCGCCCTTGCCGTGGAAGACGGAGGCTCTCATGTCGAGCCAGTCTACGGAGGGCGTCCCGTGCACCCCGCCCCCGAGCCCGGCGACGGCGTCCACCCCGACAGAGGAGGCGGCGGCCGGGGGACCACCACCTCCCTGCCGTGGAGTGGGAGTTGCCGTTCGTGCCAGCCCGCGAACAGTGTGTCCCCGCGGCGACCAAGGAGGGGTGGGGGCCCGGTTAAGGAGTGGGGAGCGGCGCTGGTCGGTCCGGTAGCATCGCCGGCCATGACCATGCCGGTGATCCTCGGCCACGGCGCCTCGGGCACCGCGGCCAGCATGCGGCCCCACGTCGAGGGGTTGCGCCGCCGCGGCATCGAGGCGCGGGCCATCGACCTGCCCAAGGGCAAGGCGGAGCGCGCCGTGCCCGTGTACGCCCGCGAGGCCGGCGACCGGCTGGCCACCACGGTGATCGGTGGCCACTCCTTCGGCGGCCGGGTCGCCAGCATGCTCGCCGCCGAGCAGGGCGCGGGCGGCCTGGTGCTGCTCAGCTACCCGCTGCACCGCCCCGGCCACCCCGAGGAGCTGCGCGTCGAGCACTGGCCGCGCATCGCCTGCCCCGTGCTGCTGCTCTCCGGCGAGTCCGACCCCTTCGCCACCATCGACCTGCTGCGGCGAGAGGTGAGCAGGCGCAAGGGCTGGCAGCTGCACACCTACCCCGGGGTGCAGCACGGCCTGCTCCCCGTGCTCGACGACGCCCTCGACCGCGTCGCCGCCTTCGTCCGCTCCCTGGACTGACCGCTAGAGGTCGAACTCCAGCTCCAGCACCGAGGCAGGCCGGCGGCGGACCACGTGGTAGGGCCAGCGGGTGCGCAGCATGTGCAGCATCCGCGTGTTGTCGGCGAGCACGGTGGCGCGCATGCGGCGGATGCCCTCCTCGCGGGCACGGCGGGCGATGGCGCCGAGCAGCACCGAGCCGAGACCGCGCCCCTGGTGGGAGTCGACGATGGCGATGCTGACCTCGGCGACGCCGGGGTTGTCGTGGTCGCGGACGAAGCGGGCCACGCCGACGCCCTCGCCGCCGTGGGAGAGGTCGGTGGCGGCGATCGCCTCGTGGTCGTGGTGGTCGACGTCGAGGAAGTAGCGCAGCTCGGACTCGCTCAGGGCGTTCTTGGGTGAGAAGAAGCGCATGTAGCGGGAGGCGGCGCTGAGGTGCTCGAAGCCGCGCAGGTAGACGTCGCGGTCGGACGGGCGCAGGGGGTGGAGCAGCACCCGGGTGCCGTCGCGAAGCTCGACGACACGCCGCTGCGCGGGGACGCGCGGCCGGACCGAGCCGGGAGCGCGTCCGGGGACCATGGGGGTCGAGGATGTCGGTTGCATGGTGCAACCATGCACTCTGGCACCACGGGTAGCAAAAAGCAACCCATGAGCCGCCCCCGGGCGACTCAGCCGGCCGCGCCCACCTCGATCTCCGCCTCCCGCGGCCGCCAGCGCATCGCCCGGGCGTCGACCGGCTGGTGGCAGTGGGTGCAGGTGAGCACCGGCAGGCCGTCGTGGCCGCAGGCCTTGTGAGTGAGGACGACGGGCGGCCCCATCTCGTCGGCGGCCCAGCGGTCGCCCCACTGCATCAGCCCCACGATGATCGGGTAGAGGTCACGCCCCTTGTCGGTGAGGCGGTACTCGTGGCGCGGCGGGCGTTCCTGGTAGATCCGCCGCTCCAGGACACCCTGGTCGACCAGCTTCTGCAGCCGGTCGGCGAGGATGTTGCGGGCGATGCCCAGGCTGCGCTGGAAGTCGTCGAAGCGGCGCACCCCCTTGAAGGCGTCGCGCAGCACCAGGAGGCTCCACCACTCCCCCACCACCTCGAGGGTGCGCGCCACCGAGCAGGGCATGGCCGCGAAGCTGGTGCGCTTCATGCCGCCAGCATAGCGGTGCGTCGCCGACTTGGTTGCACCGTGCCACCCAGGCGTCAGCCGAGCCGGCCGTGCACCTCGATCGACGGACCCACCTCCGGCATGCGCGCCCAGCCGCTGCGCCGGTCGAAGGCGTAGCAGGAGCGCGGCGTCGCCTTGGCCACCCGCTTCATCTCCGTCGCCACCGCGGAGATCTCCCAGACGCTGGCCAGCGGCCGGTGCTCGGTGGTGGCCACGCCCAGCGAGATCGACAGGGCGGCGCGGCGGAAGCGGCGCAGCGGCCCGCGGCCGGCCGGCACCCGCGGCATGGTGGCGGCGTAGGTGTCGAAGCGCCGCACCACGTCCTCGCAGAGGGCCTCCACGTTGCTGACGTCGGTGACCAGAACGAAGTCGTCGCCGCCGAGGTGGCCGATGAAGTTGATCGGGCTGGGGTGGCGGCGCAGCGCGTCGCGCAGCACCCGGGCGGTGGCGCGGAGCACGTCGTCGCCGAAGACGAAGCCGTGTTCGTCGTTGTAGGCCTTGAAGTTGTCGAGGTCGGCGTAGACGACGGCGTAGCCCGGCCCGGAGTGGCCCACCAGCGTCGACAGCGCCTCGTCGATCTCCACGTTGCCGGGCAGCCCGGTGAGCGGCGACATGTCGCGCAGCGCGCGCGAGCGGCGCACCAGCAGGCGCAGCCGCTCGACCAGGTCCTCGGGGTCGAAGGGCCGCACCACGAAGTCGTCGGCGCCCTGGCGCAGCGCGGCGACGCGGCGTTCCGGCCGCCGGCCGATCACCACCGCGGGGAGGTAGGCGTAGCCCTCGGCGCGCAGGCTCTCCAGCGGGCCCAGGTCGGAGAGCTCGTCGTCGTCGACCACGGCCACGTCGGGGATGGTCAGCCCGGGGCCGTCGAGCAGCGCGACGAGATCGACGACCGCCTCCACCTGGAACCCGGCGCCCTCCAGGGCCGCCGCCAGGGCGGGGTCGGAATGGGCCGGCAGCAGGGCCGCCACGACGCGCCGACCGGGAAGCGGCCCGTCGCTGGTGTGCCTGGACCCGGCTGACCCCCGGCTCACGCTGCTCTCGCCCGCACTGCCCCTCGGGCCCGCACCGCGTTCACCGTTGCCACCGGCCACTCCGACACGACGCGCCGCCGGGTCGGCGCCGAGCATTGCACGACGCCTCATCTCGACTGCACCTCGTGCCGCTGACGGTATCGCCAGATGTCCCAGCCCAACAAGCCGAAAAAAGGTCACCGGGTTCACCCCTTCTATTGGGGGTGTGGTGGTGTTCCGTGGACTTCGGGCATACCATGACGTCTCGGGGCCGACCCAAGGCGGTCCAATGTGCTGAGAGACGTAGGGCTACAACTGGGCGGGCAGTCAGAAACAGGGGCAGGCGCCGGCGGTACGCGCGATATGGCAACACGCCCGCCGATTGACGAGACCACCGCGCTGCGCGTGGAGCTGGAGCAGACGCTCGACCGGCTCCGGGCCGCCAGCGACCGGCTGCGCCGGCAGGAGGCGCTGCTCGACCAGGCGGGAGCCGAGGTGGCGGCGCAGATGCAGCGCTACCGCGAGCTCTTCGACTTCGCTCCCGACGGCTACCTGGTGACCGGCGGGAACGGGATCATCGAGGAGGCCAACCGTGCCGCGGCGCGGCTGCTGCACGTCGGCACCCGGGAGCTGATCGGCAAGCCGCTGGTGGTGTACGTGGCCGCTCCGGACCGGCGCCGGTTGCTGCGCATGCTGCGCGAGGCGATCGCCGACCCGGCGGTGCACGAGGCCGAGATCCTCCTGCACCCACGGGACAATCGGGTCACCCCGGTGTCGGTGCAGGTGGCCGCGGCGAGCAGCGACGAGACGGCCACGGTGCGCTGGCTGCTGCACGACATGTCGCGCCGGCGCGACACCGAGCAGCAGCTGGAGGACGCGCTGCAGCGCGAGCGCGAGGTGGCCGCCCGCCTGCGCGACATGGACGGCATCAAGAACGCCTTCCTGCTCGCCGTGTCGCACGACCTGCGCGGCCCGGTCACCGCCATCGTCTCGCTGGCCCGCCTGCTCGGCGACGAGGCCACCCTGAGCGCCGACCACCGCCGCCGCATCGTCGACAGCATCGCGGCCAACGCGGCGCGCGTCGAGCACGTCCAGCGCAACCTCGTCGACCTCGACCGCCTGGCCCGGCACGCCATCGCCCTGCAGCCGGCGGCGATCGACGTCGCCGAGGTGGTGAGCCGCTGTGTCGCCTCCGCTGACGCCACTGACCGGTCGGTCAGCACGCACGTCGGGGTGCCCCAGGCGGTGCTCGACGGGTCGGTGGTGGAGCGCATCCTCGACAACCTGCTGAGCAACGCGGTCAGCCACACGCCGGCACAGACGCCCATCGAGGTGTCCGCCGAGCCCGAGGGTGACGGGGTGGTCTTCACCGTCGCCGACCACGGCAGGGGCGTGCCGGCGGCGCTGCGCCAGATCATCTTCGACCCCGCCGGCGCCGCCGTGCTGGGGCGCGACCAGACGGGTCCGCGGGCGGGCGGCGGCGGCCTGCATCTCGTCTCGCGCTTCGCCGAGCTGCACGGCGGCCGGGCATGGGTCGACGAGACGCCGGGCGGAGGTGCGTCGTTCAGGGTGCTGCTGCGTGAGCACGGCTGAGAGGTCGGGAATGGACGAAGGGAAGGGCGGTGTGGACACCAAGGTGCCGGTGCGGGTGCTGATCGTCGACGACCACCGCACCTTCGGTGAGGCGCTGGCGCTGGTGCTCGAAGCCGACCCCCGCCTCGACTGCTGCGGCGTGGCCACCAGCGTCCCCGAGGCGCTGCAGCGGCTCAGCCGCGACCCCTGTGACGTGGTGATCATGGACGTGGCCCTGCCGGGGTCGGACGGCATCGAGGGCACCCGGCGCATCCGCTCGGCGCACCCGGAGACGCGAGTGATCATCCTCACCGGCCACGTCGAGCCGTCGGTGCTGGCGGCGGCGGTGTCGGTCGGCGCCGCGGCGTTCCTGCCCAAGGGAGGACGGCTGGCCGATGTCGTCGAGGCGGTGCTGGCCCCGCCAGGCGGGAGCATGATCATCGGGCCGCAGACGCCGCTGCCGGTGATCAGCGAGGCGATGCGCCTGCGCGGCACCGCGGGCAGGACGCGCCCGCGCAACGGGCTGACCGAGCGCGAGCTGGAGGTGCTGGAGATGCTCGGCGAGGGCCTATCGCCCGCCGCCATCGCCGACGACCTCGGCATCACCATGCACACCTGCCGCGGCCACATCAAGAGCCTGCTCGCCAAGCTGCACGTGCACAGCCAGCTGGAGGCGGTGGTGCACGCCTGGCAGAGCGGCCTGATCCATCCCCCGGAGCAGCGCACCTCCGACGGCTGACCGCCGCCGCGGGCGGGATGCCGGCTAGATGCCGGCGGCGCGGGGACGGGCGAAGGAGGCGGCGACCAGGCTGAGAATCGCCAGCGCCAGGAAGAGGATCGCGTGCTTGGTGTGCTTGCCGTTGGCACTGGCCAGGAACGAGGTCTGGGCGGTGAAGTAGAACACCGCCAGCGCGGCGAAGATCACGGCGAGCAGGCCCCAGATCATCATCATGCCTCGGCTCTTCGGCATCCCGGTGTCCTCCAGTGTCGATGTTGTCAGCGGATGACCAGCAGTCCGACGACGCCCAGCGCCGCACAGTAGTAGGCGTACGGGTCGAGTCGCCCGACGCGGAAGTATCGGATCAGGAACCGCGCGCTGAAGTATGCGGCGATGCCGGCGAGCACGGCGCCGAACAGGTACGTCCCCAGCGGCGCGTTCTTGCCGAACAGCTGCGGGACCTCCAGCACGCCGGCGGAGAGGATCACCGGCGTTGCCAGCAGGAAGGAGAAGTGCGCCGCCTCCTCGTGGCGCAGGCCGGCGAGCAGGCCGCCGGCCATGGTGGCGCCGGCGCGGGAGATGCCGGGAAACAGCGCCAGCGCCTGGCAGGCTCCGACCAGCACGGCGGCGCGCACCGAGAGTCGCGGAGCGGAGCGGAAGACCTCCTCCTGGGCGGCGCGCGAGGCGTCGTCGACGCCGGCGCGGCGCTCGTCGCGGCGGCGCAGCGCCTCGGCGCCGAGCAGGATGCCGGCGTTGACGATGAGGAAGATGGAGGCGGGACGCCCGCTGGTGAACAGCGACTTGATGCGATCCTCGAAGACCACCCCGGCGATGCCCGCGGGAATGGTGCCGACGATGAGCAGCACGGCCATGCGCTCGTCGTCGCCGCGCACCTCGCCGCGCACGGTGGCGCGCACGAAACCGGCGATCATGCGCGCCCACTCCTGGCGGTAGAGGATCAGCAGCGCGGTCGCGGTGCCGAGGTGGAGCAGCACCAGGAACGGGACGAAGGTGGCGTCGGCGGGATTGAAGTCGAGGTGGAACAGCAGGGGCACCACCACAGCGTGGCCGAGCGAGGAGACGGGGAAGAGCTCGGTGGCACCCTGCAGCAGGCCCAGGAAGGAGACGAGCCACAACGACACGGTCGGGCACCATAGCAGGCGCCGCCGCAGCACCGGGGAGCGCGGGCCGCTGCAAGATCGGCGGTTCGCGGCCGGTCACTACTGCCGTGGAACGCGCCAATCCCCACGCCACCGGCCGCCCGCGCCACCGCGCGGCGCTCGCCCTCGGGCTGTTCCTCCTCACCGGCTGCGGCACGGCGGGAGCGACGGCGGCCCGGTCCCTGACCGCAGCGCCAGGCGGCGCGATGGCCGTCTCTGCGGCGGCGGCCGACGCCTCGGCGAGCGGCGGGGCCGGCTCGGCCAGCGCCGCGGGGTCCCCGG
>CAZCJX010000044.1:17868-22140 GCA_964499205.1 uncultured Actinomycetes bacterium | reverse complement strand
CTGGGCGCCGCGCTTCGAGGAGGTGCTCAAGCCGGTGATCGAGGAGTGCTACCAGAAGGTGATCAGCGGCGAGGAGGCGCGCCGGTCGATTTCTGCCAACAGCGACCCGAACTACCGGGCCGGGTTGGAGAAGGAGCTGGCGGCGATGGATGCCCAGGAGCTGTGGCAGGCGGGGCGGATCCTGCGCGAGTTCCGCCCGGAGCGTCAGGCGAAGTAGGTCCCCGCCGGGAGCGGCGGGCGAAGTAGGTGCCCGCCGGGAGCGGCGGGCGGAGCAGGTCCCTCCGGTGAGCGGCAGGCGATGTGGCACGCCCCGCCCTTGACTGGGCGAACGCCTGTTCGCTACCATGTCGCCATGAGCACCACCACCGTCGAGCTGGACCTCCCTCTCGGCGACCCCGAGGTCGACGAGATGGCCTCGCTCCGCCAGCGGCACCTGCTCTCGCTGCCCGGCGTGGACCATCTGACGGTGGCCCGCCTGACACGCGCCTTCCCATCGCTGGCGGCGGTCTACGCGGCTCCCGAGGAGCGCCTCCGCGCGCTGGTCGGGCCGGTCGCGGCGGCACGCATCCGCTGGTTCCTCGACGCCCCGCTGCACAGCGGCGCCGCGCCGGTGGGACCGCGCCGCGGACGCGGTGGATGGAGGAACGCGGCCTAGGGGCACGACGCGTCCCCGCTGGGCAGCCCATCACCACCCACGTCTCCATCGCCCCCATCACCGCCCACGTCTCCATCGCCCCATCACCACCCACGTCTCCATCGCCTCATCACCACCCACGTCTCCATCGCAAGGAAGGGATGGCGCGGCGGCCTCCGGCCCTGCCGGTCGCCGGGCACGCGCCGCTGCGCCACATCCCTCCTGCGGATGGACCACCCGTGCATCCGTGTGCCTTCGCTGCCCTGGGCTGTTCCGGACACTCACCGTAGAATCGTCCGCACGGAGGGTGGGTCCCGGCACTGAGCACCACCACGTCACGGGCCCGGCCCCCTGCCGCGCCCGGCGCACTGCCATGGAGGGCAAGGCCATGATGGGTCGCGGATCGAGCAGTACGGCAGAGAAGGTCAAGGGGAGCGCTGCCGAGGTTGGCGGCACCGCGGCCGACAGGGCCGCCGAGACCGTCTCCGAGATCGCCGAGCGTGCCGCCGAGATCGCTGCCCGGGCCGCCGAGCGCGCGGCCGAGGCTGCCCGCGAAGCCCGCAAGACGGCCGAGCCGGTGATCCGCAGCGCCGCCGAGAAGGCTGCCGAGCGTGCGGGCGAGGCCGCCCGCGAGGCGCGCAAGAACGCCGAGCCGATGCTGCGCACCGCGGCCGAGCGCGCCGCCGAGCAGCTCAGCGACGTCGCCGAGCGGGCCGCGGAGGTGCTGTCCGACACCGCTGAGCGCCTCGCCCAGCAGGGCGCGGAGAAGGGCGCACAGGCGTCGGTCGCCGCCCGCGAGAAGCTCGCCGACGCCAGCGAGAAGCTGGCCGAGGCGGTGCGGCCGCCCAAGAAGCGGCGGGGCCGGCGGGTGCTGCTGTTCGGCGCCGTCGTCGGCGGCGCGGTGGCGGTGGCGATGTCGCCGCTGGGCCAGAGGATCCGCGGCATGATCACCGGCAGCCGGGCGAACGAGATGCCCGAGCCGCAGTCGATCACCCTGCCGGTGCAGCAGGCGTCGACCGGCGAGCCGTCCGCGGCCACCGAGCGGGGGCCGGCGATGAGCACCCAGCCATCCGGCGACACCAGCGCCACGGGCCAGGCCGGCAACGGCGTGCTGGCGGGGCGTCCGGTGCCGCCGAAGGCGGGAGGAGAGGAGAGCGCCGCCTCCGAGAGCTGAGGCTGCGCGCTGGCGCCCCGCGCCAATGCGCATGCACGCCACCGCGCAGCAGTGCGCATGCGCGCCACCTCGCAGCAGTGCGCATGCGCGTCACCTCGCAGCAGTGCGCATGCGCGTCACCGCGCAGCAGTGCGCATGCGCGTCAACGCGCAGCAGTGCGCATGTGCGTCAACGCGCAGCAGTGCGCATGTGCGTCAAGGCGCGCCAAGGCGCATGCACGCCAGCGCGCAGTAGCCCGCTTGGTCGCCCTACAGGACCCCGAGGATGCGCAGCCCGTTGGTCGCCGGCGCCTCCAGGCTGATGAACGCCAGCACCAGCAGGACCGCGCGCCGCCGCGGCTCCGCCAGCCTGGTCACCGCCAGCACCAGCACGGTGAGCGACAGCAGCAGCTTGAGCGCCATGGCCAGCCCCTGGTGGTCGGCCGACAGCGCGGGGGCGAAGAAGGGGTTGGCCTCGGCGAACCGCCCGCTGGCCAGGGCGACATGGGTCGTCAGGGTGTCGCAGACCTGCCCGGTGAAGAACGCCACCGAGACCAGCCGCACCGAGCGTTCGCGCAGCGCCAGGACGAACTCCCCGAGCAGCCCGAACCCCAGCGGCCGCAGCCGCGCCGCCACTCCCTTCCCCCAGACGAACCCCATGTCGCTCACTCCTCTTCCCCTTGGGACCGCCGGCTCTGACCGTGCGGTCAAGACAGACCCTGGTCACTGAGTAACGACGCCGTCACCAGAACCTTGCTCGGTATCAGAGAGACTTATACAACGACTGTCACTTCCGCCGCCGGGCGACGCGGTGGGCCCAGCGCGACCGCGCCGACCGCAGGCGTACACTCGCCCTCCCATGCCTCCCGAGCGACACTCCTCCCCCCCGCCGCGCCCTGCCCGCGATCGCCATACCGGACCCGGCTTCGGCGGTGGCGGCCAGCGTCGCGGCTTCAGTGCCGGCGGCTTCGGCGGCGGCTCCCGCGAGCGCGGCCCACGCCCTCCCTTCACGCCGCGCCCCCCGTTCCAGCCCGCCGAGCCCGCCCAGTCGGTGCGGCTGCGCGAGGGTGAGCGCGAGATCGAGGTGCACGGCAGCGCCGCCTTCGTGCGCCAGATCCTCGAGGAGCTGCCCGCCCTGCTCGCCCGGCTGCGCGGCGAAGCGGCCCCGCTGGCCCGCCCCGCCTCCATCTCCATGCCCCCGCCGCCCCGACACGAGGCCCCGGCCGCCGTCGACAACGAGCCCGACATCGTCGACGCCGAGATCGAGGACGAGTTCGACGACGAGGACGAGGAGGACGACGAGGAGCTCCCACCCGCCCGCGCCTCGCACCGCCGCCAGCGCCACACCGACGCGGCGGGCCCAGCCCACCCCAGGCCCGAGCCCCGCGGCCGCAGCGAGGAGCCGGCCCCCCCGGCCCGCGCCGGCAACGCCAAGCCCGCCCCCCGCGCCGGCGGCCGCAGCAACGGCAAGCTGTCCCTCGAGGACCGCGTCTTCGGCGCCCTGGAGCACGCCGACCACCCGCTCAGCGTGGCGGCCATCCGCAAGCAGATCGGCGGCGACAGCAGCGGCCAGCAGATCCGCCGCATCCTGGAACGCGCCTCGGACCGGGTGATCGCCACCGACGAGCGTCCCGCCGCCTACGCCCTGCGCTGAGCAGCGCGGCACCGCCCGACCCGCCCCCGTGCTCACCCTGGCCGCCCTGCCCTGGACGGCGTCGCTGCGCGCCCCGCACGCCACCGCGCTGAGCACCGACCGCGGCGAGCTCGACCACGCGTCGCTCGACCGCGCCGCCGCGGGCGTCGCCGCCCGGCTGACCCGTCGCGGCATCACCGCCGGCGACCGCGTCGCCATCTGCTGCGGCAACGGTCTCGCCTTCCCCGCCCTCTACTACGGCGCCCTGCGCTGCCAGGCGGTGGTCGTGCTCCTGCCCACCACCGCACCCGTCGCCGACCTGGCCCGCACCCTGCGCCGCCACCGCGTCCGCCTGGTCGCCGGCGACGCGGAGCACGCGGAGCGCGTCCGTGCCGCCGTCCGCGCCGCGGCCACCGGCGCCTCCACCCTCACCCTGCGCGACGACGGCCCCGCCACCAGCCGCACGGAGCTGTCCCTCGACACCCTGGTCGACCACCCGACCGCAGTCCCCCGCCCCGTCCCCCCGGACACCCCCGCGGTGATCCTCAACACCTCGGGGACGACGGGCATTCCCCGCGGCGCGCTCCACTCCCACGCCAGCCTGCTGCTCAACGCCCGCGCCGTCGCCGGCGAGATGCTCCACCTCAGCGAGGCCGACGTCCAGCTCGGCGCCCTGCCCCTCCCCCACTCCTTCGGGATGAGCGCCGTGCTCAACGCCTCGGTGCTGGCCGGCGCCGCCGTCGCCCTGATGCCCCGCTTCGACGCCGCCCAGGCGCTCGACCTGGTCGCCCGCCGCCGGGTGACCGTGGTGCAGGCGGTCCCCACCATGCTCGCCCGCCTCGCCACCGCCGCA
>CAZCJX010000044.1:0-17768 GCA_964499205.1 uncultured Actinomycetes bacterium | reverse complement strand
GCGAATGCCCGGCATTCCGCCCCGCGCCGATGGAGACGGTCGATTCGCGCCATCGCCCGCTGCCGGCCGGCAACCCCACCTGCGTCCACCTCGAGGTCGGCGTCGGCGCCACGCCGGGGCGCTTCTACGCCCGCTGCGGGCTGGGCACCCCAGCCGAGCGGGAGCGCTGGGCGCGCCAGCACGGCGGCCCGCCGGCGGGCGACCCGGAGGTGGCCGCCAGCGCAGCCGAGCGGCGCGCCGCCCGCCGTCCGGCCAGCTGAGCCGGGCGCGCCCGGCCACCGAGCCACCCGTGACCGCCGCCGCGCCTCCCGTCCCCCTCCCCCGCTACGGCGAGGCGGCCATCGCCGACCTGGTCCCCTCCCTGCTCCACGCCCTGGGCAGCGACGCCTTCGACGGCCCGCTCGGCGTCGAGCCCGCCGCCGGCGTCTGCCTGCTGGTGATCGACGGCCTGGGCTGGGAGCTGCTCCACGACCACGCTGCCGACGCGCCGTTCCTCAACGCCGCGAGCGGGCGCGCCCTGACCGCCGGCTTCCCCGCCACCACCGCGGCCAGCTTGGCCTCGCTGGGCACCGGCCGCCCGCCCGGCGAGCACGGCCTGGTCGGCTACACCATGCTGCTGCCCGGCGAGGCCGCCCCCATGAACAACCTCTCCTGGGGCGCCTACGGCGTCGGCGCGGCGGGCCAGTCCGCCTCGGCCGGCGACTTCCTCCACCGCCTGGTTCCCGAGCACGTCCAGCCCGAGCCCACCGCCTTCGAGCGCGCCGCCGGCGCGGGCATCGCGGTGACCCTGGTCGGCCCCCGCCAGCACGCCCACTCCGGGATGACCCGCGCCGTGCTCCGCGGCGGCCGCTACCTCGCCGCCTTCACCCTCGCCGACACCGTGGCCACCGCCGCCGCCGTCCTCGCCGAGCCTGGCCCCGGCCCCGGCCTGGTCTACGCCTACCACCCCGACCTCGACCTGGTCGGCCACATCCGCGGCGTCGGCTCGGAGGCCTGGCGGCTGCAGCTGCGCGACGTCGACAACGCCGCCGCCGAGCTCGCCGAGCGCCTGCCCGCGGGCGCCCTGCTGGCAGTCACCGGCGACCACGGCATGGTCGACCTCGGCCCCGAGGACCGCGTCGACGTCGGCGACGTGCCCGCCCTGCGCGCCGGCATGCGGGTGCTCGCCGGCGAGGCGCGGGCCCGCCACGTCCACGCCGAGCCCGGCGCCGCCGAGGACGTGCTGGCCGCCTGGCGCGCCGAGCTGGGCGACCGCATGTGGGTGGTCTCCCGCGAGGAGGCGATCGCGGCGGGCTGGTTCGGACCGCACGTGCCCGACCGCATCCGGCCGCGCATCGGCGACGTGGTCGCCGCCTCCTTCACCCGGGTGGGTGTCATGCAGCGCGCCGTCGATCCCGCCCACGCCCGCATGGTCGGCCACCACGGCTCGATGACGGCGGCGGAGCAGCTGGTGCCGCTGGTCACCGTGCGCAACGGCGCCTAGCGAGTCAGAGTCGCACGCACAGCGTCAGGCCAGACAAGGGAGGTGCACCGGCATGGTCAAGGAGTTCCGGACGTTCGTGCTGCGAGGCAACGCCATCGACCTCGCCGTCGGCGTGGTCATGGGTGCCGCCTTCGGCGCAGTTGTGACCGCACTCGTCAACAACATCCTGATGCAGCTGATCGCCGCCATCGTCGGCAAGCCCGACTTCAGCGCGCTCAGCTTCAGCATCCACGGCGCCAACTTCCGCTACGGCCTGGTGATCAACGCGGTGATCACGCTGGTCGCCGTCGCCGCCGCGCTGTTCTTCTTCGTCGTCAAGCCGGTCAATTACCTGATCGCGCGCAGCCGCCGCGAGCCCGCCCCGGAGCCGGACACGCGCAAGTGCGAGCAGTGCCTCAGCGTCGTCCCGCTGCAGGCCAGGCGCTGCGCCTTCTGCACCAGCGAGCTGACGCCCGTCGGCTGAGTCCCGCGGCACGGTCGGTGGCGGCGTTCCCGAGACCCGGATAATCGGGGGCATGGCAGCCCCCTCCGTCTCGGTTCCGTCCTGGCGCGCCGTCATCGGGTCGGGGCGGGGGCGGCTCACCGCCGGGCTGGTGCTCATCGAGTTCGTCGCCGGCATGCAGTCGATGGTGGTGGTGGCGGCGATGCCGCGGGTGCTGCAGGACCTGGGCGGCGTCGGCTTCTACGGCACCGTGTTCAGCGGCTACATGCTGAGCGGATTGGTGTCGATCCCCCTGGCGGGGCGCGCCGCGGATCGCGAGGGCCCGGCGAATCCATTGCTGCGCATGCTCGCCTGCTTTGCCGCCGGCACCGTGCTCTGCACCCTGGCGCCGTCGATGCCGCTGCTGGCGGCGGCGCGGGTGATCCAGGGCTACGGCGGCGGCGCCGCGTACACCGTCGCCTACGGAGCGGTGGCCAAGGGCTACCCCAGCGAGGCGCGGCCGCGGCTGCTGGCGCTGCTCACCGCGACCTGGGTCGTCTCCGGGCTCATCGCTCCCTCGATCGGCGCGGTGCTGGCCAGCACGGCGGGCTGGCGCTGGGCCTTCGCCATCGTGCTGCCGCTGATCGTCATCGCCGGGGTGCTCGCCCTGCCCGGGCTGGCCACGCTGCGCGGCGCGCCGGAGATCAGGACGCTGGCGCCGTTCTGGCCGATCGTGGTCGCGGTGGCCTGCGGGGTGGGGCTGCTGGCGGGATCGGAGGCGCAGTGGTGGTCGGCACCGCTGGGCGCGGCGGCGATCGCCGTCGCGTTCGCCGGGCTGCACCGCCTGCTGCCGCGGGGATGGCTGCGCGCGGCGCGCGGCGCACCCAGCGCGGTGACCCTGGGCCTGCTGCTCAACCTCTCCTTCTTCAGCGCCGACAGCTTCATCACCCTGCTGCTCACCGACGTGCGCGGCGTGTCGGTTGCCGAGGCGGGAGTTGCGGTCACTCTTGTCGCGATCAGCTGGTCCGCGGCGAGCTGGTGGCAGTCGCGGGCGACCACCCGCATGTCGCCGGCGGCGCTGATGGGAGTGGGATCGGCGGTGCTGCTGGTCGGCACCGCGGCCACCGCCGCCCTGCTGCTCGGCGAGCCGCTGTGGATCGGCTACCTGGGGTGGACGGTGGCCGGTGCGGGCATGGGGATCACCTTCCCCACGGTGATGCTGGCGAGCATGGACTTCGCGCGCGGCGGCGACGAGACGACGGCGGTGGCGGCGCGGTTTCTCTCCGGGCGCATCGGCATCGTGCTGGGGACGGGGCTGGGCGGCGCGGCGATCGCGGTGGTGCACGCGGCGGGAAGGCCGCTGTCCTGGGGATTGACGGCCACCTTCGCCCTGGCCATCGCCGCGGGCGTGGCCTGCACCCTCACCGCGCCGCGATTGCGCGCTGAGTAGCGGAGAACTCGGCGGGCTGCGGGCGCCGCAGCAGCAGGTGGCGGCGCTGCGCGGTGACCCGCCCCATCTCGAACAGCCCGAAGGCGAGCACCGCGGCCACCACCCATCCCGCCAGGATCATCGGCAGGACGACCAGCACCGCGGCAGAATGCCAGCGCGCCTCCAGGGCGAGTGCGCTCAGCGTCTGGTCAGCGGGAACGGCGTGGCTGCTCGGCATGCCCGGAGGAACGCCCCCGGGGCCGCGAAGCTTGCGGCGCCCGCCCGGTGGTGCGGGTCGCGCGCGTGCGGGTGCGGCGCGCCGCCACGGCGGTGGTCCCCGTTCCGCGCGGCTGCGGCTCCGGCAGGGTGCGCGGGCGGTGCTCACCGTTGCCCGACACGCGCGCCGCGCAGCCGAGCAGCTCGCGGATCCCCTGCTCGATGCCGCGGGCCAGCACGTCGATGTCGGGCGCGGTGTCGTAGTCGCCGGTGATGCCGTAGTTGAGCGTGCCGAGGTAGGAGAAGATGGCGATGGCGATGCGCACCTGGTTGGCGATGGGCACGTAGGGATAGGCCTCGACCATGCGCCGTCCCAGCGCGTAGAGGGGGAACTGCGGGCCGGGCACGTTGGTGGTCACGGTGTGCACATTGCTCTGCGGGAAGCGCACCGCGGCGCGCATGCCCAGGGCCAGCAGCAGCGGCGGCGCGAAGCCCGACAGCGAGGTGAGCACCTCGCCGGCCACCGCCTGCTTGGTCTCCTTGAGCCCCTCCATCTGCGCGCGGATCGCGTGCAGCCGCTCGATGGGATCCTCGATGCCCACCGGCAGGTCGGCGAACATCGCCGACACCTTGTTGTTGTACTCACCGCGCTCGCCAGCGCCGCGCACCGACACGGGAACCATGGTGCGCACGCTGCATCCCTCGACCGCGCCGCCGCGGGAGATCAGCAGGTCGCGGAAGCCGCGGGTGATCGCCGCCAGCACCACGTCGTTGACGGTGCCGCCCAGCGCGGTGCGGATGGTCTTGACGTCGGCCAGCGAGCCGCGCGCCCAGTCGTAGCGGCGATGCGGACCGATCGGTCCGTTGAGGGTTGCCAGGCCCGACGTCGAGGTCAGTCCCCACATCGAGCGCAGGGCGCGGACCGCCTCGGCGGTGCGGCGGATGCTGTCCCGCGGGGCGCGCACCACGGTGCGCAGGCCGCGGAACTGCTCCAGCGGAGTCACCAGGTAGTCGACCGCGGCGTCGCCGAGCAGGCGCACGCCGCTGGGCTCGGGCTGCGGCTTCCAGTGGTCGGGCACCGGCGGCGAGGGCTTGGGGTCGAGGTCGAGGATGACGGCGAGCAGGTCGGTGCCGCTGATGCCGTCGACCATGGCGTGGTGCACCTGGGAGACCAGCGCCCAGCGGTCCTCCTCCAGGCCCTCGACGACCCAGATCTGCCAGAGCGGGCGCTCGCGGTCGAGCCGCTGGGACATCACCCGGCCGACCAGGTTGCGCAGCTGCTCGGCGCCGCCGGGGCGGGGCAGGGCGGTCTGGCGGATGTGGTACTCGACCTGGAAGTGCGCGTCGTCGACCCACACCGGGCGGCCGAGGTCGAAGGGCACGGTGCGCACCTTCTGCCGGTAGCGCGGCACCAGGGGCAGCTTGCCGCTGATCCAGCGCACCACCTCGGGATGCGACGGCGGCGGCCCCTCGAAGATCGCCACCGAGCCGATGTGCATGTGGCTGTGGGCGTCCTCGACGTGCAGGAACGTGGCGTCCAGCGGGCTCATGCGATCCATGGGGCGCTCCTTGGGGAAATCCGCCTGGGGGCTCGCAATTGTAGTCAGCGCGGCGCTCTCGGTCTCAGTGCACGCAGGCGATCGCGCATCTCCGGCTGGCGCAGGCGCAGTCGCATCGACTCCCGGACCGTGCGGACGATGGCCGGCCCGCGCTCGGGATCCATGGCCTGCGCCGAGCTGCCCATCACCGCCAGCTCGCGGTCGCCCGGCTCGATGACCACCACCGGCGTGCCGCGGCGGCGGACGCGCAGCGCCTCCTGGGTGAGCTGCAGCCGGCAGGCGGCGCGGACCGCGCCGTCGACGGAGGTGATGGGGATGGTGCGGCGCGCCGACATCGGCGAGATGACAATGACCAGGTCGAGGCCACAGGCGGCCAGCACGTCGGCGTTGGTCGGCGACCAGGTGCCACCGTCGACGTGGCGCACGCCGCCGATGCGGACGGGCTGGAAGTAGGCGGGGATGGCGCAGGAGGCGGCGACAGCGTCGGGGACGCTCGCCTCCGCGGTGGAGCCGGGGTCGCGGCCGAAGACGACGCGACGGCCGTCGTGGAGGCGGACGGCGCAGAGCCAGAGGGCGGCGTCGGGCCAGGTGTGGTCGGGGTAGAGGCGGCGCAGGCCGGCGACGGCGCGGTCGGTGGGGATGCGGCCCTCGGGCAGGGCGGCGGCGGCCACTGTGCCGGGGCGCAGCGCCGCCGACCACGGCTGCACCGCGGCGCGCAGCAGGCGGCGCGGTGAGGAGGGCGCGAAGCCGGCGGGGAGTGAGGCGGCCGCGGCGAAGGTGCTGCGGGTGCTGCCGTTGGCGGCGCTGGCCTCGGCGCCCTCTGCTGTGGCGGTGGCGGTGGTACTCGCGGCGCGCGCCGGACGCGCGGCACCGGCAGCTCCCCCCGCCCGCTGCGCCGCGCTCGACGCCGCCTCCTGCCGCCGCTGCACCAGACGCGTCGCCGCCGCGGACATGGGCTCCCCCGCCGCCCGCCGGGCGATGTCGGCCGGCGACATGCCGGCGCGGACCAGCGCCGCCACGGCCGAGCCCGCCGACGTCCCCACCACGATCTCGGCGTCGTCGGGGTCCCAGCCGGTCACCGCGCCGAGGGCGTCGAGGACGGCCGCGTGGAAGGCGTGCCCGGCGATGCCGCCGGCACCGAGGACCAGGCCGATACGGGACATGGGGGCCCAGTGTGCTCCACCTGCACGCGGACTGGGGTCGCACTGCACCGCGGCCTGTTGCCACCAGCCCACGTCACCGGGCAGGATTGGCCGATGGCGACGTTCAACCTCAGCACCGTCCTGCGCGAGAGCAGGCTTGCCCATCCCGACAAGCCGGCGGTCATCCTCGACGAGCACCGCCTGTCGTACACCATGGTCGACCACGCTGCCGACCGCGTCGCCCAGGCGCTGCGGGACAACGGCATCGCGCCCGGCACAGCGGTCGGCCTGATGCTGCCCAATGTGCCGCAGTTCCCCATCGTGTACTTCGGCATCCTCCGCGCCGGCTGCATCGCGGTGCCCATGAACGTGCTGCTCAAGGCCCCCGAGGTGCACTACTACCTCGAGGATTCCGGCGCCCAGGCCTTCTTCTTCTGGGGCGACTTCGCCGCCGAGGCGATCAGGGGCTGCGCCGAGCTCGACGCGCTGAAGCTGGTGGTGTCGGTGGCCGCCGCGCCCGGCACCGCGCCGCCCGAGGGCGCCGAGGACTTCATGAACCTGGTGGTGTCGGTGACGCCGACCGAGGAGATCGCCCCGACCCGTCCCGACGACACCGCGATCATCCTCTACACCTCGGGCACCACCGGCAAGCCGAAGGGCGCCCAGCTCACCCACGACAACCTGCTGATGAACGCCATCGTCGGCGCCCGCATCGCCGGCGTGGTCGACAGCGACGTGACCCTGGCGACGCTGCCCTTCTTCCACGCCTTTGGTGCCAGCAATGTCATGAACACGGGGTTCTACGCCGGCGCCACGCTGTCGCTGCTGCCGCGCTTCGACCCGGTCAGGGCGCTGCAGATGATCCAGCGCGACGGCATCACCATCTTCGCCGGCGTGCCCACGATGTACATCGCCTTCCTCAAAGCGTACGACGAGGGCGAGTGGGACATCTCGACGATCCGCCTGGCCATCAGCGGCGGCGCCGCCCTGCCGGAGCAGGTGCTGCGCGAGTTCGAGGAGAAGTTCGGCGCACCCATCCTGGAGGGCTACGGCCTCAGCGAGTCCTCGCCGTCGGCGACCTTCAACCGTCCCGACCGCCCCCGCAAGGTGGGCTCGATCGGCATGCCGGTGTGGGGCGTCGAGCTGAAGGTGATCGACGACACCGGCAAGGACCTGGGCAACGGCGAGCACGGCGAGATCTGCATCCGCGGCCACAACGTGATGAAGGGCTACCACAACCGCCCCGAGGCCACCGCCGAGACCATCGACGCCGACGGCTGGCTGCACACCGGCGACATCGGCTACCGCGACGACGACGGCTACTACTTCATCGTCGACCGCAAGAAGGAATTGGTCATCCGTGGCGGATTCAACGTGTACCCGCGGGAGATCGAGGAGGTGCTCTACTCCCATCCCGCGGTCGCCGAGGCGGCCGTCTTCGGCACCCCCGACCCCACCATGGGCGAGGAGGTGGTCGCCGCCGTCTGCCTGCGCCCCGGCGCGTCGGCCACCCCCGACGAGCTGATCGCCTACACCAAAGAGCGTGTCGCCGCCTACAAATACCCGCGGCGCATCTGGGTCCTCGACACCCTGCCAAAGGGGCCCACGGGGAAGATCCTCAAGCTCGAGCTCAAGGGCCAGCTGGTGCCGGAGGCGGCCGCCGGCTGACCCCTCACCCGGGGGCATTCGCATCCCCTGAATGGATGTAACGGCAGGGCAACGGGGTGGGTGCGAAGGCTGTGTAGACGCGATCGACGCGGCCGGCGAGGGTCCACACTTGCCGCGAGATGTCGACCGCCGTCCGGACCAAGGTCCGCCACCGCACCCTGGACCGCTTCCGCCAGAAGCTGTGGGCGGTGCCTGCGCACCTGCGCCTGCGCCTCGGGCAGCGCGAGCCGGGCAAGCCGCGGATGCGCCGGTCGACCCCCGTCCGCTAGGGCTGCTGGCGCACAATTCCCCGTCGGTCCGCGGGCGTTCCTGGTTCTGAACAGCTCGCTCGCCGTTCGGAGGAATGCCGGGTTGGAAGGACATGCGGGCGCGGCCGCCGCGGAGGTGCTGCACCGCCACGGCGTCGAGGTGGTGTTCACCCTGTCGGGCGGGCACATCTTCCCGCTCTACGACGGGTTGGTGCCACGCGGTGTGCGCCTGCTCGACACCCGCACCGAGCAGACCGCCGCCTTCGCCGCCGAGGGATGGAGCAAGCTGACCCGGGGCATCGGCGTCTGCGCGGTGACCGCCGGTCCCGGGGTCACCAACGCGGTGAGCACCATGGCCAACGCCTCGCAGAGCGGCACGCCGCTGCTGGTGCTGGGCGGGCGCGCGCCGCAGATGCGCTGGGGCGCGGGGTCGCTGCAAGAGTTCGATCACCTGCCCGTGGTGTCGAGCGTCTCGCGCTGCGCCATCACCGCGACATCCGCTGAGGGTCTCGCCGGCGACGTCGAGCGCGCCCTGCTCGCCGCGATGACGCCGCACCGCGGACCGGCCTTCGTCGACGTCCCGCTCGACGTCTTCGCCTCGCCCGCGGAGCTGCCGTCGGGTGCACCGGGCACCGTGCCGCAGCGCGCTGCGCCTGATTCCACCGACATCGAGCAGATCGCTGCGTTGCTCGCCGAGTCGCAGCGCGCCGTGGTCTTCGCCGGCGCGGACGTGTACTGGGACCACGCGGAAGCCTCACTGCAACGCTTCGCCGAGTCGCTAAGACTGCCGGTGTTCGGCAACGGCCTGGGCCGCGGCACGATTCCCGCCGACCATCCCTGCGCCTTCTCCCGGGCCCGCAGCGCGGCATTGCGCGACGCCGACCTCGTCGTCGCCATCGGCACGCCGCTCGACTTCCGCCTGCGCTTCGGCGACTTCGGTGCCGCACGCGTGGTGCACATCGCGGACACGCCGGCGCAGATCGCGCGCCATGCCACGCTGGCGGCCAGCGCGTCCGGGGACATCGGCGCCGTGCTCGACGCGGTGCTGGCGGCCTCGCACCCGCAGCCGCGCAGTGACGACCGGCTCCGCGCCCTGCGCGCCGACGAGTCGCGGCTGCGCGCCGAGGAGCATGCCGACCTGCGCTCCGACGCCTCGCCGATCCGGCCGTCGCGCATCTACGGCGAGCTGCTGCCGCGCCTGCAGCGCGACGCGGTGGTGATCGGCGACGGCGGCGACTTCGTGTCCTACGCCGGCCGCTACGTCGACACCTTCACCCCCGGCTGCTTCCTCGACCCCGGCCCCTACGGCTGCCTCGGCACCGGCGCCGGCTACGCCATCGCCGCCCGCCTCGCCCACCCGCAGCGGCAGGTGGTGCTGCTGCTCGGCGACGGCGCCGCCGGCTTCTCGCTGATGGACTTCGACACCATGGTCCGCCACGACCTGCCAGTTGTGGCCATCTGCGGCAACAACGGCATATGGGGCCTGGAGAAGCACCCGATGCAGGCCTTCTTCGGCTACGACGTCGCCGCCGACCTGCGCCCCGGCACGCGCTACGACGACGTGGTGCGCGCCCTCGGCGGACACGGCGAGCTGGTCAGCGACGCCGCGCAGATCGGCCCGGCGCTGGACCGCGCCTTCGCCAGCGGCCTGCCCGCCCTGGTCAACGTGCTCACCGACCCGCAGGACGCCTACCCGCGGTCGGCCAACCTGGTCTGACGCCGTGGCGCCTCAGGCGCTGAGCGAGACCCCCACCAGCTCCCGCGCGTAGACGGCGTGGCGCATGGCGGGATCGCGCTCTGCGAGGTCGAGGAAGGCGTCGACCACGTCGGGGTCGAGCTGGGTGCCGCGGTGGCGCAGCAGCTCCTCGATCACCTGCTCGGGCGAGCGCGGCGGCTGGTAGGGCCGGCCGACGGTCATCACGTCGACAGCGTCTGCGAGGGCGACGATGCGCGCCGCCAGGGGAATGGCCGCGCCGCGCAACCCGTCCGGGTAGCCGCTGCCGTCGAAGCGCTCGTGGTGGTGGCGCACCACCAGCCGCGCCTCGCGCAGGTGCTCGAAGTCCTCCAGCAGCGATGCGCCCACCTCGGGATGGCGGCGGATCACGCGCCACTCCTCGTCGGTCAGCGAGCCCGGCTTGTGCAGCACGGCGTCGGGAATGGCGATCTTGCCGACGTCGTGCAGGCAGGCGCCGAGCCGCACGTTCTTGCGCTGATCGGCAGAAACGCCGAGGGCCTCGGCGAGGCGGTCGGAGATGGCGATCAGGCGCTGGCAGTGGGCGTGGGTCTCGCCGTCGCGCGCCTCGACCATGTCGGCGAGCAGCATGGTGAAGCGCTCCAGCATGGGCACCACGGTGCGCAGCCGCATCGCCTCCTCGGCGAGGCGGCGTCGCTCCATGGCCCGAGCCACGGTCACCCGCAGCGCGTCGCCGGTGAAGGGCTTGACCAGGTAGGCCACCGCACCGTTGGACATCGCCTGCGTCGCGACGTCCAGCTCGGTGGAGCCGGTGACCATGATGCAGGGGATGGTGGCGTCCATCCGCGTCGCCACCGAGACCAGCTCGAGGCCGCTGACCCCGGGAAGGCGGTAGTCGGTGACCACCACGTCGACGGCCGGGCTGCCGGCTCGGCTCAGCGCCAGCAGCGCGTCGTTGCCGGTGTGGGCCTCGATGACGGCGAAGCCGTCGCGCTCCAGGCTGAGGCGCATGAAGCGGCACGTTGTCGGGTCGTCGTCCACCACCAGGACGGTCGCCATGATTGGGCCCCACCTGTCTGTTGTGATACTTGCGCTATCCAGTATTCACAACTATTTACCGGTGGACGGGGCCGCACCGGATCGTTACACCCCCGCGGCGCGAACGCTGCTCTCCGCGGCCTGCTTCAGTCGCGCCAAAGTGACCTCGATGGTGTCCGCGTTGCGCTTGGCGCGGTCGGCGCCCGGCGTGCCGAGCAGCAGCGCGGCGCCGAGGAACTTCACCACCGCGCCGCGGCGGTCGTCGGTGGACTCGGTGACGGTGCAGCCGCCCTCGCGCGGGGCGATGCGGTAGGTCCAGCGCGACACCGGCATGCCCAGGTACTCGACGTCGAAGCTCAGCTCGCGCCCGGGCTCGGCGACGACCACGGTGCCGGTGGTGCTCCAGCGCCGCATGCCGATGCGGTTGCGACCCTTGAAGCGCGCTCCCGGCACCGCGTGGGTGGCCCCGCCCAGCCAGTCGCAGCGGTAGCACTCCGGGCTCCAGCGCCCCATGGCGGGCAGGTCGGCGACCAGGTCGTAGACGGCCTGGGGCGGCGCATCGACGTCGATCGAGGCGTGCGGCATGGCGATTCCTCCCTCCCGCATTGGGCCAGACGCGCCCGCGGGCGAGCGCCGATGGTACCGCCCTCAGGCCGGCTGCACCACCAGGGCGGTGACCATGCCGTACATCCCGGCGGTGGTCTCGGCGTGGGAGAGGATGTGGCAGTGCCAGGCCCAGACGCCCAGCGCGTCGGCCTTGATCAGCACCGTGTAGCGCTCGCCGGGCGCCACCATCACCGTGTCCTCGCGCTCCGGGCTGGCCAGCGGGAAGCCGTCCTTGGCGATGACCAGCTGGGAGGGCCCGTGCAGGTGCATGGGGTGGATCATCTGGCCCTCGTTGTAGTAGTGGACCACCACGTATTCGCCGAGCTTGGCAACAACTGGCGCGGTGGCGGGGAACGACTTGCCGTTGATGGAGATGCCGATGGGCCCGCCGTCGTTGAGCACCATGG
Organism: uncultured Actinomycetes bacterium; assembly: GCA_964499205.1. Classification (GTDB taxonomy): domain Bacteria; phylum Chloroflexota; class Dormibacteria; order Aeolococcales; family Aeolococcaceae; genus DASRDZ01. Next base: position 5,858 of record CAZCJX010000044.1, on the reverse strand, counting down.
GGATCTCCTGGGTCGCCGTCACGCCCGCGGGCAGGGGCATCTCGCCGACCAGGAAGGCGCCGGCGAGGCCGTCGGGAACCTGGCGGACCGCATCCTGGTGCGAGTGGTACATGCCCACCGCGGGCTCGGTGGTGGTGAACTGGTACACGTAGGTCTGGCCCGGCTTGATCGGCGCCTGGGTGATGTCGGGCACGCCGTCCTGGTCGTTGGGCAGCCTCACCCCGTGGAAGTGGATGCTCGTCGACTCGGGAAGCCGGTTGGTGAGCACCACGCGCACCCTGTCGCCGACGTTGACATGGATGGTCGGCCCGGGGACGACGCCGTTGTAGGTCCAGGCCTGCACCACCTTGCCCGCCTCCACCTCCCAGGGCGTGACGGCGGCGACGAGGTCGAACTCCTTGGTGCCGTCGGCGAGCACCTTGGGCGCCATCACCTGGCCGCCGAGACCGCTGGTCTTCTGCGGAAAGGCCTTGGTGCGCTGGGCCATCTGGGCGTCCATCTGGTCGGCGGACATGGCCGGCGCGGCGTTGCCCGACACGTCCATCGACGGCATCGACGACGACTGCGCGGCGCTGCCGCCGCGGAGCCCGGAGTCGCCGCTGCCGCACGCGGCAAGGGCGAGCGCGACGCTGGCGACGGAGATCGCCACGCCGCATCGAGAGCTGAGGTGCAGGCGCATGGCGCCATGCTGGCCAGCGGCGGCGCGAACCGGAAGTGCCAAGGGTCACCGGCGCGAACGGGACGTTCGGTTCCTCCCGGCCCGTGTTCGCCGCCGTGGCGGAGGGCCGAAGGTCCCGCGGCACTCCGGCAGAGCTGCGGCACGGGGCGTTAGAGTCGCGCGCGACCATGAACGTCGCCTCCCTGGCCGACGACGCCTTCGCCCGCAACGGGGACTACACCTCGCTGTGGTTCGAGGGCCGCTGGCACCGCTCGGGCGAGCTGCACGACGCCGCCACGCGCGTGGCCACCGCGCTGGGCGACCTGGGCGTCGCCCCCGGCGACCGGGTCGTGGTCACCATGCTCAACTGCCCCGAGGTGGGCATCACCTACAACGCCGCGTGGCGCTGCGGCGCCACCGTGGTGCCGGTGCTCTTCCTGCTCTCCGCCGAAGAGCTGGCCCACATCCTCCGCGACTCCGAGGCCGTCGCCGTGGTGACCACGCCCGAGCTGCTGCCCAAGGTGCGCGAGGCGGCGGCGCAGGCGCCCTCGGTGCGCCACCTGGTCTGCGTCGGCGCCGGGGGGCAGGAGGGCGTCGTCGACTTCGCCTCGCTGGCCACGGCCGAGCCGATGCCGGCGCCGCACGACTGCGCCGAGTCCGACGTCGCGGTGATCCTCTACACCTCCGGCACCACCGGGCAGCCCAAGGGCGTGCTGCTCTCGCACCGCAACCTGGTGTCGATGGCGCACAACGCGCACGCCGCCACCGACTTCGGCGACGGCAACGTGGCGCTGGCGGCGCTCCCGCTGTCCCATTCCTACGGGATCTCGGCGACGCTGGGGTCCAGCTTCCGCAAGGGAACCGGCGTGATGCTGCGCTGGTTCGACGCCACCGAGGCGCTGCGGCTGATCGAGGAGTTCCACGTCACCGTCACCGCGCTGGTGCCGACGATGCTGGTCTACCTGCTCGACCATCCCGATGCGGCGATGCGCGACACCTCCAGCCTGCGCTGGGTCATCAGCGGCGGTGCAGCGTTGCCGGTGGAGGTGCAACGAGAGTTCGAGCAGCGCTTCGGCTGCACCGTGATCCAGGGCTACGGCCTGTCGGAGTCCTCGGCGCAGTGCGCCATCAACCCCAAGGACGCGCCGCGGCCGGGCTCGGTCGGCAGGCCGGTGCCCGGGGTCAGCGTGCGCATCGTCGACGACGAGGGCAGAGAGCTGCCGTGCGGCGAGATCGGCGAGATCGTCATGCAGGGTCCCAACGTGATGCTCGGCTACCGCAACATGCCGGAGCAGACGGCCCAGGTGCTGCGCGACGGCTGGCTGCACAGCGGCGACATGGGCCGCATGGACGAGGACGGCTACCTCTACGTCGTCGACCGCAAGAAGGACCTGATCATCCGCGGCGGCTTCAACATCCTGCCGCGCGACGTCGAGGAGGTGCTGCACCAGCACCCCGCCGTGGCCCAGGCGGCGGTGATCGGCGTACCCGACCGGCGCATGGGCGAGCAGGTGCGCGCCTACGTCACGTTGAAGTCAGGAGCGACCGCAACTCCCGAGCAGCTGGTCGAGTTCTGCCGCCAGCACCTGGCCGCCTACAAGACGCCGTCGTCGGTGGAGCTGCTGCCCTCGCTGCCGCTCAACGCCATCGGCAAGGTGCTCAAGCGCGAACTGCGCAACCTGGTGGCGGCGCCGGAGAGCGCGCCGCCGAGCTGAGCTGCAGCCTCAGCGCCTCAGCGCAGGGTGCGCTCGAAGAACGCCAGCACCCGCGGCCACAGCGCCTGGGCGGCGGCCTCGCGGTACGTCGGCCGGTAGTCGGCGAAGAAGGCGTGGCCGGCGCCGTCGAAGATGTCGAGGGTGACGTCGCGGCCCAACCCGGCAAGCCGGTCGCGCACCTGCTGCAGCAGCTGCGGCGAGGGGTTCTGGTCCTCGGCGCCGCCCACCAGGTAGATCGGGCACTCCACCCGGTCGAGCAGGTCGACCACCCGGCGCGGCCGGTTCTCCGTGGTCTCGGCGTCGGGCGTGGCGCGGTCGATGAAGCCGCCCCAGCAGACCACGGCGGCGTCGAGGGCGTGGCCGCTCCCGGCCAGCAGCAGCGTGTCGCGGCCGCCCATGCAGAAGCCGATGCAGCCCACCTTGCCGCTGGAGCTGTCCAGCGCGCGCAGGTGGGCGGCGCAGGCCTCGAGGTCGGCGACCACGCGGGCGTCGGGCATGGCGAAGATCTTGGCCATCACCGAGGCGCGGTCCTCGGGGTCGGGCGGCCCCTCGCGGCTGAACAGCTCCGGCGCGATGGCGTCGAAGCCGGCGTTGGCGAAGCGATCGGCGACGTCGCGGGTGTGTGCGTTGAGGCCGAACGCCTCGTGGACCACGATGATCCCCGGGCGCGCCCCGTTCTCGATGGGACGGGCGAGGTGCGCCCGCAGGGCAGCGCCGTCACCGCTCTCCACGGTGACCTCGGCAGTGTGCAGGCGGGAGGGGTCGGTGACGGCTCCGGGGACGCTGGACACGGCTCCGTACCGTACCAGCCGGGACTCCGCCGGCGCGGAGGCGCCCCCATGGTGCCTGCTGTAACGGGGTGATCGCGACCGCCTCACCGGTCCGCCACGGTTCCCGCCGGGGCGCGGACGGCTGGCTAGAGTGCAGCCCGTCGGCTCCCGACAAACGCAAAACCTCCGAGAGGAGGTGACGCAAAGCCACGGGTCTCCACCGGGTCGCTACCCGAGAGACAGCCGGGCTACCGAAGGAGTCCACCCCGGAGCCGACTTGGAGACACCCCAAGTATGGCCCCAGGTCGCCGGTCCCGTCGTCGCTTCGCGTTCGCCGCCGTCACCGCCGTCATCGGCAGCGCCGTCGCCTTGGTGAGCGCACCGCGCGCGGTGCACGCCGACGTCACCTTCGACCAGGCGCTGTTCGCCCTGATCAACCAGGATCGCGCCGCCAACGGCCTGCCCCCGCTGCGCTGGAACGCGCAGCTGAACGGCATCGGCGAGGGCACGCCCTACGGCGGCTGCGGCTTCACCGTGGCGGGCCGCGCCGAGGACATGATCAACCGCAACTACTTCTCGCACACCATCTGCGGCTCGCAGAACGTCTTCAGCATGATGAATGCGTTCGGCGTGCCCTACAGCTCCGCCGGCGAGAACATCGGCTGGGAGAGCGGCTACACCGATCCCACCCAGGCGGCGCAGTACCTCAACACCGAGTTCATGAACTCGCCCGAGCACCGCGCCAACATCCTCAACGCCAGCTTCACCGACGTCGGCGTCGGCTCGTGGGCGACGCTGCCCGGCCAGCAGTGGACCGGCGGCGGCGGCAGCTTCGGCAACGTGTTCATGGCCAGCGAGGAGTTCGCCCAGATCAACGGCGCCGCCCCATCGAACACCCCCACGGTGGTTCCCTCCGCCGGCCCCGGCTACTGGCTGGTCGCCGCGGACGGCGGCGTCTTCGACTTCGGCGCCTCGGGCTACTACGGCTCGATGGGCGGACACGCCCTGGCCCAGCCGATCGTGACCACGGCGGCGACGCCGAGCCACAACGGCTACTGGCTGGTCGCCGCCGACGGCGGCATCTTCACCTTCGGCGACGCCAAGTACTTCGGCTCCACCGGTGCGATGCGGCTCAACCAGCCCATCGTCGGCATGGCGCCCACCCCCGACGGCGGCGGCTACTGGCTGGTCGCCCGCGACGGCGGCATCTTCACCTTCGGCGACGCCGGCTACTTCGGCTCCACCGGTGCGATGCGCCTCAACCGCCCCATCGTCGGCATGGCGGCGACGCCGAGCGGCCGCGGCTACTGGCTGGTGGCCTCGGACGGCGGTGTCTTCACCTTCGGTGACGCGCACTACTTCGGCTCCACGGGCGGGATGAACCTGGTGCAGCCGGTGGTGGGCATGGCCCCGACGAGCAACGGTGGCGGCTACTGGATGGTCGCCGCCGACGGCGGCATCTTCACCTTCGGCAATGCGGCCTTCCACGGCAGCATCGGCGGGCATCCCCTGTCCCAGCCCGTGGTCGGCATGCGCCGCACCCCGGACGGCGGCGGCTACTGGATGGTGGCGCGCGACGGCGGAGTCTTCGCCTTCGGTGACGCGCCGTTCCACGGCTCGACGGGGAACATCCACCTGGCCAGCCCGATGGTGGCGCTGGCGGGCTGACGCCCACACCTCATTCGCAGTTCAGACCCCCTGCACAAGGGCGCGGAGACCTGTCCCCCTCCGCGCCCTTCCCTTTTTCACGTATCTGCAGCGAGTGGCAGTTTCACGACGAAGCTGCTCCCCTCGCCCGGCGCGGAGGCCACCTCCACCGTCCCCCCGTGCGCCTCGACCACCGTCCGCACCAGCGCCAGCCCCAGCCCCAGCCCTCCGAACCGCCGCGTGCTGCCCTGCTCGACCTGCCTGAATTCGTCAAAGATGGCGGCAACGTCGGAGTCGGCGATGCCGATCCCGGTGTCGCGCACCTCGAGCACGGCGTTCGGCTCCGCCCGGGCACAGCGCACCAGCACCGACCCCCGAGGCGTGAACTTCACCGCGTTCTCGAGGAGGTGATCCACCGCTCGCCGCAGGTGCGTGGGCTCGGCACGTACGGGAATCGCGGCATCGCCGACCTCGTACTCCAACCGCAGCCCCTTGGCGCCGGCCAGCTCGCGCGCCTTGCCCACCGCGAGGTCGACCAGCGCGCGCAGGTCGATGCGGGCCATGGCCAGCCGCGCTGCGTCGCCGCGCGCCTGGGCCAGGGCGAGCGCGTCGTCGAGCAGGTGGGTCTCGCGCAGCGCCGCGTCGCGGATGGCCAGCACCGCGTCGCGCTGGCCCGGCGTGAGCGGTCCGTCGACGCCCTCGACGAGCAGGTCGGCGAACCCCAGGATCACCGTCAGCGGCGTGCGCATCTCGTGCGCCAGGGCGTTGAGCATGTTGCGCCGCAGCGCCAGCATCTCCTCCTGGCGCCGGTTGGCCTCGCGCAGCTCGGCGACCATCCGCTCGTGCTCCTCGGCCGCGGCTGCGCGCTCAGCGCGGCGGCCGGTCAGCGACACGCCCGCGCTCACCGGCGCGGGCCGCTGGCGCCTCCCGGGGGCGTTGCGAGCCATCGGTTGTCAGACCCTCCCGACCGCGGTTGGCGCGCCTCAGCGCGGCGCGCCGGTGAGCTCCATCTCGGCTGGGCGCCGCCGGCCGGCCGCGCCCGCCGCGCCCGTCGCCTGGCGCACCGCC
>CAZCJX010000043.1:10215-22188 GCA_964499205.1 uncultured Actinomycetes bacterium | reverse complement strand
AGGTCGGCGATGGTGGTGTCCTCGGTCTCGCCGCTGCGGTGGGAGATGACGCTGGCGTAGCCGTTGCGCGTCGCCAGCGAGATGGCGTCGAGCGTCTCGCTCAGGGTGCCGATCTGGTTGACCTTGATGAGGATGGCGTTGGCGACGCCGTGGTCGATGCCGCGGCGCAGGCGCTCCACGTTGGTGACGAACAGGTCGTCGCCGACCAGCTGCACGCGGTCGCCGATGCGCTCGGTGAGCAGCCGCCAGCCCTCCCAGTCGTCCTCGGCCATGCCGTCCTCGATGGAGACGATCGGGTAGCGGTCCGCCCAGCTCGCCCAGAGCTCGACCATCTCCGCGCTGGTGAGCGTGCGGCCCTCCCCCTTCAGCACGTAGCGGCCGTTCTCGTACAGCTCGGTGGTGGCTGGATCGAGCGCGATGGCGACGTCCTGGCCCGCTCGGTAGCCGGCCTTCTCGATCGCCTGCAGCAGCACCTCGACCGCCTCCTCGTTGTGGCGCAGGCTGGGGGCGAAGCCGCCCTCGTCGCCCTGGCCGACGTCGAGCCCTTTGGCCTTGAGGACGCCGCGCAGCGCGTGGAAGCACTCGGCGCCGGCGCGCAGCGCCTCGGCGAAGGTGGGCAGGCCGAGCGGGACGAACATGAACTCCTGGAAGTCCACGCTGGTCGACGCATGCACGCCGCCGTTGACCACGTTGAGCATCGGCGTCGGCAGCACGTGCGCGTTGACGCCGCCGAGGTAGCGGTGCAGCGGCATGTCGAGCGCGTTGGCCGTCGCGTGCGCCGCGGCCAGGCTGACGCCGAGGATCGCATTGGCGCCGAGCCGGCCCTTGTTGGGCGTGCCGTCCAGCTCGCGCAGCGTGGCGTCGATGCCCAGCTGGTCGGCCGCGTCCATGCCGATCAGCTCCGGGCCGATCACCTCCGCCACGTTGGCCACCGCCTGCTGCACGCCCTTGCCGTTGTAGCGCTTGGCGTCGTTGTCCCTGAGCTCCACCGCCTCGTGCGCGCCGGTGCTGGCGCCGCTCGGGACCAGCGCCCGACCCACCGCGCCGCTGCTCAGGCTCACCTCGACCTCCACGGTGGGATTGCCGCGCGAGTCGAGTACTTCGAGGGCGGTGATGGCCTCGATGAGCGTCATGGGCGGGGGGCCTCCGGGGTGGCGTGCAGGGCTACGTTGGCAGTCCCCGCATTATGCCGCCGGCCTCAGTGCCGAGGTCGCGAGGCGCGCCGGGTCTACTGGAGCAGGCCCTGCAGGAAGGGAATGAAGCTCGGGTCGTACGTCTCGGTCAGTGTGCCGTTGCCGCTGACCGTCATCGTCCAGGCGAAGACTTGCCCCACACCATTGACTCCGGTGTTGGCGCTGGTGAAGGTCATGTTGTCGGCGTAGCCGTAGATCAGGCCCTTGATGTTGTACGTCGCGCTCGAACCGAAGTTGACCACGCTACTGCCACACCCGCCAGTGGGGTTGTAGGTGCACGCTCCCCCGCTCGGCGTCCTGACGTACAGGGCGATGTGGTTCTGCGCCGCCGGGGCCGTGATGTCGAAGATCCCGCCGGCGTCGACGACGAGCTGATTCCTGTCTCCGGCGGAGCCGTACGGATCCATGATGACGCTGGCGCCGGAATCAGCTGCTGCAGGACATGGATCGCTGACGCCCCCGGGGAGCTGGTCCGCGGTATAGAGCGCCGCACCGTTGTTGATGTGGAAGTTGGTGGCGGAGCCTGTGTTGCTACCCGTCACCTCGTAGACACCTCCCGGCTGGAGCACGAAGGTGCCGCTCCCCAGATTGATGTACTCGTATTTCCCCGGCGGGATGCACACCGGGCCTGACTTCTTCCCAGTGGACTTGGGGTCATAGGAACATGGCTGAGCCGAGCAACCCGAGGGAGGATCGTTCACCGGGCCCGGTGGAGGCAGGCCTGGGTCGCCGAGTTGGATCGGGAACGAGAGGGGGTTGTTGGCAGCACCGTTGATGTTCGCGCTGCTTCCACACGAACCGGGGAACGCGCCAAAGGAGGGGCGGTAGGCGTAGAAGTTGCCTCCACCAGAGCCCGACATGTCGATGCTGCCGGGCGAAGGGCAGATTCCCTCGTTGCTGAGCGCATTGCCCGGATTGCTGCCCGTGCCCTTGATCGACAGCGAGGCGCCACTGCCATTCAGGTAGAGGTCCGCAGGGGCGCTCGACCCCTTGCCGGCGGTGTTGTTCCGGAACAGCACCAGGGCAAAAGGAATGCTGCCGTTCACTGCTGTTGCCGTGGCGCCTGGGGTGATCGAGGGCCCGAAATTGGCGGCAACTCCGAAGGTGAGGGACAGGCTGTGATGCAGCGTCACCGTCACGGTGTCCAGGGTGGCCACGACGTCCATGGTGTAGCCGTTCTTGAGGTCGGCACCGCTGGGGAAGTCGGTTGTCTTGGAATCGTAGTTGAAGGTTCCAAGGGTGGGGCACTTGCTTCCGGCGTACGACCACTTGCTCGGCACCTGTGTTGCCGGCAGGTTCTGGACGACCTCGTTGGCGGCCGCCGCGACGGCGCAGCCGACATCGAAGGCCGGGGTATCCGTGAGCAGGTTCTTTCCCAACTGGTTGACCCCGGAAAGCGCGCCGGCGTCGGCGGCCGCCTGGAGGTCGCGCCGGTCGACGTATCCGCGGCCGCCGTCGAGGATGATCGCTGCGAAGCCGATGATGGCGACCATCATCAACGCCGCGACGGGCACGATCTGCCCGCGCTCTCGCCTTTGCGAATGGTGCCGTGCCATCAGTACTCCGTCGTCATCGTGGAGGACGAGACCAGCTTCACGCCCCCCTTCACGAACTGCGCGACAAAGGGCGTGATCGGCTTGTACGAGTAGACGATCGTCACGGTGAACGCTTGGTTGTTCTGTGCGGTCGCCGGGATTGACGTGCACTTGCTGGTGTCGATCTCGTTGCCGGGATTGCCGCCGGAAGGCATCAGGTTCAGGTAGATCTCGCCCTTGTTGTCCTGAGGAAGGGGCTGCGAGCTGGGACTGCTGGAGAACGGGCACCCCGTCGCGAAGCTCACGTCGGCCGAGTGGTTCTGGACCGCGGTCTGAATCTGCTTGAGCGTGGGACTGCTCAACGTGATCGCCACTCGCGCACCGTCACGGGCGGAGGCGTCCAGGGTGTTCTTCACGTACACGCCCTTGCCGACGTCGAAGAGCGTCGTGACCACCAGCAGGAAGAGGCCCGCCACCAGTGCGAACTCCACGAGAGCGACGCCGCGCTGCCGATGTCGCCGGGTCATGGCGACTGCTCCGTCATCTCGACGACGGCATGCAGGTGGGGCACACCGATCATCCACTCCACCATCGGGGTGACCAGTGACATCGTCCAGGTGATGGTGACCACCACGTGCAGCTTTCCGTCGTTGCCCGGAGCGCTTGGCCAGCAGACGAAGACGTACCCGGTGTCGGTCGCCTTCTTGTCGGGATAGAAGGTGGAGCCGGATGGAGGATTGGCCGGCGAGAAGCAGTCATTCTCGTGGCCACCGAGGAACGTCAGTGTCGTCGAATCGGTGATGCCGAGCTCCTGCTTGGCGATATCGCGCACATAGTTGTCGTTGGCCGCGCTTTGGCCGAAGTGCGCGTTGGTTCCGGCGGCCGGGCTGTAGACCACGGCCTGCCGCGCCGCTTCACGTGCCGCGCCGAGGATCGAGGCGTTGCGGGCGAAGACGCGGCCGAAGTCGACGCTGCCGCAGACGATGCCGAAGAGCACGGGCACGAGCAGGGCGAACTCGACCATGGCCTGGCCGCGGCTGCGCCGTCGGGAGGCCCTCCCCTCGTGTCCCCACCCGAGGCGACGATTCACAGAATGGTGGTCCTTGGCATGAGTCCTGCCGTGCCGCGCGGGGCAGTCCGTGGCGCCAATCGTAGGTGGCGGCAGGGCGGCCGTCCCTCTCGGGCCGGGACAGAACTGTAAAGCACCGTGAACCGGAATAGACGAACGGAGTTCGCCGATCTTGCGATCGCTGATCGGCGGCAGAGCGAAGACCGGGTTAACGCGACGAAGCGTTACTGACAAAGAATGTCAATAACGCTTCGATCAAAATGACAGCGCCGCTGTCACGTAGGAGCGGGTGTCTAGAGGTTGGGCCCCGTCGTCAGCACCGCGTGGCGGCGGGCCATCGACGCGTCCGCCTCGAAGAGCGCGATGCCGTCGTCGGTGAGGAAGGGCAGCGAGCTGAGGGCGCCCGCGAGCAGCGCGTAAAGGGAATACAGCGCGGCGCTGCCGAGGCTGTCGTGCTGCAGCGGCGAGAGGAGCGCGATGGCGCCCCACATGGGCATGACCAGCGTCAGCGGCGCGAAGCGCGCGGGCGCGTGGTGCATGCGGCGGCCGACGGTCAGCAGCACCAGCGACGCCACGGCGGCGAGGTCCGCGGCGAGATACAGTCCCGTCGCCCAGCTGGGCTGGCCGGCGGACGTGGACCCGAAGGCGCTGGCCAGCGCGAACGGCGCGGTCATCGCCTGGAGCATGAGGACGCCGTAGCCGATGGTCGGCGCCAGCCTCTGCTTGTGCTTGGGGGTAGCCACGGGGCGATCGTAGGTGCGTTCGCTCCATCCATCCATGACGTCCGCGTCGCGCACCGGCAGCGTCCTGCAACAGCGGCGCGGGCGTGCACGCGCACAGATGTTCTGCGACAATTCTGTCGATGTCGATCGCCGCCCTCTCCTCGCCCACAGACTTCGACGGCTGGACCGACGACGCCCTCGCCGAGGAGCTGGTCGAGCTGCGCCGGCAGATCGATCGCCTGGAGTACGAGTTCAGCCGGCGGCTGGTCGCCTTCGACCGGCGGCGGGGGCATCTGAGGGATCTCGCCGCATCGCTCACATCGTGGCTGCGCAGTCGGTGCCGGATGTCCATCGCGGCGGCGGCGCAGCACGTCGACGTGGCGCGGCAGCTGCCGGAACTTCCGCGGACGGAGGCGGCGTTGCGCGCAGGCGAGATCGGCTTCCAGCATGCGGCGGTGATCGCGCGCAGCGCGGCGGAGCTCGGTGCCGATGCGGTGCGGGCGGTTGAGGGGGAGCTGGTCGAGGCGGCGCGCAAGCTCGATCCCGGGCGGCTGCGGTTGGTCACCCGGCACCTCAGGCATTGCGTCGACCCCGATGGAGCGCTGGCGGCGGCGAACGACGACCATGCGCATCGCTGGCTGCACGTCAGCCAGACGTACGACGGCGTCTTCGTGCTCGACGGGAAGCTCGACGCGGAGGGCGGGGCGCTGCTGCGGACGGCAATCGATGCGCTGGACACGCCGCAGAGGGGCGATGGACGCACCGCGGCGCAGCGGCGGGCGGATGCGCTGGTCGAGCTGGCGACGCGTCAGCTGCAGGGCGGGGAGCTGCCGTCAGTCGGTGGCCAGCGGCCGCACATCACCGTCACCGTGCCCCTGGCGAGGCTGCGTGGCGAGCGCGGAGAGGCGGCCGCCGAGATGTCGTGGGCGGGCCCGGTGGTCACTCAGACGGTGCGGCGGCTCGCCTGCGATGCGGCGGTCACGCGGGTGACGCTGAACGCGGATGGCGAGGTGCTCGACGTGGGCCGGACGACGCGCACCATTCCCCCAGCGATCCGGCGCGCGCTCGTCGTTCGCGACGGCGGCTGCCGCTTCCCCGGGTGCGACCGCCCGCCGGAGTGGACCGACGGGCATCACATCGAGCACTGGGCCGACGGCGGCGAGACGCGGCTCGACAACCTGGTGCTGCTCTGCCGCGCCCATCACCGCGCGGTGCACGAGCACGGGTGGCGGATCACCGCCACGGAGAACCGGGAGCTGGTCGCCGCGCCGCCGTAGCTGACCGGGGCCCTCCCCTACTCCACCAGGCGAAGGACCTCGCGCTGCGAGGCCACCTTGCTGGGGTCGTAGGTGATGTCGGAGTTGGGGTGGTAGCCGCTCTGCACGCTCCAGGAGTGGACGATGGCCTGGCCGTCGACGACCATGCGCGAGTTGTTGTCCACGCCCGAGGTCGCGGTGGGTGCGTAGATGGTTCCCTCGGTGCCCCAGACCGACCCCTGGCTCACGTCGATCTGGTCCGTGGTGAGCACCGTCGAGGGATCGATGTAGACGGGATAGACGCCGTCGTAGGCATTGGTATCGCCGGTCCACGCCGGGAACGGCGTGGTCATCACGGAGGCGCCGTGGACGAAGCCGATGGATGCACCGGGCTCGAGCACGAAGGTCACTCCGATCAGGCAGGTGCGGTAGCTCGCGGCGTAGTTGGTGCCGTTGGCGGCGTCAAAGGCGGTGCAGGAGCTTGGGGCGCTGAGGCCGCTGATGGTGACGTCGTAGCAGTTGGGAGGGGTGCACTTGCTGTTGTGGGTGATCTCGTAGTTGCCCGGGGTGAGCGTTGCGTTGACGGTCAGCACCGGCGTGTTGTTCGCGTTGCATGTGTACACGCCGACGGGGTAGATGCTCCCGCCCCCCGGCGGCGACGTCGAGCAGGGGGTGACGGCGCTGTTGCTGCGCGTCGGCTGTCCGAAGCTGGGCGCCGACACGTCCGGGCGGGCGACGCAGGTATGCGTGTAGTTGGTGTCGTAGTAGCTGTTGGGGGGAAGGGTGAGCCCGTTGGCCACGGTGGAGCAGTTGGTGCTCCCCCAGGTCTCGCCGACATAGCCCTTGCTCACCGTCGGGTTGCCGGCGCCGTCGAGGCAGTGGTCGACGTGGGTGATCACGTCCGCGTTCTTGGGATTCACCTGGTACTGCTGCGGGTTCCCCGACGACGGGTCGGGGTTGGGCGTGGCGTTGGGCCACTGCGGGTCGCCGAGCACCAGCGAACCGTCGACGCAGATGCCGGCCTGGCCATTCGAGGACGGGGTCACGTTGCGGTACGCGTAGACGTTGCCGCTGATGATCTCGCCGTCGTTGCCCGACTGCACCAGCGAGTCGGCGTAGAGCGCGTACCCGAACTTGGTGCCCGGCGGGGTGTGATAAGCGATCGAGTGCGCCCCGGTGGTGGTCTGCTTGACACCGTTGACCGTGGCGAACTGGGTGCTGCTGGTCTCGTGCAGCTCGACCTCGTAGTACTCGTCCTTGCCGTTGATGGTGCTGCCCGAGGCGGAGTCGACGGGCGGCGCGTGCAGCACGATGTGCAGGCTGGACTGCGGTGCCGGCGGCGTGTAGTCGACCGTGCAGGTCGAGCCGGTGGTGGGCGTGCAGCCGGTCTGGCTCGACATCACGCTCACGGCCCACGAGTGCGCGTCGGGCCCGAACGAGCCGCTGGTGCCGAACTTCAGATGGTCGTGCAGCAGCGCCAGCGCGTCGACGGCGCCGTTGTAGCGCTCCTGCTGGGTGTTGGGCGCGGTGTTGAGGTCGACGGCGGCGGCCAGCGCGGCGGCGTCGGTGGCGTTCTGGAGGTTGCGCCGGGTTCCCGTCTGCAGGCTGAGGTCGGCCATCAGCGCGGCGACGCCGAACAGCACCGTGGCGAATATGGCCAGGATCGGCAGCATCTGGCCACGCTCGCCCCGGCGGCGCGGGCGCGCGGAGGAGGCGGTCACTGGCCGGTGATGTCGCATGGCTCAACCTTCAACGTCACCGTCTCGGTGACCTGGTGCCCGCCGGCGGTGTTGGTGAAGAACGACCCGATGAACGGGAGGAAGACACCCACCGTGTAGGACACCTGCACCTTCACCCAGCTCACGCTGGTGGTGCAGGTGCTCTGCGCCGACGGCGGCGGGGAGGGAGGCGGCGTGCTCGACAGCGACGGCGTCGCCGTGGGCGTGGGTGTCGCGGTGGGCGTGGGTGTCGGCGTCGGCGTGGGCGTGGGCGTCGGCGTGGGGCACCCATTGGCCAGCATGGTGATGTTCTCGCCGCTGTAGGTCTGGTTCTGCTGCAGGTTGAGCGGCCCGATCGAGCCGGTGTAGGTGCCGCAACCGGTGCCGGTGGTCGCCGTGATGGTCTGGGTGGAACCACCCTGCGCGGAGAGGCAGAGCGTGTAGTTGCCGCTGGAGTCGGTGCCCGTGCTCGGCTGCGACCCACCCGCCGAGCCGCTCACCGTGATCGACTGGCCGCTCGTGCTGGGGGCGGGGCTGACCTTGCCCTGCACGGTGGCGTCGTGCAGCCCGGAGCAGATCGCCAGGACCTGCACCACGTCGTCGGGCGGCGCCTCCGCGAGCGTGTAGTTGCCCAGGATGGTGACCTTGAAGTTGCTCGCGCTCAACGCGCCGCTGACGCTGGCGACGTACTTGCAGATCGCCGCGGACGAGCTGGTGTCGGTGGTCGGGTCGTAGTTCGGCGACGTGCCGCAGGTATACGGTGTCGACGTCGACGGCAGCGCGTCGGGATGGTGGGCCGCGTAGCGGGCGACCTCGCGCGCCGCGGTGGCCACGGTGACGTGCCCGTAGGCGATGGTGGCCACCTGGGCGCCGCCGGAGAGCAGGATGATGATCACCGGCGCGGCCAGGGCGAACTCGACCATGGCCTGGCCACGGGTGTGGCGGCGGCGCAGACGCAGTCCCAGTCTCATTGCTCGCACGTGGCCTCGGCGCTGGCGCTGATCAGCCGCGTGTCGTTGGCCTTGTCGGTGGCGTCGACGCCGAAGAACTGGCCCACCAGCGGCAGGTACATGCTCTGCCGGATCGACGCCGTCACCACCACGTACTTCGAGTAGGCCTGGCAGGTGTCGATGACGTTGGAGCTGCCGCTGCCGGTCACGCAGGAGGCGGCGCTGTCGCACACCTGGATGTTCGGGGTGAGATTGGCCGGAACCGCGCTGAGCCGGCTGGTGATGTACCAGCGCACGTTGTCGTCGGTGCAGGCCTGGTGGGTGGGGTCGGTGGTGGGGACGATCGTGGTGCTGCTGCGGTTGGAGCTGCCGCACACCGCAGCGACCCGGGCGCCGTCGCGCACCGCGTTGTTGAGCTGCACGATGTTGGTGGTCAGCATGCCGACCACGATCAGCCCCATCAGCAGCATCACCGCGATCGGCGACAGTAGCGCGAACTCGACCAGCGTCACACCGCGGTCGCGCTGGTGCCGCCGGCGCGCCGGCCGGGGGGGATGCATGGCTGGGGCGGAACGCTGCAACGGGATCGTCCTGGGGGTGGGTGGAGAGCAGGCGAAGAGCTGCCCGGCACCAGTTGACCAGCCCTCCGTCTCTCCCAGCGCCCGCTTGGCGTGATGGTGATCGGCCGGTCGCACGCCGCTACCCGACCGCCACCGCGCCGTCATCGCCCGCGCCGGCCGAGAGGCCCACGTCCCCTGCGCTGGACGGTGGGCCACCCGGACGGCGCGGCTGCGACCGGGCAGCAGCGGACGGCGGTCGGGCATGAGCGACGTCATCGAGGTGGGGGCCTCTCTCCCATGCGAGGTTGGTTGGGGACGCGCTGGTGGATGCCCCCGGAGTTTCGGCTGCTGCCGACAGCAACCGACCCGATGAACCCGTGACGGCTCGGTGTCCCCCGGTCACGAGTCGGCCAAGCGCGGCGTCAGCCGGCCGGCCGCAGCGCTCCCGGCAGCTCGTCCCACAGCCGCGCGATCACCCGCACCCCGGCGGCGTACTGGTCGAGATCGAAGCGTTCGTTGGGGGCGTGGATCTGGTCGTCGGGCAGGCCGACGCCGACCAGCACCGAGGGCACTCCGAGCACGGTCTGGAAGGTGGCCACCGGCGGGATGGTGCCGCCGGTGCGGATGATCGCCGGGTCGGCGCCGAAGCCGTGGCGCATCGCCCGCCGCGCCGCCTGCACCGCAGGGTGGTCGAGCGAGGTCAGCACGGGACGGCCGCCGGGATGGACCTCGACCGCGACCCGCACCGTGGGCGGCGCAGCGGCGCGCAGCGCGGCGGCGACCAGCGCGGCGATCTCGTCGGGGTCCTGGTCGGGCACCAGCCGGCAGCTGATCTTGGCGCCCGCGGAGGCGGGGATGATCGTCTTGGACCCCGGCCCGGAGTAGCCGCCCCAGATGCCGTTGACCTCCAGGGTGGGCCGGACCCACATCCGCTCCAGCGGCGACCACCCCTCCTCCCCAACCGTCGCCGGCGCGCCGCCCGCCTCGCGCAGCAGCGCCTGCTCGTCGAACGGCAGCGAGGCGATCTGGGCGCGCTCCTCCGCGCTGGCCTCGCGCACCCGGTCGTAGAAGCCGGGCAGGGTGACCCGGTGGGTGGCGGGGTCGTGCAGCGAGGCAAGCATGCGGGCCAGCTCCAGCACCGGATTGGCCACCGCGCCGCCGAAGTAGCCGGAGTGCAGGTCGAGGCGTGGCCCGCTCACGGTGACCTCGAGGTGGGCCAGCCCGCGCAGCCCGGTGCACAGCGAGGGCACGCCCTTGGCGAAGATCGGCGTGTCGGAGATCACCGCGACGTCGGCGCGCAGCCGCTCCTGCTCGCGCTGCACCAGCGCGTCGAAGTGCACGCTGCCGATCTCCTCCTCGCCCTCGACGATGAGCTTGAGGTTGAGCGGGAGCGTGCCCCGTGCCTGCATGTGCGCCTCGACCGCCTTGAGGTGCATCCACACCTGCCCCTTGTCGTCGACCGCGCCGCGCGCGTACAGGGCGCCGTCGCGCACCTGCGGCTCGAAGGGCGGCGACACCCACTCGTCGAGCGGGTCGACGGGCTGCACGTCGTGGTGGCCGTAGATCAGCGCGGTGGGCAGTGCGGGGTCGACGGTGAGCTCGGCGTAGAGCGCGGGGTGGCCGGCGGTGGGCAGCAGCTCGGCCGTCTGGAAGCCGACCCGGCGCGCCGCGTCGGCGAGGTACTCGGCGCTGGCCACGACGTCGTCGGCGTGGGCGGGGTCGGCGGAGATCGAGGGGATGCGCAGCGCCTCGACCAGCTCGTCGACGAAGCGCGGCTGGTGGGCGCGGCAGTAGGCGTCGAGGTCGGTGTCGGCGGTGTCGCTCATGCTGCTGCGCAGTATGCCGGGGCGGTCGCGGGTGGCTCAGGGCGCGCGGGCGGGCGCTGGGGAGCGGCGGGCTCGGCGACAATGGGCCCCCGTGTTCCTCTCCCGCCCGCGCGGGCGCCGGCCGCGGCGCCACGGCGGCCAGCGCGGCGGCGGTGTCGCCGCGGGCCTCGCCCTGCCCCTGATGCTGCTCGGTGGCCTCGGCTGGGCCTACGTGCCGGTGCCGGCGCTGAGCGTCGACCTGCCGCCCGCGTCGCATCCGGCAGCAGGCGGCGCGCTGCAGTGGCTGCACGTCGAGGGAAGCGCGCGGATCGTCGACGAGTCGGGACGCGCCGTGCTGCTGCGCGGCTTCAACGACGACGCGCTGCTGGAGCAGTCCAGCGTCTCCCCCGCGCCCCTCGACGTGCACGACGCCGAGGTGATGCAGCAGTCCGGCTTCACCGTGGTGCGCCTGCCGGTGGCCTGGTCCCGGCTCGAGCCGGCGCGCGGCGCCATCGATACTGCCTATCTCGACCAGATCGCCGGCGACGTGGCCCTCTTCGAGCAGCACGGCATGCACGTGGTGCTCGACATGCACTTCCTCGACTGGGGACCGCGCTTCGGCGGCTCCGGCGCGCCGGACTGGGCGGCGCTGCCGGCGGTGCCCGACGCGCAGTGGTGGCCCTGGGAGTCATGGCGGCGCCACCTCTCCCCCGCCGTCAACGCCGCCTTCACCTACTTCTGGCTCTCGCCCGACTGGCAGGCGGACTTCGACATGGTGTGGCGCACCCTGGCGACCCGCTTCCGCGACGACCCCGGCGTGGCCGGCTACGACATCTTCAACGAGCCGCATCCCCTGCCCATCCCGCCGCGGCTCTTCGAGCAGGACTGGATGTGGCCACTCTATGCCAGAACCATCGCCGCCATCGGCGCCGTCGACGCCAACCATCTGTTCTTCGTCGAGGGCGACCTCTTCGGCGACTTCCCCACCACCGTGGTGCCGCTGCACGCCCGCGGCGTCGTCTACTCGCCGCACATCTACACCGGGTCTTTGGTGCCGCCGGCGTTCGACGGTGACCGCACCGCCTTCGACGCGCACGTGCGCGAGCAGGAGGGCGAGGCGCGCCAGGTGCCGGCGCCGATGTGGACCGGCGAGCTGGGCATCGAC
>CAZCJX010000043.1:0-10115 GCA_964499205.1 uncultured Actinomycetes bacterium | reverse complement strand
GTACACGCTGGGGGCGCCGGTGGTCCAGGGCGCCTGCCTCGCGGCGTCGTCGTGGGATGCGGCGACGGCGCGACTGGTGCTCCGGCTCGACGCCGGCCGGGGCTGTGACCTCGCGCTCAGCGCCTCATGAGGCGCGGCGCAGCTCCTCCTCGGGCCGCAGCGCCCAGCGCTCCTCGATGCGGCCGATCTTCCAGATGGCGTACGAGCCGGCCCAGGTCAGCACGAAGAGGGCGACGATGACCACGCCGACGACGTTGAGGCTGCCGCCCACGGTGGCCACGGCATCCCAACCCCAGCCGTGCAGGTCGAGGCGGTTCTGCAGCACAGCGAGCAGCTCGACGGTGCCGACCAGCAGCGCCACGGCGACGGAGAGGCCGGTCACCGTGATGTTGTAGTAGACCTTGCGCACCGGCTGGGAGAAGGCCCAGCCGTAGGCCTTGGTCATGAAGGCGCCGTCGGCGGTGTCCATCATCGCCATGCCGGCGGCGAAGATCACCGGCAGCGAGAGCACGGCGTAGAAGGGCACGCCGCTGGTCGCCGCGCCGGCGCCGATGGCCAGCAGGCCGACCTCGCTGGCGGTGTCGAAGCCGAGGCCGAAGAGGAAGCCGAGAGGGTACATCTGCCAGCTCGACCGGATCGAGCGCGAGAGCGGGCCGAAGAAGCGGTTCATGAAGCCGCGCTGGTCGAGACGTCTCTCCAGTCCCGCCTCGTCGTACTCGCCGCGGCGCATCGCCCGGAAGACGCGCAGCACGTCGAGCAGGATCACCAGGTTGAGCAGCCCGATGAGGTAGAGGAACACCCCCGACACGCCGGTGCCGATCAGGCTGCCGGTGTTGTGCAGGGCGCTGCCGCCGTTCTGCACCTGGCCGACGATGCGCTGCGCCGCGAAGGCCAAGGCGATGGTCAGGCCGAGCACCACCGTGGAGTGGCCGAGGCTGAAGAAGAAGCCGGTGCCCAGGGGACGCTTGCCGTCGGCCATCAGCTTGCGGGTGGTGTTGTCGATGGCCGAGATGTGGTCGGCGTCGAAGGCGTGGCGCAGGCCGAAGAGGTAGGCGGTGGCACCCATCCAGACGCCGAAGCTGCGCGGGTAGCGGGCGGCGTAGAACAGGAACACTCCCCAGCCGACCACGTGGAGCAGGACCACCACGGCGGCGAACGAGCCGAGTCGCCGCCACTCGGCGGGGGTCATCGCGCGGCGCACCGCTGCCACCCAGGCCATCGCCGGGCAGCCTACCGCCAGTTGCGACTCATATGCAACGAGGATCGGGATGCAGGGACCACTCAGGTGCAGGAATGCGTCAGACGCCGGCCCCACCGCGCCGAGCCCGAAGCCCGGCGCGCTCAGCAGATGCGCGGCAGCGGGTCGCCGATCAGCATGTCGACCACCCGGGTGCCGCCGAACCCGGTGCGCACGAAGACCATCGCCGGCGGCTCGGCGTTGACCTCGCCGATGCGGGCCGCCTCCGCCCCCTCCGGCCGGCTGCGCATCACCGCCAGGGCGCGGTCCGCGTCGGCGGCGGCGACCACCGCCACCAGCCTGCCCTCGTTGGCGATGTACAGCGGGTCGAGCCCGAGGATCTCGGCGACGCCGCGCACCTCGTCGTGCACGGGCAGCGCGTCCTCGTCGACGGCGATGGCCACGCCCGCCTGCTGCGCCGCCTCGTTGAGCACGGTGCCCACCCCGCCGCGGGTCGCGTCGCGCATGAAGTGCACGTCGACGCCGGCGTCGAGCAGCGCCGCGACCAGGCCCCACAGCGGCATGGTGTCGCTGCGCAGCGACGGCGCTTCGAGGTCGACGTCGCCGCGGGCCAGCATCACCGTGGCGCCGTGGTCGCCGATGGCGCCGCTGACCAGCACGGCGTCGCCGGGCACGATCGACGCCGCGCTGATCCGGGCCGGGCGGCGCACCAGGCCGACTCCGGTGGTCACCACGAAGAGCTGGTCGCCCTGGCCGCGCGGCACCACCTTGGTGTCACCGGTGACCACAACCACGCCGGCGCGGTCGGCGGCGGCGCGCATCGACTCGACGACACGGCGCAGCACGGCGACGTCGAGCCCCTCCTCGAGGACGAACGCGGCGGAGAGGTAGAGCGGCTCGGCGCCGCCGACGGCGAGGTCGTTGACGGTGCCGTTGACGGCCAGCTCGCCGATGTCGCCGCCGGGGAAGAACAGCGGGCTGACCACGAAGGCGTCGGTGCTCATCGCCAGGGCGGCCCCGTCGAGGCCGGGCAGGGGCATCACCGCCTGGTCGCCCATCTCGTCGAGGAAGGGGTTGCTCAGCACGTCGGCGAAGAGCGCCCGGGTCAGCGTGTGGCTGGCCTTGCCACCGGCGCCGTGGCTCATGCTGATGGCCGTCTCGCGCAGCACCGGACGGCGCTTGCGGATCTCGGCGATCCGCTGCAGCACGCGCTGCTCGGGATCGCCGATGCCCTCCGCCGCGGCGCGGATGGCGGCGCCGCTGCCGGGTTGGTGCGCGTCGGCCGCGTCGCTCATCGCGCCGCGGCTGAGGTCGGCTGCTCCGCTGCGCTGACGGGCAGCTCGCGCAGCACCCGCTCGCGCTCCCGCGCCCGCGAGTAGCGGCCGAAGTTGTAGTAGGCGGCGCAGGCGCCCTCCGACGACACCATGCAGGTGCCGATCGGCGTCTCCGGGGTGCAGGCGGTGCCGAAGACCTTGCACTCCCAGGGCTTGAGCACCCCCTTGAGCACCTCGCCGCACTGGCAGGCCTTGGGATCGGCGACGCGCACGCCGGGCACGGCGAAGACCTTCTCGGCGTCGAAGGCGGCGAAGTCGTCGTTGAGCTCCAGCGCGCTCTGGGCGATGAAGCCGAGGCCACGCCACTCGAAGTGCGGCCTGATCCGGAAGACCTTGGCCAGAACCTCGAGAGCCCGTGGGTTGCCCTCGTCGTGCACCACGCGGCGGTACTGGTTCTCCACCTCGCAGCGCCCCTCCAGCACCTGGCGGATGATCATGTGCACGCCCTGGAGGATGTCGAGCGGCTCGAAGCCGACCACCACCACCGGCTTGCCGTAGCTGCGGGTGACGAACTCGTAGGGACGCACGCCGACGACGGTGGACACGTGACCGGGGCCGAGGAAGCCGTCGAGGCGCAGGTCGGGCGAGTCGAGGATCGCCTTCATCGGCGGGATGATGGTGACGTGGTTGCAGAAGACGAAGAAGTTGTCCACGCCCTCGGCGCGGGCGCGCAGCAGCGTCAGCGCGGTGGAGGGCGCGGTGGTCTCGAAGCCGATGGCGTAGAACACGACGCGCCTGTCCGGGTTGTCCTTGGCGATCTTCAGCGCGTCGAGCGGCGAGTACACCATGCGCACGTCGGCGCCGCGGGCGCGCGCGTCGAGCAGGCTGCCGTCGCTGCCGGGCACGCGCATCAGGTCGCCGAAGCAGGTGAAGACGATCCCCTCCTGCCGGGCCAGGGCGATGCCGTCGTCGAGCCGGCCCATGGGGATGACGCACACCGGGCAGCCGGGGCCGTGCACCAGCTCGACGCTGGAGGGCAACAGGTCCTCGATGCCGTACTTGAAGATGGTGTGGGTGTGCCCCCCGCACACCTCCATGATCTTCCAGTGCCGGTCGCCGGATTCGGCGGCGATGCGGTCGGCGAGGCCCCGGGCCAGCCCGGCGTCGCGGAACTCGTCGGCGAACTTCACGGCTGCGCCTCGGCGACCTGCCACTGCTCGATCTGGGCCATCTCGTCGACGTACACCGGGCCCAGCTGCTCCAGCATGCGCAGCGTCTCCGCCGCCGCCTCCTCGCTGATGCGGCTGAGCGCGAAGCCGACGTGCACCAGCACGTGCTCGCCGGGCTCGGTGCTGTCGGGTCCCACCAGCAGCGTGGTGTTGACCCGGCGGCGCACCCCGCCGAGCTCGACGATGCCGCAGCTGCGCTCGGCGTCGACGTACTCGACCAGCCGGGCGGGAATGGCTAGGCACATGGATCGCTCTCCGTGAAGCGCCGGACGATCTCGATGAGCAGGTGGCAGAGCGTGGTCTGCACCTCCTGGATGCGGTGCACGCTGCTGGAGCGCACCGTGAAGGTGAAGTCGGGCGACTCCTCCTGCACCATGCGGCCGCCGTCGTAGCCGGTGACCGCGACGGTGGCCATGCCGCGGGCGCGGGCCTCGCGCAACGCGCGCACCAGGTTCTCGGAGTTGCCGCTGGTGGAGATGGCGACGAGCACGTCACCGGCGCGGCCCAGGGCGATCAACTGGCGCGTGTAGACGTCGTCGAAGCCGACGTCGTTGGCCACCGCGGTGAGCACGGCGACGTCGTTGGTGAGGCAGAGCGCGGGGAGCCCACGGGTGGCGTCGGTGGGCTGGAGCAGCTCGGTGGCCAGGTCGGCGGCGGTGGTGGCGCTGCCGCCGTTGCCGCAGGAGAAGAGGCGGCCGCCGTCCCGGAAGGACTCGGCGATGCGCTGGGCGCAGTCGACGATGTCGTCGCCGCTCTCCTCGAGCAGCTGGGCGCGCAGGCGGTTGCTCTCGGCCATCTTCTCCAGCGGTGCCTGGGCCAGCGCCGCCAGCACCGGGTCGCCGACGGGTGGCTGCTCGCTGAGCATCGGGTAGAGCAGCTGGGAGAACGGGTCCCGGCCGGTGTCGCTCACGCCGTCACCTCCGTGGTGGCGCGCTGCAGGGCCACGCCGCCGTGGACCAGCACCACGTCGCCGGGTTGCACGCCGTCGAGCAGCTCCGTGGAGATGACGTCGACGCCTCCGTCGCCGCCGCGGACGCCCGCCGTGGCACCGTCGGCGCTGACCCAGGCGACGCACACTGCGTCGAGCCGGTCGGAGCAGGTCACGCATGTGCCGTCGAGGTCACAGTTGCTGTCGCTCATGGCTGCAACTCCGGGGTCGCGGGGGCGGCGGCGATGCCGCGGTGGTTGAGCACGATGTGCACCAGCTCCCAGAGGATGTGGTACGTGGCCAGGTGGAGCTCGCGGGCGACCAGGGGGTCGTCGTCGCGGACGTGGAGGACGTGGTCGGCCAGCGGTGTCGCGGGTGGCGCATCGGCGCCGGAGAGCAGGGCGACGGTGAGCATGTCCATGTCGCGGGCGACGCGCAGGCCGGCGTTCACCGCGGGGCCGGGGACGGCGCCGGCGAAGGCGAGCACGATGTCGCCGCGGCGGCCGAGGGTGCGCAGCTGGGCTGCGTGCACGGCGGCGGGGTCGGCGCCCTCGAGCAGCGCGGTCACCGTGGCGGCGTCGGAGCTGAGCGACAGCGCGGGCAGAGCGCGGCAGCCGGGGAGCACGGGGTGGACGTACTCCACCGAGTTGTGCTGCGCGTCGGGGGCGTTGGCGCCGGTGCCCAGCACCAGCAGGGTGGCGCCGGCGAAGAAGCGGTCGGCCATGGCCGAGGCGCAGGCGGCGATGGCGGCGGCACTGTCGCGCGCGTACCCCTCCCCCGCAGCGATGCGCCGGTGCATGCGCTCGGTGAGCCGGGGCGTGTGCGCGTGCGCCTGCACGGTCATGCGAGGGTCCTCGCGGCTGCTGACGCGACCAGGGCCTGGCCCAGGCTGATGCCGCCATCGTTGGCAGGAACCATGCGGTTGGCGTAGACGCGCAGGCCGTGGTCGGCCACCAGCTCGAAGCAGCGGCGCAGCACCACGGCGTTCTGGAACACGCCGCCACTCAGGGCGACGCGGTCGACGCCGTTCTCGGCAGCCAGGCGCGCCGCGGCGGTGGCGAGCGCGACGCAGAGGCTCTCGTGGAACACCGCGGCCAACTCCGCGACCGGTCGTCCATCGAGGCGCTGCCGCAGCAGCGTCGCCACCAGCGCGACGGTGTCGAGCACCAGCGGCATGCCGCTCATCGCCACCGGCAGCGTTTCCACCGAGCCCGTGGGCACGCTGGAAGCCAGCGCTTCCAGGCGCATCGCCGCCTCCGCCTCGAAGCTGGAGCGATGGGCGACGCCGAGCAGGCTGGCCACGGCGTCGAAGAGGCGTCCCGCGCTGGTGGTGACAGGTGCCGCGCCGGCCGCCGCGGCGACGCGGCGCACCAGGCGCCAGCGGCGCTCGTCGGGCGCGCCCTCGCCGGCAGGTATCCACGCCGCCGGCTCACCCGCGCCCGGCAGCCCGCGGTCCACGGACGCCGCCACCAGATACGCCGCCGCCATCCGCCACCCCTCGCGCGCGGCGAGGTCGCCACCCGGCTGCCGCACCGGCGCCAGGTGCCCGACGCGGCGGAACGACGCCTCGTCGCAGAGCAGCAGCTCCCCGCCCCAGATGGTCCCGTCGGGCCCGTGGCCGAGCCCGTCGAGGGCGACGCCGAGCAGCGGGCCGCGCAGCCCGTGCTCGGCCATCACGCTGGCGACGTGGGCGTGATGGTGCTGCACGCGCACCGGCAGTGCGCCCGCGTCCCACCAGCGCTCGGCGATGCGCGTCGAGGCCAGGTCGGGATGCAGGTCGCAGGCGACGGTGCGCGGCGCGGCGCGGAAGAGGCGCAGGTAGGTGGACAGCGCCTCGTCGTGGTGCCGCAGTGCGGCGGGGTTGTCGAGGTCGCCGATGTGCGGACCGACGAATGCATGGCCGTCGCGCAGCACGCAGAAGGTGTTCTTGAGATGCGCGCCGAGGGCCAGCACGTCGCCGGCGGCGGCCGCGCCGTCGACCTCTGCCGGCGTCGGGCAGTAGCCGCGCGCACGCCGCACCAGGCACTCCACACCGTCGACCACGCGCACCACGCTGTCGTCGTAGCGCGCATAGATGGCGCGGTCGTGGAGCAGGAACGCGTCGGCGATGCCGGCGAGGCGCTGCACCGCCTCGTCGTTGTCGCGCGCGATCGGTTCCTCGCTGGCGTTGCCGCTGGTCATCACCAGCGGCACGCCGGCGTCGGCGAGCAGCAGGTGGTGCAGCGGCGTGTAGGGCAGCATCACGCCCAGCTCGTGCAATCCCGGCGCGACCGACTCGGCGAGCCGCGCTGCGCCGACGTCGTCGCGCCGGCGCAGCAGCACCACCGGACGGGCGGTGCCGGCGAGGATCGCCGCCTCCGCGTCGCCGACGTGGCAGAGCGCGCGCACCGCGTCGAGGTCGCGCAGCATCACCGCGAAGGGCTTGGCCGGCCGACGCTTGCGCGCCCGCAGCCGGCGCACCGCCGCGTCGTCGCGCGCGTCGCAGGCCAGCTGGAACCCACCCAGTCCCTTGACCGCCACGATGCCGCCGCAGAGCAGCGTGTCGACCGCCAGCCGCAGCGCGTCGCCGTGCACCTCGCCGCCTGAGGCGCCGGCGAACCACAGCCGCGGGCCGCACGCCGGACAGCAGATCGGCTGGGCGTGGAAACGGCGGTCACGCGGATCCTCGTATTCGGCGCGGCAGCGCTCGCACATGGCGAAGTGGCGCATGGTGGTGAGCGGCCGGTCGTAGGGGACGTCGGCGATGATGGTGAAGCGGGGACCGCAGGCGGTGCAGTTGACGAAGGGATGGCGAAAGCGGCGGTCGCACGGGTCGAAGAGCTCGGCCACGCAGTCGGCACAGGTGGCGGCGTCGGGCGAGATCGGCTGGTACTCGCCGGCCACCGCGACGCTGGTGTCGATGGCGAACCCGACGTCGCCCCGTGGCGGCACGTCGCGCGCCGACACGCTGTCGATGCGCGCGAGGCGCGGCGCCTGACTGCGCAGCGACGTGGCGAAGTCGTCGAGTGCCGCCGCGTCGCCCTCCGCCTCGATGACCACGCCGCCGCTGGTGTTGCACACCGACCCCGCCAGGCCGAGGCGCTCGGCCAACCCCCACACGAAGGGACGGAAGCCCACCCCCTGGACCACGCCGCGCACCACGAAGCGGCGGCGCAGGACCGCCCGGGGCGGTCGCACTGCGCCCTCGGCAGGGGGTGATGTCGTGCTCAGTCCCATTGCCACCAGTGCCAACCCCGAAGGTCGAGACTACGCCGCCCGTACCGCCCCCGGCGAGAGCACCGCGGCGCGACTGCCGCTCAGGCGTCCGGCCCGACCGGCGACCCCGGCGGCGAGGTGGCCGCGCTCACCGTCGCGCTGAGAGCGGGCTCGGCCTGCACCGTCTTGGTGGGTGCCGCAGCGGGCGTGTAGCGCTGCGCGTGGCCCAGCGGGCCCAGCGCGAACAGCCCGGCAATGAGGATCTGCCAGATGCCGCAGCCGGCGTATACCGCGGCGACGCGGTGGGTGCCACTGATCGCCGCACCGCCGGCCAGGCTGCCCAGCGGGATCGCTGACCAGGCCAGCACCTGGGCGATGCTCATCACCCGGCCCAGCATCTCCGGCGGGCTGATCGCCATGCGCAGGCTCATGGTGTTGATGTCGAGCAGGGTGCCGCAGCCGTTCACCGCCGCCCAGGCGACCAGCCCGAACCAGAGGTTGCCCACCGCGGCGAGCAGGATCATGGCGCCGCCGCTGGCCATCAGCCCGCCGAGCGCCGCCTGGCCGAAGGTGAGGTGCCGCCGCAGCCGTCCCGCGACCAGCCCGGTGGCCACCACGCCCAACCCGCCCGCCGCAAAGAGCAGGCCCACCTGGCCGTCGTCGGCGCCGAGGTGGTTCTTGGCCAGGTACACCACCTGCGAGAAGACGATGCTGGTGCTGAAGAGGTTGATCAGCGCCATCATCGCCGAGATCGAGCGCAGCACCGGGTTGCCCAGCACGTAGCGCAGTCCGTCGGCGACGTCCTGGCGGATGCGCCGCCGCTCGCGCGTCGTCTCGGCGTCGAAGCTGGTGCGGATGAACGCCAGGGTGATCGCGGACACCAGGAAGGAAGCAGCGTCGATGCTCAGCGCGATGGCGGGATGGAACACGCTGACCAGGGCGCCGGCGATCAGCGGGCCGGCGATGCCCATGGCCGCGTAGCTGGCCTGGATGCGGCCGTTGGCGCGCACCAGGTCGTCGCGGCCGACCAGCGCGGGGATCGCGGTGGACTCCGAGTTGCTGAAGAAGATGCCCAGAACTGAGGAGACGAAGCCGACGACGTAGATCCACCACACGTGCAGCCCGCCGGCGACGTAGAGCACCGGCACGCTGCCGATGGCCAGGGCGCGCAGCACGTCGGTGGCGATCATCACCCGGCGGCGCTTGAGGCGGTCGACGTAGGCGCCGATGAGCAGCCCGAAGAGCAGGTAGGGCACGAACTCGGCGGCGCTGCTGATGCCCAGGTTGAGCGCCGAGCCGGTCAGCTTGTAGACGATCAGCGGGATCAGCAGCAGGCTGACCGAGTTGCCCAGGTTGGAGAGCAGCTGGCCACCGAAGAAGAGCTCGAAGTCGCGGCCGAGTCGGGAGGTGGGGGCTGCGCCGGGCATGCCCGGCGGATCATAGGAGCGGCGCCGTTCCGCCGCAATCCGCGCGCCGGGCGTGCGCCGGCGGGCCGATTCCAGCACATAGTTGCTACCCTCTTTCGCGATATGACTACTGTCGCTTCCGGCGCCCGCCAGGTCGGTGACGCCGCCGCCCGGGAGAAGCAGCGGTACGCCTCCGGCGAGGAGCGTCCCCTCGGCTCCTACCTCGTCCTGCTCGGCAGCTACGGCCTGCTCAGCGGCGGCCTCGCCGCCGGCATCCGGGCCCGCCGCCGGCCCCTCCCCGAGCGCATCGGCGCCGCCGACGTCGCCCTGCTCGGCGTGGCCACCCACAAGATTTCCCGCATGCTGGCCAAGGACCCCGTGTTCTCCTCGGTGCGCGCGCCGTTCGCCCGCTTCGAGGGTCCGGCAGGGCCCGCCGAGCTCAGCGAGAGCCCCCGCGGCCGCGGTCTCCGCCACGCCCTCGGCGAGCTGCTCACCTGCCCATTCTGCCTCGGGCAGTGGACGGCAACCGCGCTGATCGCCGGGCTGTTGCTGGCGCCGCGGGCCACGCGCATCGCCGCAGCGGTGTTCGCCGTGGTCAGCCTCTCTGACACCCTGCAGCTGGTCTACGCGCGCGCCGAGCAGCTCGCCTAGCGGCTCCAGGCGGCGCCGCGCCGCGCTGTGGCGAGAATGCCGTCGTGCTGCGATCCCGGCGCCTCCTGCCCCCGTGGGTGGTCGCCTGCCTGCTCGCCGGCTGCTCGACCGCGAGCCTTCCGGCCGCCTCGCACGGCGCCGGCCCGGGCGGCGGAGACCACCCGGCGGCGGCGACCTCTGCGAGCCCGACGGCGAAGCCACCGGCCACGGCGACGCCCGCGCCCCCGCCGCCCT
>CAZCJX010000042.1:0-22204 GCA_964499205.1 uncultured Actinomycetes bacterium | reverse complement strand
AGCGCATCCGCCAGATCGAGGCCAAGGCGCTGCGCAAGCTGCGCCACCCGTCGCGGTCGAAGAAGCTGAAGGACTACCTGGAGTAGTTCTCGGTCTTTCGGCGGACGCCGCGACGGGCTGTCTGCGGCTAGCATCGCGCCGATGGCCCGCGCGCCCAGAAAGACCGAGCAGTCCGTCGCCTCGGACGTCCTCGACCTGCTCTCGCTGAGCGACAGCGCCTCCGACCTCACCCCGATCCTGCAGCGCATCCTGCGCGCGGCGCGCGTCGCGGTGTCGGCGCGCTACGCGGCGCTCGGGGTTCCCGACGGGCGCGGCGGCTTCGCCCGCTTCATCACCCAGGGCATCTCGGAGAAGCGCGCGGCGCAGATCGGTGAGCTGCCCCGGGTGCACGGCGTCCTCGGCGCGCTGCTGGAGAGTGGCCCGATCGTCTTCGACGACATCCGCGAGCACCCGCGCTTCTCGTACTTCCCGCAGCACCACCCGGTGATGACCGACTTCCTCGGCGTGCCCATCACCCACCGCGGCGACGTGCTCGGCAACATCTTCCTCAGCGGCCGCCGCGGCGGCCGGTTCACCGCCCAGGATCGCCACCTCGTCGAGGTGCTGGCCCGCTACGCGGGCGTGGCCATCGCCAACGCCGACCTGTACCGCGACGCCCATGACCTCGCCGTTGCGGAGGAACGTGCGCGCGTGGCCCGCGAGCTGCACGACGCGGCCTCGCAGCGGCTGTTCAGCCTCGTCTACGAAGCACGCGCGGCGGCCATGCGCGCCCACGATCCCGACGATGCGGCCGCATTCACGCGCATCGAGGCGCACGCCCAGGAGACGTTGCACGAGCTGCGCGGGCTGGTCTTTGCGCTGCGGCCCAAGAGCCTGGAGCGCGACGGGCTGGCGGTGACGCTGCTCGACCACGTCGAGACGCTGCGCCGCATGCACAGCGTGGACATCACCCTCGAAGCCGATCCCGAGCTCGGTCTCGCCCTGGACCAGGAGCAGGAGCTGCTGCGCATCGCCCAGGAGGCACTGCAGAACGCGGTGAAGCACGGCGGCGGCGCAGCGGTGCGCGTGGTGCTGCGCCGCCGCGACGACGCCGTGGTGCTGACGGTGCGCGACCGTGGCCCGGGCTTCGACCCCGATGCGCTGCCGCGCACGGTGCGCTCGCACGGCATGACGGCGATGCGCCAGCGCGCCCGCGCCCTCGACAGTGAGCTGGTGATGCACAGCGCGCCGGGCGAGGGGACGTCGATCTCGGTGCGCGTGCAGCGGCCCAAGGCGGCGCCGCGGTGATCCGCCTGCTCCTGGTCGACGACCACGCGGTGGTGCGTGAGGGTCTGCGCGCGTTCCTCCGCCTGCAGCCCGACCTCGAAGTCATCGGCGAAGCCGCCGACGGCCGCAGCGCGGTGCAGCTCGCCGATTCGCTGCATCCCGACGTGGTGCTGCTCGACCTGGTCATGCCCGACGGCGACGGGCTGAGCGCGCTGCGCAGCCTTCGTGAGGTGGCGCCGGAGTCGCGGGTGCTGGTGCTGACCAGCTACGCCGACGACGCGCAGCTCTTCGCCGCCATGGAGGCGGGCGCCGGCGGCTACATGCTCAAGGACGTCGAACCCGACGCGCTGGCGGCGGCGATCCGCGAGGTTGCCGCGGGGCGGCCCGCGCTGCATCCCCACGTGGCGCGGCGGTTGATGCGGCAGGCCGCGCCGCCAGCCGAGCCGGGACTTGCCGAGCTCACCCCTCGCGAGCGCGACGTGCTGCGACTCATCGTCGAGGGCCTGGCCAACAAGGAGATCGCCCGGCGGCTGCGCATCGGCGAGAAGACGGTGAAGACGCACGTCTCGCGTGTCCTGGGGAAGCTCGGCGTGGTGGATCGCACGCAGGCGGCGGTGCTGGCCATCCGGCTGCGGCTGGTGGACTGAGTCCTGGACCGGGTCCGCCCAACGGCGGACCCGCAACTCCACCCAGCGGCCGACGCGGCCGCGCCGGGTTCGCTTGCAGCATCAGGGCATGGACAACGTCACCCTGATCACCGGCGCGTCCCGCGGGTTGGGGCGCGCCCTCGCGTTGGAGTTGGCGCGGACCGGCGCCGCACTCGCCCTCTGCGCCCGCGACTCGACGCGACTCGACTCCGTCGCATCCCAGGCCCGCGCAGCGGGCGCCGGCGACGTGCTCGCGGTGCAGGCCGACCTCTCTTCGCCGCGCGACGTCGACCGCCTGGTTGCGGCCACTCTCGACCGATACGGCCGCATCGACGTCCTCGTCAACAACGCCTCTGCACTCGGCCCCACGCCGCTGCCCTACCTGGTCGACGCCCCGCCGCAGGCGCTGCGCGACGTCTTCGAGGTCAACGTCTTCGGCACCTTCCGCCTCACCCAGGCGGTCCTCGGCGCCATGCTGCTGCGAGACCGCGGGCTGGTGGTCAGCATCACCTCCGACGCCGCCGTCGAGGGCTATCCCGGCTGGGGCATCTACGGCGCGTCGAAGGCAGCCTTCGACCTGCTGACGCGTGTGTGGTCAGCGGAGCTGCAGGGCAGCGGCGTGCGCGTCGTCGCCGTCGACCCCGGCGACATGGACACCGACATGCACCGTGCCGCCGACCCGGACGCCGATCCCGCCGCGCTGCGCAAGCCGGACGACGTCGCGCGCGCACTCGCCGTGATGCTCCGCGAGGGCATCGGCGCCGCGCCGCGCCAGGCGGTGTTGCTGTGATCACCCAGGTTCCCGCCGGACTCCGCGCCGCGCTCCCCGCCGAGCTGCGGGGGCTGCGCCGCGACGCTGCGCGACTCGCCGTCGTCGATCGCGCGACGCGCAGCATCGAGCACACCACCGTCGCCCGCCTCGGCGATCACCTGCAGCGCGGCGACGCGTTGGTGGTCAACAGCAGCCGCACGGTTCCCGCCATGCTCACCGGCGTGCGCGAGGACGGCAGCCCGGTGCAGGTGCGTCCCTGGGTGCGCCGCGCCACGTCCTGGGACATCCTCGCCGTGCACGCCGAGCCGCCGTTTGCGCCGCTGCCACTGCGCATCGGCGAGACGCTGCGCTTCGCCAACGGCCTGGTGCTGCACGTCACCGCGCAGCGCGAGGACCTGGTGGCACTGTGGCACGCCGCCATCGTCGCCGGCGACGGCCTCGACACCCTGCTGCGGCACGGTGAACCGATCCGCTACTCGTACGCGCCGCAGCCGGTGGCCATGGAGCACCACCAGACGCTGTACGCGTCGCGACCCGGCTCCGCGGAGACGCCGTCGGCGGGCCGCCACCTCACCTGGGAGCTGTTGCTCGCCCTGCGCCGCAAGGGTGTCGCGCTCGCCGACCTGACGCTGCACACCGGCCTCAGCTCCACCCAGGACGACGAGCTCGACGCGGTGCACACGCTGGTCGAGGAGTGGTTCGAGATCGATGCGCGCGCGGTGGCCGCGGTGAACAGCGCGCAGCGCGTCATCGCCGTCGGCACGTCGGTGGTGCGGGCGCTGGAGTCGTCGGTGGGGGAGGACGGGCGCGTGCGCGCGGCGGCCGGCTGGACCAACCTGGCGATCTCTCCGCAGCGCGGCGTGCATGTCGTCGACGGATTGCTCACCGGGCTGCACGAGTCCGGCGGCAGCCACATCGAGCTGCTGCGCGCCTTCGTCGACGACGCGCTGCTCGACCGCGCCTACGCCGAGGCCGTCGAGCGCGGCTATCTGTGGCACGAGTTCGGCGACGCCATGCTGGTGCTGTGACCGTGGCGATGCTGCTCCTGGCCATGCTGGAGGCCGAACGGCCGAGGCGCCGCGGCTATACTCTCCACCCGCGTTCCGGGTTAGCTCAGCGGTAGAGCAGGCGGCTGTTAACCGCAAGGTCACTGGTTCGAATCCAGTACCCGGAGCCATTCGCGCGACCCCTGCCGGCGCTGCCAATCGTTCCGCTGGCCCGGCAAGCCTGGTAGCGTACGCCTCGTTCGGTTGTCTCACCACCCTTCGAGGACGCACTCATGACCGACACCGCCGCCGCGCGCGCCTACCCTCCGGACCCCGAGGAGGACTCGGCGGCGCCCAATCCGGCCATCCCTCCCGCCGCGCACACGCACGCCCTGGGGGCGGGGATGCGGCCGGCCGTCTCGCCGTCGAGCACCGCGGTGCTCGATTCCGTCCCGCCGCTGGGGTTCCTCGGCGAGATGGGCGGCGGCGTGCCCCGGGCGTTCGGCGGCGAGCCGGGCCCGTCCGAACCGCCGCCGTTCGGGTTCAACGCGCCTGAGGCGCGGCCGGCCGACACGGAGCGCGGCTTCGCGCCTGCCGGCGATGAGGCCGGCGCCGCCGTGCCGGCGGAGCGTCCCGCTGCCAACGCTGCTCCGCATCCGGGTTCGGTCCCGGCCACGGCCGCGGGCGAGGCCGCCACCGCCGCTCCGCCTGCGGCGTCGGTCCCGGCCACGCCGATGAGCCCGCTCCCGTCGCCCATGTGGCCGCGTCAGGAAGCTTTACCCCCCGTTGCGCCCCCGCCCGCCCTCTCGCGGCGTGACCTGGCCCCACGCGACCTCATGCCTTCGTCCGGCGTCCCACTGGAGCGCCACCGCCTCGGCGAGGCGCCCACGCCGACCTTCGGCCCTCCCGGCCGCGAGCGGTCGACGGCGGCCATGGTGCTGCTCTCCGTTGTCACGCTGGGCTTCTACGCGGTGGCCTGGCACCGCCGCGTCAACCAGGAGATGGGCGACTTCGACCCGCGCATCCACGTCGAGCCCGCCCGCTCCGCCTGGGCCGTCGCGCTGCCCCTGCTCGCCGGGTTGCTGGTCACCGCCGCCGCCGCCGCGCGCATCCTGCTCGCCCACGCCGGCGTCCAGCTCGACGTGCCGGTGAGCGTGGGCCAGGCCTGGATCGCCCTGGCCGCCGTCGGCGCCGTGCCCTACCTGGTGATGCTGCTGCCGTTCAGCATGGTGGCCGTGGCCATGACCGCCGAGCGGGTTCGCGTCGTCGAGGACCACGCCGGGCTGGCCACGGACGAGCAGCTCCGCCCCGCCGCGCTGGTCGGCTGGCTGGCCGTCCCCGTGCTGGGCGGGTTCGTGGTCATGGCCCGGCAGCAGAGCCACCTGAACCGGATCTGGCATCTCGCGCGTTCGTGACGCCTGCGTCGAAATCACAAGGAACTGGCTGCATTGGGCGTTCCCAGTCGTACACTGACGCTCGCGGCGGAGTTCCCGGGCCTCCGCCGGCGCCTGCGCCAGCTGCTGTCCAGCACGTATCCGGGTGTGGTCGAACGACGTGGCGAAGTCCATTGCTTGCATCTCGGGAAAGGGCGGAGTCGGCAAGACGACGACCGTCATCAACCTTGCCGCCGCGCTCGCGGAGCAGGGCAAGCGCGTGCTCGTCGTCGACTGCGATCCCCAGTCCAACCTGACATCGGGACTGGGGTTCAATCCCTACACCCTCCCAGTCACGCTGCGCGACGTGCTCGCCGGCCGCGTCGAGCTCAACGGCGAGGTGATCCTGCCCACCCGGTGGGAGAACCTGTCACTGGTTCCTGCCAATCCTGACCTGTCGGCTGTCGAGATGGAGCTGCCCTCACAGCTCAATCGCGAGCTGCGCCTGCGCGACGCGGTCACCCGCAACGGCACGCAGACGCATTACGACTTCATCCTCTACGACACGCCGCCCAACTTCGGCTTCCACACCATCAACGCGCTGGCCGCGATCCAGTGGGTGCTGGTGCCGGTGCAGATGTCGGGCTACGCCATCAAGGGTTTGAAGGAGGTGCTGCGCAGCGTGCACGCCGCGCGCCAGCGTCTCAATCCCGAGCTGCGCATCCTCGGCATCGTGCCGACTTTTGTCAATCTGCGCACCAACTTCAGCCGCGACATGCTCGACGGCCTGCGCGAGATCCCCAACCTGCGTGTCTTCGACAGCGTCATCAAGCTGACTGTGAAGTTGCAGGAGACCTCACTCGCCGGCGTTCCCGTCACCGCCTACGCGTCGACATCCGACGCCGCGCAGGCGTACCGCAGCCTCGCCGCCGAGATCCTGGCGTATGCCTGAACGGCGCTTCAAGAGCCAGATCACCGACGTTCTCACCGAACAGCTCCCCGACACGTCGGGCGGAGCGCTCGAGAAATGGCTGGCGCCGACAACTGAGTCGAAGATCGAGCAGGTCCCCGTCGAGTCGATCCGCGACCGCGGCTGGCGCGCCGAGGTCGATACCACCGACCCGACCTACCGCGCGCTGAAGGCCAGTATCCGCGCCAGCGGCGTCCTGCAACCCCTGCTGCTGCGCCCCCATCCCGACGGCGGCTTCGAAGTCGTCAGCGGCGCCCGCCGCCTCCGCGCCGCCCGCGACACCGCCCAGTCCACCGTCCCCGCCGTGGTGCGCGAGCTCAACGACGTGCAGGCGCTGGTCGGCGGGTCCT
Organism: uncultured Actinomycetes bacterium; assembly: GCA_964499205.1. Taxonomy (GTDB): domain Bacteria; phylum Chloroflexota; class Dormibacteria; order Aeolococcales; family Aeolococcaceae; genus DASRDZ01. Next base: position 15,840 of record CAZCJX010000042.1, on the reverse strand, counting down.
GGGACGCGGTGCTCCGCGCCGGCCTGTCCGCGAGCGAGGGACGTGCCCTGGTCGGCCAGCTGGTGGCGGCGGGGATGGAGGAGGGGCAGGCGGTCGCCCTCGTCGGCACCGTTCCCGTGCGCGAAGGCGCCGTGGACGAGGAGGCGGAGGTCGCCACGGCGGCCGAGACCCCGCTCGACGTCGAGGCGGTGACGGTCACGGAGCCCGTCGAGGTCGAGGAGCTGCATGCGCCGGCCGAGGTCCAGGCCGAGGCGCCTCCGGAGGTCGAGGCCGAGGTGCCTGCGGAAGTCGAGGCTCCGGTCGATGTCGCAGCGGAAGCGCCTGCGGAACTCAAGGCCGAAGCGCCCGCGGAAGTCGGCGCCGAAGCGCCGGCCGCAGTGGAAGCGGAAGCTCCTGCGGAAGTCGACGCCGAAGCGCCGGCCGCCGTCGAGCCTGAAGCGTCAGCGGCACTGGAAGCAGAAGCTCCTGCCGAAGCCGAAGCGCCCACCGAGCTCGGAACGGAACGGCCCGCCGAATCCGAAACGCCAGCCGACGCCGAAACCGAACCGCCCGCCGGAGCCGAATCCGAAACGCCAGCCGACGTCGAAGCCGAAGCACCCGCCGGAGCCGCATCCGAAACTCCTGCCGACGCCGAAGCCGAAGCGCCCGCCGGAGCCGCATCCGAAACGCCGGCCGATGTCGAAGCCGAAGCGCCCCTTGAGATCGACACAGAGGCTCATGCCGACGCCGAAGCGGAAGCACCGGTGGAGTTGGACACCGAAGCATCTGCCAAGGCCGACGCGGAGGTCGAGACGGAGGCGCTCGCCGAGATCACCGACGAGACGGCTACCGCAATCGACGTCGACGTCTCGCCTGCCGAGGTCGACACGGCGTCGGTCGGTTCTGCCCTCGCCGATAGCGCTGAGGCGGCACCCGCTGCTCAGGCCGCCGCTGAGCCTGTTGCCGATTCCACGGCACCCGCCGCTGAACCGGTTGCCGATTCAGCGGCGCCCGCCGCTGAGCCCGTTGCCGATTCCACGGCGCCCCACGCGGAGCCCATCGCCGATTCCACCACGGCGCCCTCCGCCGAACCGGCTGACGACGCATCACTGGTCACAGCCGATGACGATCTCGACCTCGACGACGTGGCCGGCTGGCCGGTCGCCGACGGGGGCCCGGCCGCCACCGCGCCCACCACCCCACCGGCACCTGTCCCCGTCGACCCCGTCGCCTTTCCCGTCGCGCCGCTTGCCGACGCTGAGCCGGCGACCGCAATCGAGTCCCCGCCGGCCAAGACCGAGCCTCCGGCCTCCGAATCCACCCCGGCCGCCGAGGCGACATCCTCGCCGCCGATCTCAGCGGAGCCCGAAGCTCCGGCCGCTGAAACCGAGCCCGAGGCCGCTCCAACCGCTGAAGCCAAGCCCCAGCCCGCTCCCCAAGCTGCCACCGCGGAACCCGACGCCGACGACTCCTCGCCGGTCGTCGCGGCGCCGTCCGAACCGCAGCCCCCCACAACGGTCGTCCCCCACGTCATCCGCATCAAGCTCCCCGAACCGGAGCCCATCTCCGCGCCCGCCGATGACGCCGAGCCGGCCGACGGCTCGATGCCCGTCGCCGCTCCGGCCGCCCCGGCCGCCCCGGCCGCGCAGGCACAGGCCCCCATCACCGGCGGCAGCCGCCTCGCCACCGAGCCGGTTCCCGCAGTGCGCATGGAGCCGTCCGCTCCCTCCACCCTCACGCCGGCTGCCATCCCGGCGATGCTTCGTCGGGGTCCACTCTTTTACGCTGTGCTCGGTATCGGCCTCGCGGTGGGAGCAATCGTGTTCATCCTGGTCACCGTCGTTGAGGGCGTGAGCAGCGGCACAGCACCGATCATCGCCGCCGTGGTGGTAGCCGTCGTCGGCTTCGTCACAGCGATGATCAGCCTGGCCCAGCCGCGCCAACGGCACTGAGCCGCCGGCCGGGGCGCAAGCCCCGCGTCGACCTCCGGGCCCACCTGGACGAGGTGATCTCCGACGCTGATCTGCGCGAACGCGTCGAGCAGGTCGCCGCCCTACCGCCCAGCGTCCCGGCCACAGCCCTGAATCCGCCGGCGCCTCCGCCCGCCGAGAGCCAGCCGGACGGCGCCGCGCTCCCTGTGGCCACTCCCCCGGCATTCGCGCCGGTTGTCCCGCTCCCTCCGCCAAGCGACCCCGCCAGCGGTGCGCCGTCATTCTCGACCTCCCTCACTGGCTCGGTGACGCCCCTCAGCGAAGCCCGCGCCGACCGCGCTGCACCATTCCTGCCACCCAGCCCGGTCCCGCCCGCACCTCCCGAAGAAGCCCCGGCCGTTCCGCCGTTCGGCTTCGCCGCGCTTCCCGATTCGACGCGCGCCGACATCCCGCTGCCTCCGCCGCCGCCGCTCGCACCCGTAGATGCGCAGTCGCCGCCAGCGCCGCCGCCGGCCGCTGCGGCTCCGCCACCCGCACCTCCGCCTGCCAGCCCCGTGCCGCTCGAGTCCGCGCTTGGTCGCAGTCCGCAGACCATCGCTCCGAACGCCCCAGCCGATCTGGACAATGGCGCCGTGACCGAGACCAAGCTGCCCGACGCTCCCCCCACCGGCGGCGCACAGCTCTCCAGTCCCGCCCGCCGCCGCCGTCGCAGCGCCTCACCGCTCCCGCCACATCCCACGCCGGCCGACATCCCCGAGGACGCGCCCGGCCGGGTGGCCTTCTTCGCCATGACAGGCGCGCCGGACTTCATCCCCGCGACGGCACCGGCCGTGGCAGCCGCTACCGTGCCGGCCATGCCCCTCGCTCGCACCTCCGACCCCAGCCAGGCAGCGCCCGACACACAGGCGCTTCTCTGGTCACGTCCTGCCTCGCCCACCTCCGCGCCGGCCGCCGAGAGGACCCCGGAAACCCCGCACGCCCTCACCACCGGACCGCTCGGGGAGTGGCTGCCCGTCGTCATCCTCGGCGCGGTGATGCTGTTCGTCTTCATCGTCGGGATGGTGGTGACGCGCTGATGCGCTCCCCCCTGGCCAAGGCAGCGGGCGGGGCGCTCGCACTGGGTGCGGCTGCATGGGCGGGCGCGTGCGCCAGCCTCTACTGGCACGCTTTCCGACCCGTCCGCTGGGGCGCCGAGAGCGAGCGTGGCTGGACCCCGGCCGACCTCGGGGTCCCGCACGAATCCCTGGAGACGCGGACGCGCGATGGGTTGCGCCTCCTCGCCTGGTACCTCCCCGGGGTTCGTGACGCGGCCGTCGTGGTCAGCGGGGGTCATCGCGGCAGGGCGGGGGACGTGCTGGGGGTCTCGGCCGCTCTGCAGCGCGCCGGCTTCCACGTCGTCGTCTACGGCTGGCGCGGCACGCCGGGAAGCGACCCGGCTGCGCACACCCTCGGCGTGTTCGAACGCCGCGACCTCCAGGCAGCCGTCGATGCGGTCGAGGCGCGCCTGGGCAACGTGCCCGTGGGCCTGCTCGGCTACTCGCTGGGCGGCGCCGTCTCCCTGGTCGTCGCCGCCGAGGACCAGCGCGTCCGCGCTGTCTGTGCCGACAGCGCGTTCAGCGACCCGGGCGCGGTGCTCGCGGACGGCGTCGAGCGGGTGCTGCGCATTCCCGGGGCCGTGCTCACCGCCCCGGTTGCCGCGGCGGTCGCCTGGCGCACCGGCGCCCGGCTCGCCGACTTCAGTCCACGCGCCGTGGTCGACCGGATCGCCCCGCGCCCGCTGCTGCTGATCCACGGTGACCGCGACCAGGCGGTGCCCGCGGTGCACGCCCGCCAGCTGTACGAGGCCGCGCTGGAGCCGAAGGAGCTGTGGTTGGTGCCTGGCGCAGGTCACGTCGGCGCCTACTTCGCCGACCGCGACCACTACCTCCAGCGCATCCTCAGCTTCTTCGACGGTGCGCTCGGCGGGCTGCCGGCAGACGCGGCCGGCCAGAACGGCACCCGGCGCAGCCAGGCACGCCCCGAGCCCGCGTCGGCCTGACGCGGGGCCGGAACTCCGGGACGACCATCCCGGGCGAGACCCCTTCATCCTGGTGTATCCACGCTTGTGTTGTTCATCGGTTGTGTAGTATAGTCGCGGCGAACAGCCAGTCAAGCGGAGATGCAAGAAGGAATGGCGGTCGCAGCGGCACCCATCGCGCGGGCCACCGGCCTGGCCCACTGGTCGGAGGCCGACCTCATCGCTCAGGTCGTCGGCGGCGCCGAACCGGCCATGGACGTGATGCTGCTCGCTGAGCAGCTCGCGCGCGTGCCCTTCTGGCAGCGACGCGCCCTCGGCGTCAGCGGCCTGGTCAGCGAGTACGGGATTCCCGAGCGCTACGCCGTGCGCCTCGCCGCCCTCTGGGAGCTCGCCGATCGCTGGTTCCCCGACGACCGCCCCGCCCTCAGCTCACCGGAGCAGGCACTTGTCCTCGTCTCTGCGCTCGGGGAGGAACCGATCGAGCGCGCCGTGGTTCTGATGCTCGACCCGCGCTATCACCCGAAGGAGATCGAGACTGTCGCCGTCGGCAGCACCAACGTCGCCCGCCTGCGCGTCCGGGACGTGATCGGCCCCGCGATGCGCGCCGAAGCCGCGGCCATCGTCGTCGCCCACAACCACCCGAGCGGCGACCCCCATCCCAGCCAGGCGGACCGCCGTATCACCGCCGCCCTGCGCGAAGCCGCCGACGTCGTCGGCATCGCCCTGCTCGACCACCTCATCGTCGCCCGTCGCCGCCACTACTCCTTCCGTCGCGCGGAGCAGTGGAGCGCCGGGCCGAGCTGGCTGTGCGATGAGATCGATGGCTACTAGGCGATCAGGCGAAGGCGTCGAGGCCGGTCAGCGCCTTGCCGAGGATCAAGGTGTGCACCTCTTCAGTGCCCTCGTAGGTCAGCACCGACTCGAGGTTGGCCATGTGCCGCGCCACCGGGTATTCCAGCGTCACGCCGTTGGCGCCGAGGATGGTGCGCGTACTGCGCGCGATGTCCATGGCGATGCGCACGTTGGCCCGCTTGGCCAGCGACACCTGCACCGGATGCACCGTCCCGGCGTCCTTGAGCGTCCCCAGCCGGTGCGCCACGAGACGACCCTGCACCAGCGATGTCGCCATGTCGGCGAGCTTCTGCTGGGTGAGCTGGAAGGCGCCCAACGGCTTGCCGAACATGGTCCGCTCGCCCGCGTAGGCCAGTGCCGCCTCGAAGCAGGCGCGCCCGGCGCCGAGTACGCCCCAGGAGATGCCGTAGCGCGCCTCGGAGAGGCAGGACAGCGGGCCACGCATCCCGGCCACGCCGGGAAGCACCGCCTCCTCCGGCAGCCGCACGTCGTCGAGGGTGAGCTCCGAGGTGACCGACGCGCGCAGCGAGAGCTTGCGGGTGATGTCGCGGGCGGTGAACCCAGGTGTGCCGCGCTCCACCAGGAACCCGCGCACGCCGTCGTCGGTCTGCGCCCACACCACGGCGATGTCGGCGATCGAGCCGTTGGTGATCCACAGCTTGGTGCCGTTGAGGATCCAGTCGGAGCCGGCGCGCCGCGCCGTGGTGCGCATCGACCCCGGGTCGGACCCGGCATCGGGCTCGGTCAGCCCGAAGCAGCCGATCGCCCGTCCCGCGGCCATCTCCGGCAGCCAGCGCTGCTTCTGTTCCTCGCTGCCGTACGCGTGGATGGGGAACATCGCCAGCGAGCCCTGCACCGAGACGAACGAGCGCAGCCCGCTGTCGCCGGCCTCCAGCTCCTCGCAGGCCACGCCGTAGGCCACCGCCGAGGCGCCGGCGCAGCCGTAGCCGGAGAGGTGCATGCCGAGCAGGCCCAACTCGGCCACCTTCGGCACCAGCTCGCGGGGGAAGGTCCCGGCCTCGAAGTGCTCGGGGATGACCGGCAGGGCGTGGTCGCGGACGAAGCTGCGCACGGTGTCGCGGACCAGGCGATCGTCGTCGCTGAGCAGGTCGTCGACGGCGTAGAGATCGCTCGCCTGGGGCAGGCTGACGCGGCGCGGCGGTTCGTGCGTTGTGGCCATGGCACGGAGCATGCCACCGCGCGCGGCACCGGCGCTGCATCGCGGCTCCGGCCGACGCCCGCCCACCCGCTCGGTATCATGCGAGCGATGGCCAAGGCGACGAGCCGACCCTCCGCCTCGCGCCGGCGCAACGGACGCACGGGAGAAGGGACGGCGGCGCCGGCCCGCACGCGCGATCGCGCAGCCCTGCAGGGGCTGGACGACGCGACGCTGCTGCTCATGTATCGGCAGATGGTGCTGATCCGCCGCTTCGAGGAGCACGCCGCGGAGAGCTACGCGCAGGCCAAGGTCGGCGGCTTCCTCCACCTCTACATCGGTGAGGAGGCGGTCGCCGTCGGCGCGCTCCACGCCGCCCGCGACGACGACCACCTCATCACCCATTACCGCGACCACGGCTACGCGCTGGTGCGCGGCTGCGAGCCCGGCGCGGTAATGGCCGAGCTGTACGGGCGCTCCACCGGGGTCGTCGCCGGCCGGGGCGGCTCGATGCACCTCGCCGACGCGTCGAAGCACTTCTGGGGCGGCCACGCCATCGTCGGCGGCCACATCCCCATCGCCGTCGGCCTGGCCATGGCGCAGCAGCGCAAGAAGACAGGCCTGATCGTGGTCGACATCTTCGGCGACGGCGCCACCGCCATCGGCATGTTCCACGAGGCGATGAACATGGCGATGATCTGGCGCACGCCGGTGGTCTTCCTGTGCGAGAACAACCTCTACGGTATGGGGGCCCACCTCGCCGAGCAGTCACCGGTCAAGCACCTCGTCGACCGCGCGCGCGGCTACAACATGCCCGCAGCGCAGTGCGACGGCATGAATCCGCTCGACACCTACCGGGTCATGCGCGAGGCCTGCGAGCACGCGCGCAGCGGCGAGGGTCCGTACTTCGTCGAGGCGCTGACCTACCGCTTCCGCGGCCACTCAATGGCCGACCCGGAGATGTACCGCACCCGCGAGGAGGTGCGCGAGTGGCGCGCCAAGGACCCCATCCCCGCGTTCGGGCGCGTCCTGGTCGAGCACGGCGTCGCCGCCGAGGACGATCTGCAGCGGATCGACAAGGAGGTGGAGGAGGAGGTGCTCGCCGCGGTGCGCTTCGCCGACGAGTCGCCGCCGCCCTCGCCCGACACCGTGTTCGACGGCATCTACGCCGCGCCCGTCGGGAAAACGTCATGACTGTCGAGATCTCCTACCGCGAGGCCCTGCAGCAGGCCATCCGCGAGGAGATGCGCCGCGACGAGAACGTGCTCCTGCTCGGCGAGGACATCACCGGCTACGGCGGCAGCTACGCCGTCACCAAGGGCCTGCACGAGGAGTTCGGCCTCGACCGGGTGATGGAGACGCCCATCGCCGAGGCGGGGATCGTGGCCACCGCCATCGGCCTCTCGATGGGCGGCATGCGCCCCGTCGCCGAGCTGATGACCGTCAACTTCGCCCTGCTCGCCCTCGACCAGATCGTCAACAACGCCGCCAAGTTCCACTACATGTTCGACTGCCAGTGGTCGGTGCCCATCGTGGTGCGCACGGTGAGCGGCTTCGGCCAGCTCGCTGCGACGCACTCGCAGACCTTCGAGGGGTGGTTCGCTTCGGTCCCCGGCCTCAAGGTGGTGATGCCGGCGACGCCGGCGGACGCCAAGGGCCTGCTCAAGACCGCCATTCGCGACCCCGACCCGGTGGTGTTCATCGAGCACTCACTGCTCTACTCGCGGCGCGGCCCGGTGCCCGACGGCGAGGACCACCTCGTCCCCCTCGGCGAGGCGGCCGTCGTGCGCGAGGGCAGCGACGTCACCATCGTCGCCTACTCGCGCATGCTGGTCGAAGCGCTCGCCGCCGCCGAGGAGCTGAGCAACGACGGCGTGGAATGCGAGGTGGTCGACCTGCGCACCCTGCGGCCGCTCGACGTCGAGACCGTGGCCCAGAGCGTCGCCCACACGCATCGCGCCGTGGTGTGCGGCGAGGACTGGCGCACCGGCGGCTTCGGCGCCTCGCTCGTCGCCGAAATCCAGGACCGCTGCTTCGACGTCCTCGACGCACCGGTTGCCCGCGTGGCCATGGCCGACGTGCCGCTGCCCTACGCGCGCAACCTCGAAAAGATGCTGATCCCCACCGCGCACTCCGTCTCCGAGGCGGTGCGCGGCCTGTTGCCGATTGGAGGGAGGCGCTAGTGGCTCACGAGGTCACCATGCCCCAGATGGGCTACGACATGACCGAGGGCACCATCAACGAGTGGCGCGTCAAGGAGGGCGAGCAGGTGTCGCGCGGCGATGCCATCGCCTCCATCGCCACCGACAAGGCGGACATCGACATCGAGGCGTACGCCGACGGCGTGCTCCGCAAGATCGTCGTCGGTCCCGGCAGCACCGTCCCGGTGGGGACGGTGATCGCCTGGATCGGTGAGCCGGACGAGGAGATTCCCGAGGCCGGCGGTGCATCGGGTGACGGTGGCGGTGCGGCCGGCGGCGGCGCGCAGCCGGCCGAGAAGACGGCGCCGGCGGACGCGCAGAAAGCGACGAAAGTCGAGGAGGGCGCCGGCGACGCCGAGCAGGCCGCCGCCGAGTCGCGCGCCGCGAGTCCCTCGGGCGCCGCTGCGGGACAGCCCTCCGAGGACCGCGGCACCGAGGGCGGTGTCGCCCCGTCCGCCCAGTCACAGGAGAGCGCCCCCAAGCCCGCGGCGGAACCCGGTGACGGGGGCGTGCAGGGCGGCGAGCTTGCCGTGCCAGGCACCGCGACGGGCGAGCGCCAAGAGGGCCCATCCGCCGGCGAGGAGGCGCCGAGCGGCAACGGCCGCCTCAAGGCCAGCCCCTACGCGCGCAAGCGCGCCGCCGAGCTGGGCATCGACCTCGCCGGCGTCAGCGGCACCGGCCCCGGCGGCCGCATCGTCGCCCAGGACGTCGAGCGCGCCCTGAGCGAAGGAGCCACCGCGCAGAAGGCGGGCGCCGCGCCGGGCAAGGCCGCTCCGGCACCGGCCGAACAGCAGCCCGCCGCGCCGAAGGGTGACGGCGCGGCCGCCCAGCGCGCGGAGGCACCTGCCCCGCAGCGCCAAGGGCCCGCGGTTCCTGCCGGTGATGACCCATACACCGAGGAGGAACCCTCGCGCCTGCGCCGCGCGCTGGCCCGTGCGATGGTCGAGGCCAAGACCACCGTCCCGCACTTCTACCTCACCGTGGACGTCGACGCCGAGCCGCTGCTGCGCATGCGCGCCGAGGTCAACGGGCTGGGCCCGGAGGTACCCAAGCTCAGCGTCACCGACCTCATCGTCCGCGCCTGCGCCCTCACCCTGCAGTCCCATCCCCAGCTCAACGCCGCGTGGGTCGACAACAAGCTGCGCCGTTTCCAGCGGAGCAACGTCAGCGTCGCGGTGGCGCTGGCCGACGGCCTGATCGCCCCGACGCTGCGGGACCTCGACGGCATCTCCATGCGCGAGCTGGCCGAGCGGCTGCACGACATGGTGGCCCGCGCCAAGTCGAACCGCCTGCGCCAGGAGGAGCTGAGCGGCGGGCACATGGCGGTCAGCAACCTGGGCATGTTCGGCATCGAGGAGTTCGCCGCGATCATCACGCCGCCGCAGTCGTCGGTGCTCGCCGTCGGCGGTGTGCGCGACGAGGCGGTGGTCGTCGACGGCGCCGTCAAGCCGGGCAAGCGCATGCGCATGACGCTGGCCATCGACCACCGCGTCACCGACGGCGCCCAGGGCGCCGAGGCGCTGGGCCGCATCAAGTGGCTGCTCGAACACCCCGCGGCACTGCTGGTGTGAGCCGCTGATGTACGACATGGCCGTGGTCGGCGGCGGGCCGGGAGGGTACGTCGCCGCCATCCGCGCCGCCCAGCTGGGCATGAAGACGGTGCTGGTCGAAAGGGAGCCGACCCTCGGCGGCATCTGCCTCAACTGGGGCTGCATCCCCAGCAAGTCGTTGCTCCGCAATGCCGAAGTCCTGCGCCTCATCAACGAATCGCAGCGTTTCGGCATCACCGTCGCGGACATCACCGCCGACTACGCCAAGGCGGTGGACCGCAGCCGCACCGTGGTCGACCGCACCACCAAGGGCGTCGCCTACCTGATGCGCAAGAACGGCATCGACGTGCGCCGCGCCACCGCCACGCTGCGCAGCGAGCAGGTGCTGCGCCTGGACGACGGCAGCGACGACATCCGCGCCCAGCAGATCATCCTCGCCACCGGCGCACGCGCCCGCAGCATCCCCGGCGTGACCGTCGACAAGAAGCGCGTGCTCACCTCACGCGAGATGCTGGAGGTGCGCGAGATCCCCCGCCGCGCCGTGATCATCGGCGGCGGCGCCATCGGCTGCGAGTTCGCCTACGTGCTGGCTGCGTACGGCAGCGCGGTCACCGTGGTGGAGATGCTGCCTCGCCTCCTGCCCCAGGAGGACGAGGAGGTGAGTCGGGAGCTGGAGAAGGCGCTGGAGCGGCAGGGCATCCAGCGGCGCACCGGCACCGGCGTCGAGGGTGTCGAGAGCGGCGGCAGCGGCGCCACTGTGTGTCTGCAGGAAGGCGAGGCGCTGGAGTGCGACCTGGTGCTCGTCGCCGTCGGCGTGCAACCCAACGTCGAGGACATCGGCCTCGAGAACGCCGGCGTCGCCGTCACCCCCCGCGGCATCGTCGTCGACGAGCGCATGCAGACCTCGTTGCCCGGCGTCTACGCCATCGGCGACTGCATCGGGCCGCCGCTGCTCGCCCACGTCGCCTCGGCGGAGGGGGTGGTCGCGGTGGAGGCCGCGGCCGGCCGCGATCCCATGCCGCTCGACGACGTCCAGATGCCCCGCTGCACCTACTGCGTCCCCCAGGTGGCCTCGGTGGGCTTCACCGAGCAGCAGGCTCGCGACAACGGAGTTGAAGTCAAGGTCGGCAAATTCCCGTTCAGTGCCAGCGCCCGAGCCCAGGCAGCCGGCGATGCCACCGGCTTCGTCAAAGTCGTCGTCGACGGCAGCAGCGGCGCCATCCTCGGCACCCACATGATCGGCGCCGAGGTCACCGAGCTGCTGCCGGAGATGGTGATGGCTCCGGAGCTGGGCGTCACTGCCGACCAGTTCGAGCGCTTCGTCCACGCCCATCCCACGCTGAGCGAGGCGGTCAAGCACGCCACCATGGCAGCTGTGGGGCTGGCCATCGACATCTGAGCCGCGCGACATCCGCGTGGTGGCCGCGCGACATCCGCGGGAGCAGCGCGACATCAGCGCGGTGCCGCCCGCCGACGCTCGCCCGCCGAGGGTCGCCCGCCGAGGGTCGACCGCCGACGGCCGACAGCCGCAGGCCCGCTTAGAGCAGCCCTGCCTCGACCAGCTGCCGGTGCAGAACCGGCGCCGGCGCGAACCCAGCGTTGACGGCGCGGGCGCGACCGTCCCCGTCGACCACCACCGTGGTCGGCAGCGACATCACCCGAAAGCGCTGCGCCAACGTCGGCTCGGCGGCGACGTCGATCTCGCGCACGTCGACCCGCCCTTCCAGAGCCGGCTCCAGCTTCTGCAGCGCGGGCCGCTGCGCGGTGTGGCAGATGGTGCAGGCGGCACCGGAGAAGAACAGGATCGCCGGCCCCGAGACCTCGTCGCCGACCGCACGCCCAAGGAGGTGGCGCCGCTGGCGGGCCTGCCCGACCCGCAGCGTCACCGCGGCGAGCAGCACCACGGCAACGGCGAGGACCGGTGCGAAGGCGAGCATCAGGCAGCCGTCCGGCGCAGCGGCAGCACCCCGATGCGGACCAGCTGCGCGTACATGATGCAGCCGACGCAGATGTCGAAGGCGAAGTTGAGGAAGGCCAGCGCGATCACGATCCAGCCCAGTGTCCAGGCCGCGGTGTACAGCCCGGCGAGGGCGAGCAGGGAGCCGGCGGCGAGGAAGACGCCCCCGACCAGCTGGGCGAAGCGGTGCGGCGCCGGGTCCTCGACGACCACCCGCGGCCGCACCAGCCCGCGCGGCCTGAGCACCTTGAGGTACAGCTGCCGGGGCAGCGACTGGCTGGGCACCGCGGCGCCGTGCAGCATCATCAGCGCGAACACGGGAAGGGCCACGCTCGCCAGCGGCCGCGCCAGCGAAACGGCCCAGCCGGCGATCAGCCCGGCCATGAGGATGACCTGGTTGACCTTGAGGACGCTGCGGTCGAAGGGCACCGTGCCCATGTGATACCTCGCCAAAGCCGACTTTCCCGATTAGCTTAGTCAACAATACGCCGGCCCCAGCGCACGATGCAAGCCGGCCCCGGCGGCCGGTGCAAGCCGCCACATCCCTGTCGTACGCTGCCGCCCGCAGCCGCGACGCCAGAGCCCGGCCAGGCGACGGATTCTAAGAATCGTTCTAGAATCAACTCCTCGCCATGGCACAGCAGCAGCAGCTCCCCGCAGCGACCCTCCCCGGCGGCCGCCGCCTCACCCCGCAGCGGCGGCTGGTCTACCGCACCCTCGCCGCCACCCAGTCGCACCCCGACGCCGAGCAGCTGATCACCATGGTCCGCCGCCGCGACGGCCGGGTCAGCGTGGCCACCGTTTACAACACGCTGCGCCTGCTCGCCGACGCGGGATGGATCCTCGAGCTCCGCGGCCTCGGCCCCAAGACCCGCTACGACGCCAACACCGGCGAGCACGACCACTTCACCTGCGCGTCCTGCGGTCGCGTCGAGGACATCCCCGCCCAGCTCGACGGCCCGTACCGCCTGCGCGGGGAGGACTTCACCGGGTACCGCGTCAGCGAGGTGCGCGTCCACGCGCGCGGCATCTGCGCCCGCTGCTCGAGCGGCGGGTGAGCACCACAAGCATCAACAACCAGGGACACCAGCGAGCAACCAGGAGGCACGACTGACAGTGGCATCTCTCAAGGGCAGCAAGACCGAGGCGAACCTCAAGGAGGCCTTCGCCGGCGAGTCGCAGGCGAATCGTCGCTATCTCTACTTCTCCCGCCGCGCCGACATCGAGGGGCTTCCCGACGTCGCCGGCCTGTTCCGTGACGTCGCCGAGGGCGAGACCGGCCATGCCTTCGGGCACTTCGAGTTCCTCGAGGAGGTCGGCGACCCGGTCACCGGCGTGCCCGTCGGCGACACGGAGAAGAACCTCAAGAGCGCCATCGAGGGCGAGACCTACGAGTACACCGAGATGTACCCCGGCTTCGCCCGCACCGCGCGCGACGAGGGCTTCGAGGAGATCGCCGAGTGGTTCGAGACCCTGGCGCGCGCCGAGAAGTCGCACGCCGGCCGCTTCAACAAGGGCCTGACCAGCCTCGGCGAGAGCTGAGCGAGGTCGGCCTCTGACGGATGCCCGCGGCGCGCCCATTCCAGCGGCGCGTCGCGGGCGCCATCGCAGCCGCCCACCGTCCGAGGCGGCGGGCGGCCAAAGCTCCGGAGGGATTTGATCGCAGTGCAGCCACTCGCCGTCAGCGACGTTCGTCCTCCGGCCGCATACGAGCCGGTCCGTGCCGAGGCACGCCGCCAGGTCATCGAGCTCAAGCGACACCGCCGGGTCAGCCTGGGCCCCCTGGTCTCGATGGTCTTCGAGAACCGCGAGACGGTGCGCGCCGTGGTCGAGGAGCTGCTCCGGGCCGAGCGCATCGAGGACCCGGAGCGGATCGCCGAGGAGATCGCCGTCTTCAACGAGCTGATCCCCGGCGACCGCGAGCTGTCGGCGACGATGTTCCTCGAGGTCACCGACCCCGCCGAGCTGGCCGAGCGGCTCGGCGAGCTGCGCGGCATCGAGGCGGCGGTGCACCTCGAGGTCGACGGCGAGCGGGCAGCCCAGGTGCACGAGGAGGGGCGCAGCCGTGCCGACCGCACCAGCAGCGTCCACTACCTGCGCTTCCGGCTCAGCGACGCGCAGCGCGCGGCGTTCCTCGGCGGCGGCGAGGTGGCGCTGGTTGCCGACCATCCCAACCTCTCCGCCCGCGTGGTGCTGAGCGAGAACCAGCGCATGGCGCTGGCCGGCGACCTGCTGGGACGCTGACGCTGAGCACGACGACGGGGCTCTCGCTGCGGGCGCTGGCCTCGGGCTCGCTTGCCGCCCTCTCCCTGGCGATGGCGGCCTGCGGCAGCGGGCCGGTGCAGCAGCCGGCACCCTGGGCGGCGACCCACCCCGACCCCGCCGGCGTGCATTTCGCCGACGCGCAGGGCCTGTGCGCGGTGACGGTGCAGTACCCCAACCAGGCGCCGGGCGAGATCGACTGGAACGGCGACCAGTACATCCAGCGCAGCCGCTCCAGCGGCGGGCACGCCGGCGGGACGGTCGTGGGGCGGTCCGGCAGCTGGACGCTGTACCAGCCGGCCGCGGGCACCCTGGTGCTCGACACCGGGCCGGCCAGCTTCGAGTACCGCAGCGGCTCGAAGTGCGGGAGCGACGCCGCGCCGCCGAGCTGAGCCGCCGGCCTAGCCGGACGGCGCCGTCGCCACCGAGCGGTAGACGGCCGCCGTCGCCTCGGCGGTGTGCCGCCAGGTGAACCCCGCGGCGCGCCGGGGGCCGGCCTGGCGCAGCGAGGCGGCGAGCAGCTCGTCGTCGAGCACCGCGCGCAAGCCGTCGCGCAGCGCCACCGCGTCACCCGGCGCGACCAGCACGGCCGCCTCAGCGACGAGGTCGGGCAGGTTGCCCGCCCGCGCCGCCACCACCGGCGCGCCGCAGGCCATCGCCTCCAGGGCGGGAAGCCCGAAACCCTCGTGCAGCGAGGGCACCACCCCGGCGGCGCAGCCACGTAGCAGGGCGGCGAGGGTGGCGTCGGAGACGTGCCCGGGCAGGACCAGCCGCACCCGCGAGCGCCGCGCCAGGGTGGCGATGCGGCGGGTCTCGGCGCCCGGCGCGCCGGCGAGCACCAGCCGGACCGCGCCCGGGCCCAGCCCGGCCACCGCGTCGACGAGCACGTCGAGGGCCTTGCGGGGGTCGTGGCTGCGCAGGCTGCCGGTCCACAGCAGGTAGGGCGGATCGTCGTCGCCACTCCCCACGCCGGCCGCTCGGCGCAGGGTCTCGTCGTCGGCGTGGGCGATGGCCTGGAACCCGGGCGTCACCCCGTGGGGCACGACATGCACGCGCCCGCGGTCGACGCCGACTGCGCTGCACACCTCGGTCGCCACCACGTCGCTGACCGCGATGAGCGCCGCGCACCGCCGAAGCCGCCGCTCGATCACACCCGCATAGAGCCCCAGCGCCCGCCCACGAACACCCGAGGAGGCGGCCGCGGCGCGCAGCTCAACGTCGTGCACGGTCACCACCTGCCGCGACGCGGGCCAGCCGGCCGCCGGCTCACCGCCCAGCCCGTGCACCACCCCCGGCCGCTGTCGCCACGCCTGCCAGGCCAGCCCCGGCTGCGCATGCACCCAGCGGCCCGGCCGCGACTCGCTGCGCGGCGGGCGGCGCGGCACGACGGGGGTCACGGCGACGTCGGGCACCTCGCGGAGCGCGTCGAGCAGCAGGGTGGCGTAGCGGCCGATGCCCGCCTCGCGGCGCCGGTCGCGCAGGCAGGAGGCGTCGGCGAGGACGCGGAGCACTCAGCCGGCGCCGGCCGGCCGGTCCGCCCCGTCGAGGCGCTCGGCGTCGTCGATCAGCATGTCGGGGATGCCGTCGACCACCCGGAAGCGCAGGCGGCAGGCGTCGCAGCGCAGGGCGTCCGCCTCCACCACCAGCTCGCCGTGGCAGGCGGGGCAGCGGAGGAGGGCGAGCAGGTCGGGGGCGAGCTCGGCCATGACGGCGGGAGCATAGCGCCCCGGCGGCGCGGCGGAGGCCGGCGATGACGGGCGCGGCTCGGCGGCGAGGCCCGGCGCGGCCGGCCCCCGGCTGCCGGCGGGGCGGAGACCGCGACGGCATGCGAGACGGGAGCGCTGGGCTGGCCGTCTGAGTCGGTGACCGTGAGCGTCACGGTGTAGAGGCCGGGCGCGTTGTCCTGGTGGACCGGCGCCGCGCCGGTGCCGGTCG
>CAZCJX010000041.1:0-23215 GCA_964499205.1 uncultured Actinomycetes bacterium | reverse complement strand
GGCCGCCGCCGGCTCGCTGGCGCGGCTCGCCCGGCCGGCCCCGGGCGCCGTGCGCACCGCGGTCGAGGCCGTCGAGCTGTGGCCGCTGCTCGCCCTGCGCACCCTGCTCCGCCCCGCCCTGCGCGTCGCCGGCGCTCTGCAGGACGGCGACCTGGGCCGCGCTCGCCACGAGCTGCGCTGGCTGGTCGGCCGCGACCGCGACCGGCTCGACGCCCCGCTGGTGGCCAGCGCCGCTGTCGAGTCCGTCGCCGAGAACCTCTCCGACTCAGTGATCGCCCCGCTCCTCTACGCCCGCTGCCTCGGCCCCGCCGGGGCCGCCCTGCACCGCTTCGCCAACACCGCCGACGCCATGGTGGGCTACCGCGACCGCCACCGCCTCGGCGGCCGCGCCGCCGCCCGCCTCGACGACCTGCTCGGCCTGGTCCCCGCCCGGGCCAGCGCGCTGCTGATCGCCGCCGCGGCGCCGGCGGGGGGCGGTTCCGCGGCTGCCGCCCTGCGCCTCCTCCGTCGCGATGGCGGCGCCACCGACAGCCCCAACGCCGGGCGTCCCATGGCGGCGATGGCGGGGGCGCTGGGGGTTCGCCTGGAGAAGCCGGGGCACCACGTGCTCAACGCCGGCCGCGCCCTCCCCGCCGCGGCCGACATCGGGCGCGCCGTGCGCATCGCCCGCGCGGCGACGGTGCTCGCCCTCGCCGGTGCGGTCACCCCGGCGCTGGCCACGAGGCTCGCCCACCGTGCCGTGTGATCGCACCGGCTCTCCCCAGCCTGCCGCCGCCGGCCTGGCGCCGGCACCACCCGGTCCGAGGCTCGCCCACCGTGCCGTGTGATCGCACCGGGTCTGCCCAGCCTGGGGCTGCCGGCGTGGCACCGGCACCGCCCGCTCCGAGGCTCGCCCACCGTGCCGTGTGACCGCACCGGCTCTGCCCAGCCTGCCGCTGCCGGCGTGGCACCGGCACTGCCCCTTGCGAGGCTCGCCGACCATGCCGCGTGACCCTCACCCCTGGCTGCGTGAGCTCGCCGACGCCCCGCACGGCGGCAGCGGCGGCGCCGGCCTGCTCGACCTCAGCGCCTCCATCGCGCCACTCGGCCCCTCGCCCCTCGCCGTCGCGGCCGCCCGCTCGGCGCCCGTCGACCGATACCCGTCGCGCCGCGCGGGCGCGCTCGTCCGCGCCGTCGCCGCCGAGCTCGCCGTCGCCGAGGACCGGGTGGTCGCCGGCCCGGGTGCGGCCGACCTGCTCCTCCGCGTCGCCCTCGCCCACCTCCGCCCCGGCGACGCCGCGCTGCTGGTGGCTCCCTGCTTCGGTGAGTACGCGCGCGCCGCGCTGGCCTGCGGTGCACGGCTGATCACCTGGACCGCGGCGGAGCGGGACGGCTTCCGCGTCGACGTGGAGGCCGTGGCCGCAGCCGCTCGCCGCGGCGACGCCGCACTCGGCTTCCTCGCCCGTCCCGCCAACCCCACCGGCGTCCCGGTGCCGCGCGAGGACGTGCTCGACCTGGTCGCCGCCACACCGCAGACCACCTGGGTCGTCGACGAGGCCTTCCTCGACTTCTGCGACGACCGCCGCTCCGCCGCCGGCGACGGCGCCGTGGTGCTGCGCTCGCTCACCAAGGACCTCGCCCTCCCCGGCCTGCGGGTCGCCGCCCTCGACGCTCCGCCGCACGTCGCCGACGCGCTCCGCGCGCTGACCCCGCCGTGGTGCGTCTCGACGGCGGGCATCGCCGCCGCGGTCGCCGGGCTCGCCGACGCCGAGCACCGCAGCGCCACGCGCGCGGCGTCGACCACGGGCCGGCTGGCGCTGCGCGCGGCGTTCGACCAGCTCGGCATCCGCTGCACCGACGCCGCCGCCAACTACGTCTGCGCCCACGTCGGCGACGACACGCGCGCCTGCGGGGCGATCGCCGGGCACGGCATCCGGGTGCGCCCCTGCAGCGACCTCGGCCTGCCGGGCTGGATCCGCATCGCCGTGCCGCACCCTGACGACATCGCGCGCGTGATCGCCGCACTCTCCGCCGCACTGGGCGACCTGTCGCCCGCGCGCGAGGCTTTGCGCAGGCGCGCCGATGCCGCCGATGAGGAGGCGCGCCGCGCATGAGACTGCTGCTGCTCCGCCACGGCCGCACCACCGCACCGCACGGCACCTTCGTCGGCTCCCGCAGCGACCCCGGGCTCGACGACCAGGGGCGCGCCCAGGCCGCCGCCGCCGGGCGCCTGCTGCACGGGCGCCGCCTGGCCGCCGTGATCTGCTCGCCACTGCGTCGCGCCCGCGAAACCGCCGCGATCGCCGTCCCCGAGGCGACGCCGCGCATCGACGCCCGCCTGCAGGAGCTCGACTGGGGCGACATCACCGGGCTCACCTGGCTCGAGGTCGAGGAACGGCACCCGGCCACCGCCGCCGAGTGGACCCGCGTCGGCTGGCCGGTGCCGCCCAACGGCGAGGACCCGCGCAGCCTGTGGCGCCGCGTCGCCGCGGCGATGCTCGACCTGCACCTCGTCGAGGGCGAGGCTGGCGACGTCCTCGTCGTCTGCCACGGCGGCGTCATCCGCGCCGCGCTCGGCGCCGCCCGCGGGTTGGGGCTGAGCGAGGCGTGGAAGGTGCGCGTGCCCCATGCGCAGCTGCGCGTGCAGCGCGACACGCCGCTTGCCGTCTCGCGGTGGAACGCGGTGCTGGAGGTGCCATGACCGCGCGCACGCTGATGGTGCAGGGCACCGCGTCGGGCGTCGGCAAGTCGCTGCTCACCGCCGCGCTGTGCCGCATCCTGACCCGCGAGGGCCTGTCGGTGCGGCCCTTCAAGGCGCAGAACATGGCGCTCAACGCCGCGGTGACCGACGACGGCGGCGAGATCGGCCGGGCCCAGGCGCTCCAGGCCCTCGCCTGCCGCGTTCCTGCCACCCGCGACATGAACCCGATCCTGCTCAAGCCGGAGACCGACTCGCGCGCCCAGGTGGTGCTACGCGGCGACGCCGTGGAGCGCATGTCGGCGCGCGACTACCACCGGCGCAAGCCCACGCTGTGGCCACTGGTGGCGGAATCGCTCGACCGGCTGCGGTCCAGCTGCGACGTGGTGGTCATCGAGGGCGCGGGCAGCCCCGCCGAGGTCAACCTGCGCGATCGCGACCTGGTCAACATGCGCGTCGCCCGCCACGCCGGGGCGCCGGTGCTGCTGGTTGGCGACATCGATCGCGGCGGCGTCTTCGCCGCGCTGCTGGGCACGCTGGCGCTGCTGCGGCCGGTCGAGCGACGCCACGTTCGGGCCATGGTGGTCAACAACTTCCGTGGCGACGCCTCGCTGTTCGCCGGCGGCGTCGCCTTCCTGGAGCGGCGGGCGCGCCTGCCGGTGCTCGGTGTCGTGCCGCGGATCGAGGGCCTGCGCCTGCCCGAGGAGGATTCGCTGGGCCTGTCACAGGCGTTCGCCGGCGACAGTGCCGGTGCCGCGGGGCTCGACGTCGCCGTGCTGCGCCTGCCGCGCATCAGCAACTTCGACGACTGCGATGCGCTGCTCCGCGAGCCCGGTGTGCGGGTGCGGCTGGTCGACCACGGCGACCGGCTCGGCGATCCCGACCTCGTCGTGCTGCCGGGGAGCAAGGCGACTCGGGCCGACCTCTACGCACTGCGCTCGGCCGGCCTCGACCGTGCCCTGGCCGCCGCGCGCGCCCGAGGCACCGCCGTCCTCGGCATCTGCGGAGGCTTCCAGCTGCTCGGCATGCACATCGACGATCCGGACGGCACCGACCACGGCGAGCCGGGGCGCAGCGAGGGGCTCGGCCTGCTGCCGACCGCGACGCGGATGTCGGCCGAGAAGGTGGTGCGGCAGGTCGGGGGGCGCGTCCTGCCGAGGGCGGGGCTGCTGGCCATGGTGGCGGGCGCGGCGGTGCGTGGCTACGAGATCCACGCCGGCCGCACCGAGCCGGTCGACGCGCCGCTGCTCCTCGACGGCGACCGCGAGGACGGCGCCACCAGCCGCGACGGCTGGGTCGCCGGCACCCACGTGCACGGCCTGCTCGACGGCGCGGCGCTGCGCCGGGGACTGCTCGCCGCCGTCGCCGCCCGGCGCGGTCGCCCGTGGACTCCCGGAGCGCCCGTGCCGGGACCCGACGAGGAGCTCGACCGCCTCGCCGACGCAGTTGCTGCCGCACTCGACATGAACCTGCTGCACCGGATCATCGCCGAGGGCGTGCCGTGAGCCACCTGCTGCTGGTGCTCGGCGGCGCGCGGAGCGGCAAGAGCGCCTACGCCGAGCGCCGCATCCACGACTGCGGCGCGTCCGACGTCGCCTACGTCGCCACCCTGCTCCCCGGCGATGACGGCGTCGATGCCCGCATCGCGGCGCATCGCGCCCGGCGTCCCGCATCGTGGCGGACCGTCGAGGCCGGCGTCGACGTCGCCGCCGCGCTGCGCGAGGCGGGGCAGCACGAGGCGCTGCTCCTCGACGGCTTCGAGCTCGCGCTGTCCCTCGCCGAGCCGCGCGACGACGCTGCCGCGCGGCGGCTCGCCGAGGAGGTCGCGGCGGCGGCGAGGTGCGCCACCTCGCGTCTCAGCGTGGTGGTGAGCGCCGAAGCAGGGCTCGGTGTGGTGCCGTCGACGGCGGCGGGCGTGGTCTTTCGCGACCGGCTGGGCTCGGCCAACCAGGAGCTCGCCGCGCTCGCCGACGAGGTCGTCCTGGTGGTCGCCGGGTTGCCGCTGTGGCTCAAGGCCGCTGCACCGTGACCGCCGAGATCCTCGCCGAGGCGCAGGTGCGCGTCCCCGCCACCTGCGGCGAGCTGCTGCAGGGCGTCGACGCCGCGGGGCCGCTGCTGGTCTCGCTGCCCATCGACCTGGCCGGCACGGTGCGCGTCGCGCTGGCCGGTGATGCGGGGATGGTGTCCGTGACGCCCTCGCTGCCCAAGGCGCGCGCCGCTCTCGACCTGGCGCTCGACCGCGTCGGCTGGCGCGGCGGTGCCGTGGTGGAGCTCGGCGGTGAGGTTCCGCCGGGTCGTGGCATGGGATCGAGCACGGTGGACGTCGCCGGCGTCATCGCCGGCGTCGCGGTGGCCGCCGGTGTTCGCATTGCGCCCGGAGAGCTGGTCAGGCTGATGACAGCGGTGGAGCCGAGCGACTCCAGCCCGTTGCCGGGCCTGTGGCTCGTCGACCACCTCAGCGGCACGCGCGCCGTTCACCTCGGCGATGCGCCGCGGCACTGGACGCTGGCCATGGTCGACAGCGGCACGCCGGTGGACACCGTGGCGCTCCACCACGCGCGCGGACCCGGCGAGGCGCTGCCGCCGGAGTTGGTGCGCCGCACCGTCGCGGCGGCGCGGGCCGGCGACGGCGCGTCGCTGGCCCGGATCGCCAGCCAATCCGCCGTGTTGAACCAGGCGCGACTGCCCCATCCCACCTTCGACGCCGTGTGCGCGGTGGCGCAGCGGCTGGGCGCCCGCGGCGTCCTCGGTGTCTGCATCGCCCACAGTGGGAGCGTGTGCGCCGCCATCTGTGACAGTGCCGCCGCCGCTCAGTCCGTCGCTGCGGCACTGCGCGCCGACGGCCTGGCAGCTGCGACGACTCGGGTTGTCGCGCCGGGCCTGCGCATCGGTCTGGCGAGGCCAGCAAGCAGACTCGTCCCTCAGCGGGAGGCTTCGTAGGAGATGCGCGGGTCGGCCCAGGTATAGGCCAGGTCGGCGAGCAGGTTGCCGATGACCACGAAGACGCTGAGGATCAGCAGGATGCCGATCAGGATCGAGTAGTCGTTGGCCGCCGCCGAGTCGACGAAGAGCCGTCCCATCCCGGGCCAGTTGAAGACGAACTCGGTGACAACCGCGCCGACGAAGAGCTGCGGGATGTCCAGGCCCATCAGGGTGATGAGTGGGAGCAGCGAGTTGCGCAGGGCATGGCGAAGCACCACCCGCCGGTCGGCGAGCCCTTTGGCGCGGGCCGTTCTGATGTAGTCCTGCGACAGGACCTCGAGCATCGAGGAGCGGATGTAGCGCGCGTACTGGGCGATGTACTGCACGGCGAGGACGATGACGGGTAAGACCAGGTGCCAGGCGAGGTCGAGGATGCCCGTGGTGTTGTTGGCGTGCATCCCGCCCTCGGGGAAGATGGTGGGGAACCCGTGCTCGTGGGGGAAGACGGCGAAGGCGAAGATGAGCATCGACCCGAACCAGAAGTTCGGCAGCGAGATGCCCACGAAGGACAGCGAGGTGACGATGTTGTCCAGCTTGCTGTACTGCCGCACCGCGCTGATGATGCCGATCGGGATGGCGATGATCAGGGTCACGATGTAGGAGGTGATCATCAGGATCGCCGTGTTGCCCACGCGCAGGCCGATGGCGTTGGCCACGGACGTGTGCTGGGTCAGCGACTCACCGAGGTCGGGCGGCCACTTCAGCAGGTTCTTCAGGAAGATGCCGTACTGGTAGATGAAGGGCTTGTCCGCCCCGAACCGAGCGATGATCGCCTGCTTCTGGGCCAGCGACTGGTTCGGCCGGTTGATCAGGAAGGCGTACGGCTTCTCCGGCAGCGCCCACAGCAGCGCATAGACCACGAAGGTGATGACCAGGATGGTCAGCAGCCCAAGCAGCAGCCTGCGCACCACGTAGCGCCACATCTAGGCAGTCGTCTCCACGGCTGTCGGCATCGGCACCCCCTGCGGGCCGGCGGTCATGTGCTGTCCGGCGAGTGTAGCGGGAGGCCCGGGGCGCCGTCATCACCCGTGGGTGTGACGAACGGATGTGTGCAGCCAACTGCGACCCCAGTAGCGATTTGCCCGGTGAAGCGTGAGTGAACCGGATGGTGGGCGCGACCCAGCATCCGCTGCTGGGAAGGAATGTGGATGAGGTATGAGATGGAACTGAACTGGCGACGTTGTTCCGTGCTCGGGACCGCGCTGTCCCTGGCCCTGGCCTCAGGCATCGGCCTGCTGACTCCGGCGGCGGCGCAGTCCCCGGCGGCGAACACTCCCCCATCCGCAATCGGGAACGAGATGGTCCAGTGGCTGGCCGTGTCACCGGGCTACGAGCGGAGCGGGTTGGTGGTTGCCCTCAGCTCCTCGTTGACCTGCTACAGCGGAAAGGACTGCACCCATCTCTGGGTGAGTCGGGACGGTGGCGCGTCGTGGCACAAGGCTGCCATGAAGGGCGGCCAGCCCGGTCGCGTGGTCATCGGGTCCGACGGGAGAGGGCATGACGCCCTGTACCTTCCCGGCAACGTCCCGACGAGCGCGCTGGTCCGCAGTGATGACGATGGGGAGACGTGGCTGCCCGTGGGGGCATTCGGCGTGCCGTCGGTCTTGCCAAGCTACCCGCGCGATCAGGCCGTCCTTGTGGCATCCGAGAAGGGTGACGACTACCTGCTGCGCAACGGCGGCACCACCTCGGTGAGCGGTTCCAACGGCTCAGCACTGGACCTGGTTTTCACGGCGTCGCCGGAGTTTCCCTCCGCCGGTGCCTTCAGTGCGGCCCTCCTGATCGGGGTGGACCAACACACGCGGCAACCACTGGTCTTCCACTGCGACGCCTCGCTCTCCTGCACCAATCCAACGCCGCTTCCCTGGCCAGCTGACCAGAACGGGATCCAAGCTGTGCAAGCGTATTTCCTGCCGTCGGGCGACTACGCCGAACATGGCTCGGTCTTTGCGGTCACGCCTTTCGGCATCTCCAAATCGACCGACGGCGGCGTGACCTTCACTCCGCTCACCGTTGCACCGACCAGCAGTACGACCACCACCACGACCAACATGATGGCGCTGGCACCGGGATACCGTGACAGCGGAACGGTGCACACGGCGTATGCAGCAGTCTGGCAGACGGTGAGGACGACAAACGCCGCCGCTGCGGCGGGCGGCGTCTATCGAACCACCGACGGAGGGACCACCTGGTCACCGCTGGTCAACACCGGACCCTTTCAGGGTGGCGCCCAGGCTGTTGCCGTGGCGCCAGACGGTCGGCTCTTCGCCGGGTACTACGACGGCTACGGCCATGCTGGCCTCCTCTGCAGCACCGACGGCCACTCCTGGCAGGTTTCCTGTCCAGCCGTCACGAGCAGCCTCGGCACCTCGAACGGTGGCGGCGGTGGTTCCGCGGGGAAGAACAGCAACCCCACCTGCTCAGGATGCCAAGCGGCCAATGCCGGTACCGGATCGGGCTCCGGTGCAGGTGGTCAGGCGGGCGCGGGCGGTCAGGCCCCGAATGGGGACCCTGGCACCACAGCCACCGGTGCGCGAGCGACGAGTGCAACGGCTGAATCCCGAGTCGGACGGGCAGTCGTCATTGCCGTCGTGGTCGCCGCTGCCCTGCTGGTCGCTGCGGCCGTGCGCCGGTTCCTGCCCTTGGGCCGGATCCGGGGACTGGGGCGGAGGGCGTAGACGTGCCGGCCGCCCCCGCCACCTCCCAACCTACTTGGTGCAGACGAGTGTGCCCTCTGCGGTCTCGACGCCACGGGCGGGGTTGCCCGAGAGCGGCGGCACCTGGGTACCGGAGGCGACCGCCACCCGGTTGCCTCCGTCACTGACCGTCAGGGTGGCCGACTCCTGGCGCCACTCGTAGAGGACACCCTGGCGTGCCACCTGGATGAACACGACGCTGTTCTTCGTGTACGTTCCCGGGCCCTTGTACTTCTCCACGTTGATCAATGCCGAGAGCTGGGCGTTGTCGGGAAGGCTGCGGTGGATGTAGGCGTAGTAGTCGTCCGTCTTGTTGACGCACTGAACGGCCCGCGTCTCGACGAACGAGCACGGTCCGTCGAAGCGCAGCTGGCTGGCCGTTCCGTCACTCGGTTCCGGCAACGGCGTGCAGTCGGCCAACGCCGGCTGCGCCTGCCCACCGTCCCCATGGCGTGACGCATCCGGTGTGACGACGAGGAGGTCCGACGCCTTGCCTTGCGGACTCCCGCAGGTCGACAGAGCAAGGCTGCTGGCGAGGAGCATCGCGCCACAGCCTGACACCACCCTGCTTCTCATGACACCCATTCCCTCCGCACCACCATTGAGCCGACCACCACGGCCACGATTGCCGTCACACCGAGGACAACGAGGTCGCCGCCCACCCCACGCAGGTCCGGATAGAAGAGCGACTGGCGCATCCCGTCGATGGCATAGCGGATGGGTACCGCCGCGCTGACCGCCCGCAGCCATCCGGGAAGGAAGGCAACGGTGGTGAAGCCACCGCCGAGGAAGAACAGGTAGGTCGCAACGATGGAGGCCGCCATGGCGACGACTCGCGCTCGGCGCAGCCACGCACCCAGGGCGGCCCCGAGTCCCGCGGCGCACACGGCCGTGGCGCCGAAGACCGCCAGCACCGCCGGCCAATGGCTCGGCGAGGGCGCGATGATCCCCAGCGCCGTGGCGATCGCCAGGACGGGGATGAGAACCACCAGGCAGACGGCGATCCCGCCCACGAATCGCCCGGCGACCAGGGTCCACGCGGATCGCGGGGACAGGATCATCATGCGCGCCGTCCCGGTCTCGGAGTCCTGGGCGCTGAGCAGAGCGGTGCCCATCAGCCCCACGCTGAGCACGAGCAGAACCAGCGCAGGGAGCACCTGGTACCGCAGGAAATCGACGTTGGTGTCGCGCAGGGCACGCTGCGCCACGGCGACGCGATACGGGTTTGCCAGCAGGACGCCGCGCGATGGCCCCGCTATCTCCCCCTGTATGCCCAGCTGTGGAGCGTCGAACTCGGCGACAGAACGAGCCACCGTTCGACGGATGTCGTCGGCGAAGTCGACGTCGACGTTGTTCAACGTCAGGTCGAGGGTCGCCTGGTGGGTGCGCACAGCGTCGTCGAACCCCGGCGGGATGACGATCACGGCAGCCACCGACTGGTCGTGCAGCATGTTCGCCGCCGAGCTGGCGTCGGTCACAGTGAGGGCATAGGCCTCGGTATCCGCCTCGATGGTGTGGGCCATGGACTGCGCCTCGGGACCCGACCCCTCGACGACGAGAGCGACAGGCTGCCGCCCCACCGATAGCGTCAGCATCGCCAGCAGCACGGCCATGCCCAGCGGTGGGATCAGTGCAGCGATCATGGTCCACGGGGAACGTCGCCAGCGGAGCAGGTCCACAGCCGCGATCGCGCGGATGCCCCGGATCATCGCGCCATGCTCCGCCGGAGGATCCACCACGTCCCCGAGAGCGCCGCGCCAGCCCAGGCCATCAGTGCCAGCACGTCGACGAGCACGCTCTCGGGCGTCACCTGAAGCGCATGGAAGGCGTGCTCGAGCACACCCACGGCGTAGTAGACGGGCGAGGCGTGGGCGATGCTCCAGATGACGTTGCCGTCGAAGCGCTCCGGCTCGAGGGAACCGCTGTCGATGTAGAGAGGCAACGCCAGCCCGAAGACGAGCGCGGTGACTGGCAGCGTGCGGCGGATCAGCGATCCCACCGCGGCCCCGAAGCAGGTGAAGATGAGGACGCATGCGCCGAGGCCAAGGCCCAGCTCGAGGGAGTCCACGGGTGAGACGCCGTACAGCAGAACCACCAGCACGGTGGTGATGCCGAGAGCCCCGAGTGACACCGCGGCGCTGGTGAGGAGCCGTCCCGCCAGCGGAAGCAAGGGGTGAACGGGCGCCAGGGCCAGGGCTCGCCCGGTGCCCGTTTCGAATTCCCGGGCAACGCAGATCGCCGCCAGCACGCCGGCGACGACCAGGGCATCGAGAGCAAGCGCGCTGACCACGAGGTAGGGAATGAAGCCCGTGTCGTGGTCGATGACGTCGCGCTCGGCGGGCTGCACCCGGATGCCGGGCAGGCCCAGCTCGTGTCCGAAGGCGAGGATCGCCGAGGGCAGTGCTCGTTGCACGTCGTCGGTGAGATCGGCGTCGACGTTGTCGATGTCCACCGGGAGGGCCACGGTGTCGCCGTGGAGAACCGCCGTCGAGAAGCCTGCGGGGATGGTGATCACCGCGACCAGGTCACCGTTTCGGAGCGCCCGTGCCGCGGCGTCGGCGGACATCGGGCGCAGCGAGAACGAGCGGTGTGCCTTACCCAGATCGTCGAGAAAGTGCTGGGCGAGAGGGCCGTGGTCGGCGTCCACGACACCGGTCGGCGCACGGCTGCCGGTCAGTCCGAAGAGGCTGACCAGCAGAAGGAAGGTGACGGCCTGCACCACCGCAAGGACGACCAGAAGTGGCGAACGGCGAAGCTGCGTCGCCTCCGCCCGCGCTCCTTCCCAGAGGATGCGCCGCCAGTGTTTCACGCCGGCGTCGCCAGGGTGCGGAAGACCTCGGACAGGTCGGCGGCGCGCACGCGCAGCCCACCCACGGTGGTGGATCGCAGCACCATCCGCACCACGTCGTCTGGCGAGGTGGCGCCGTGGAGGAACACCGACGCCCCACTGGGCGTGGTGTCGACGCGCAGGACCCCGCTCATTCCCGCGACCGCCTGGCCGACCAGCAGCACCTCGTCGGGATGGCAGTCCACGTCGATGCAGCGGCCGGCCCGGCCGATCAGCTCGGCCGGGGTCTCCCAGGCGAGGAGGCGGCCGCCGCGGAGGACGGCCACCTTGTCGCACAGCGCCTCGACCTCGTCCAGGTAGTTGGTGGCCACGACGATGGTCGTGCCGCGAGCGCGCAGCAGCCGCAGATGCGACCAGATGGCATGCCGCGCGTCGACGTCGACGCCCAACGTCGGCTCGTCGATGATCAGCAACTCCGGCTGGTGGATCAGTGCCCGAGCGATGGCGATGCGACGACGGGTGCCCCCTGAGAGGGTGCTGACGACATCGCCGACGCGTGCGCTCAGGGAGAGGAGGTCGAGAACCTCGTCGATTCGCCGGCGGTCGTCCTCCACGCCGTACAGCGCAGCGGTGAAGCGCAGGTTCTCCAGCGTCGTCAGCTCGTCGTAGAGCGCGGTCTCCTGCAGCACCACGCCGATGCGCCGGCGCAGGGAACCTCCACCGCCGGGCAGCCTCTCGCCGAGCACGTCGGCCTCTCCGGAGGTGGGGCGGCGAAGGCCCGTGACGAGACTGAGCAGGGTGCTCTTGCCCGCCCCGTTCGGGCCAAGAATGCCGGCAACCTGGCCCGCGTCGACCTCCAGGCTGATCCGTTCCAGGAGAGCGCGCCCGGCGATGTGACACGACACGTCGCGCAGCGACACGGCGACGCCGTCACGGCTCCGTCGTGAGGTCTCCTCGATGTCGACGAGGCTGCGGTTCGACTCCCGGGGTCGCGCGCTTCTCCGCATTCGCATCATCTCCCTTCCCAACAACTCCCATCGCGTTCAGATTCGTCCTGAACGCGTCCTTCCCTTCTCGGTCACATGCTCAGGCAACGTCCACGGCGGCACCCAGGTACGAGGCGACGACGGCCGGATCGCGCTGGATCTGGCTCGGGGGGCCGGACGCCAGGAGGCGCCCCTGGTCGAGAACGTAGATGTGGTCGCAGAGGCGGACGACGAAGCTCACGTCGTGCTCGATGACCAGCAGCGTGATGCCGATCCGACGCAGGAAGCGGAACCACTCCAGGAGCCGCTCCGTCTCGGCGGAGTCGAGGCCGGACGCCGGCTCGTCGAAGCAGACCAGCCGTGCGCCGGAAACCAGGGTGCGAGCCACCTCGACGAGGCGCAGCACGCCAAACGGCAGGCCGGCCACCCTCTGGTCGGCGACGTGTTCCAGCTCCATGAGCTCCAGTACCGCCCGCACCCGCTCACGAGCCGCAGCCTCGTCGCGCTTGGCCCGCGCCGAGACGACCAGCCCGCCCCAGATGCCGGTTCGGTTCTGCAGGTGTGTCGCGACGAGAAGGTTGTCGAAGACGGTGAGGTCGCCGAAGAGCTGCAAGATCTGGAACGTCCGTCCGACGCCCAGCGCCGCGCGGCGATGCACGTCCCACCTGGTGACGTCGTGTCCGAAGAGGGTGACCTGTCCTGCGGCCGGAGAGTTGAGGCCGAGGATGGAGTTGAACAGCGTGGTCTTGCCGGCGCCATTGGGGCCGATGAGTCCGACGATCTCGCCGGCGCACACCCGAAGCGAGGCGTCGTTCACCGCGGTGAGACCGCCGAAGCGTACGGTGATGCCGTCGGCCGACAGGAGGACGGGTTCACGGCGTCCATCGGGCGATGCCTCTCCGGCGATGCGCTCCCCGACCGAGGCGATGGGCACGAGTGTCTCGGTGTTCACGTCGGCGTCGCGGTCGAGATCAAAGTGCTCCACGTGGAGAGTTGCACCGTTGCGAGCGCGGCGACGAGAGGCGATCTCGTCGGCGATCGCTCCCACGTCGATGGGTACCGCCGGGCCACCGGCGGCGGGCGCCGCCAGCACCGCCAGACCGTTCGCGGACTTCCGCGGGACGAGCCTGGTTGGCCGCACCGCCGCAACCGCCGCTGACAACGGCCGAACAGCACTGAGCGCCGCCTGCCGGGCGCGATTGGCTGTGGTCCGGACGGGAGCGAGGATCGCCGAGCGTCGCTCGCTCGCCTCGACGCCGGTCGGCCGGGCCAGCAGGGGCTGGAGCGCCTCGCGGATGCGTCGGGCGAGGACCGGCAGCTTCTCCGGTACCGCGCCGAGGCCGCCGCGGAAGAAGAGCAGCACGCTGGTGAGCAGGAGTGCGGAGATGACGTCGAGGTAGTCGGCCAGCCCCGGGAAGCGGAAGAAGACCTCGCCGACGAGCAGCGCGAAGAGGAGAGCCGATGCGATGGCGCCACCAAGGCTTCGCAGGCCGCCCACGACGGCGATCGCCAGGAAATAGAGCGAGTTCATGAAATTGAACTGATCCGGCGCCACCGAACGGCTCGCCGTCAGTGTCAGAGCGCCCCCCAGCCCGGCGAGGGCACCTGCACAGGCGAACCCGAGCAGCTTCACGCGCACGACGTCGATGCCAAGTGACGCGGCAGCCACCTCGCTGCCTCGAACCGCCGCGAAAGCGCGCCCGATCCGCGAATCGCGGATGTTGGCGACGCTGTAGAGCGCGAGGACGAGGATGCCCAGGGCCACGTAGTAGAAGACGTGTGGGTCGGCGAGATCGAAGGAAGGAATCGTGCCCGGCTTTCCGATGGTCTCGAAGGGAATGCTGGTGCCGCTCTGGCTTTGCACCAGCCAGGGCTGGGCGAACAGGTATTGGTCGCAGAGATAGCCGAAAATCAGCGTGGCGACGGCGAGATACAGGCCGCGCACGCGCAGGGCGACCACCCCGATGACCGCCGCGGTGAAAGCCCCCGAGGCCATGCCGAATACCAATGTCAGCGGGAAGTGGACGCCCATCCTGCGCGTTGCCAGGGCGCTGACGAATGCTCCCATGCCGACGAGTGCCGCCTGGCACAGCGAGATCTGCCCGACCAGGCCGACGAGCATGACCAGCGACAGCGCGACGACCCCGTACTCGGTGGCGAGCACGGCGGTATTGAGGAAGTCGTAGGGAACCTGAGGAAGCACCGGCCAGACGAGCAGTGCGGAGATCAGCAGCGTGCGAACCACGGTGGACCGTGCTCTCGGAGTCACAGCTCGCTCCGCAGGTCGGTGGCGGTGGAGAGACGCACACCGCGCAGGGCCATCACCACCAGGGCGAGAGCGCTCAGGACGAGCTGTGGCGCTCCCTGTCCGTGGACCACCGATCCGATGTGGGGCAACGACGAGAGGTACGGCACCATGCCCTGCACGATGCCGACGATCAGAGCGCCGACGCACACCCCGGGCATGCTCTCCAGCCCTCCGATGAGCGCGGCGACGAAAGCCGGCAACACCCCCAGCGACACGCTGAACGGGTCGAGCGCCGTCGCACCCGCGAGCAGGATCCCGGCGAGCGCGGCGAAGGTGCCGCCGAGCAGCCAGGCGAGGGTGGCCGTCCGATCTGGGTCCACGCCGCGAAGCGCCGCACCGCGCCGGTTCTGCGCGGCTCCGCGCATGGCGAGGCCGATGTCGGTGTAGCGGAACAGCGCGAAGAGAAGCGCCGCGCCGGCGATGCTGATCGGGAAGATGCCGAACTGCGTCCAGGGCACGAACCCGTCCCCGACGCGCAGGGCACCTGCCGGGAGGATCGTTGGCGCGTTCACGGGGAGTGTTCCCCAGATGCGTCCCGCCAGGGCGATGGCGAGTGTGAGCGCGGCGACCGTGCCGACGGTCTGTGTGGTGGGGCCCGACGACCGGAGGGCACGGACGAAGACCCTCTCGATGACCACGCCGAGCAGGCCGCCCATGAGAATGCCGCCGGCGACGGCGAGGATAAGCGGCAGATGCCACCGGCTCAGCTGGTACATCGAATAGGCGCCCGCCATTGCCATCGCCCCGTGGGCGAGGTTGAGCACGCGAGACGCCTGGTAGATCACGGTGATGCCGATGCCCAGCAGCGCGTAGGCGCCCACCAGGGGCAGCGACAGCACGATGTAGAGAAGCAGGGTGCTCATCGCTCTATTGGGCGTTCATGTCCTTGCCGGGATGGGGATCCGCGACAAAGCCGGTGGTCAGGTAGTTCCAGCCGTTGAAGGTGCCCGAGGTGTTGGCTGAAAACGCTGCCATATGGGTGTTGGCCAGGTGTGGCAGCGAGCTGCCGTAGTGCAGCGGCTCGGAGAGTCCCAGGTCGAACGTTGCCGAGTCCAGGACCTGCTTCAGGGAGGCCCGGGTCAGGTTGCCGCCCACCTTCTGGCACGCGGCGATGAAGAGTTGCGTCCCGAGGTAGGCGCCCTCGGTGAATTCGTTGTGCGGATCACACGAGGCGCACTCGGATTTCAGGTCATGCGCATAGGTGTACACGGGAGTGGCGCCGTCGAAGGGCGGGATGTCCGGCTTGTAGCCGGTCCACACGATCATGCCGGCGCAGGGCTGGCCGCAGTTGGAGGCGAGGTTGTCGTCGAAGAGCGGCTCGCCGCCCATCAGGGTCTTGTACCAGGTCGTGCCGCCGCTGGCCTCGTCCTTCATCCAGTTCTGCATCGGCAGCGGCTCAAGCAGCATGACAACCAGGTCGCATGGCTTGGCACCGTTGGACGTGCCGCACGCCTTGTCGAAGAGCTGAACCGAGCTGGAGTAGTCGGTCGAATCCGGGTCGATGCCGCAGAAGCTGGTGGAGCAGTCGTCACCCATCTGCAGGGTGCCGCCGCTGAGGCGCTGGATCTCGGACTTGAACGCGCCCGCACCCTCGAGCCCGAATTTGTACCGGTCGTCGTAGACGATGCCGACGTGGGTGGCATGCAGCGACTGCACGGCGTACTGCGCGGCGATGTGCATGTTGGTGACCGTGGAGGCGGCCACCGGCCAGATCCACGGATCGGTGTACTGAGCGGCGAGCATGCCGTCGGTGCCGACCACGGGTATGCCGGCACGATCGATGGTCCCCGCCGTCTCGGCCGCGTTGAGGCCCTCGGAATCGGGCTCGCCGACCAGGGCGAAGATGTTGTTGCCGCCGACGAACTTGCTGATGTCGCCGGAGCCCGTGGGACCGTCCCAGCCGTCGTTGACGCTGTGCAGGACAATGGTACGACCGCAGATGCCTCCCGCCTGGTTGACGCGGGCGATGGCCGCCTTCATTCCCTCCACCGCCTGACCGAGGAAGGACGAGCCGACACCCGTCGTCACATCGGTGGTGGCGACGTTGATCTCATGAGCGGTGACACCGACATCGGTCGCGCCGGCGTTGCTGGTGCGCGCGCAGTCACCCGTGGTCCCGCCAGCCGCTGATCCGCCACCGCTGGTTCCGCCGTTGCTCCCTCCGCTGGTGACGTAATGCCCGGCGGACCCTGTGGACGCCGCTTGCGGGCCGCCGTTCGAGCCCGCCACCGGGCCGTTGCCGGCGGCCTGGCTGACTCCGACGATCTGGCGGTTGGCGTACTGCGGCACGAAGGCGACGACGGACGCAATGGTGACCACGCTGAGGCCGACGAGGATGGGGATCCAGCCGATCGCGGGCGGAAAGCCGCGGACGTGCCGGTCCTGGGGTTCAGGTGTACTTGTCATTTCGTACGAATAGCCCTTCGCTTGTGGTTCAGCGCCCAGCCCAGCGGCGCCGCATCAACGCCACGGGAAGACCGAGCAACATCAGGAACGCCGCCATCTGCAGGCCACCCAATGGCGACCGTACCAGCCAGCCAAGGCCGGTCAAGGCTCGTTCGAGGACGCCCAGCAATCCAGACGGGTACACATTCGCCGCCACCGGGGACTGCCCGGGAAGGCCCGTGGTGCCGGGA
Organism: uncultured Actinomycetes bacterium; assembly: GCA_964499205.1. Classification (GTDB taxonomy): domain Bacteria; phylum Chloroflexota; class Dormibacteria; order Aeolococcales; family Aeolococcaceae; genus DASRDZ01. The sequence continues at coordinate 6,142 of CAZCJX010000041.1, read as the reverse complement.
ACATAGGTCTGGGACGGAGGGACGCCCGCCTCGACCATCGCCTGTGTCGCTTCAACCGAGGTGGGGGAAGCATCGACCGATGCATCGTTGACCTGCACCCCGAGACTGGCATCGGCCTCGACGCCTGCCCAGTCGAGCACGAGGCGACTCTCCGTCGCTTCCCCGGGATTGTTGAACACGATGCGCAGGGCAGGAAGGAGCTCCTGCTCGGTCCCGCTCCAACCGTTCATGTCGTTGAACTGCTTGTCGCCCTGCTGCTCTGCCCCGCTCGCCCACACTTGGGCCAGATAGCCTCCTGGCGACCCTGCCGGCGAGATACCGTCCCGCTCGGTGCCGAAGGGCTCGTCGGGCTGAGGAAGGATCACGTACAGGTGCGACGGGTCCAGCTCGTTGAGCTTGTCCAGCAGTCCCTGGTCACCCGAGCAGCCCGCCGAGTCGACACAGAGTTGGGAGTCCGGCTCACCGGGTTGGTGAAGCGTGATTCCCTGAATCGAGACGTGACGGTTCGTATGTGCCGTGCCACTACGACCGCCCGCTTCGGCCCAGACGTCCTGCTCGACCTGCGTGATGCTCAGCGATGCGCCGTCCAACAGGTCGATGTGAATGCCCTGCGCCACCGCCGTGACCGTGCTCACCACCACTCCGCCGACCGGAGGACTGATGGACGTAGTCGTCCATGCGTTGGCAACGGTGATCTGCGGTGCGAGGTTGGCACCTCCGATGCTCAGATCCTGGGGAGATCCGTCGCATCCGACGTCGGGAGGAGAGGCGTGCGAGGCGTCGGGAAGAGACACACGGCTGCATCCCAGCTGCCCGGCGGCGACAACTCTCCCGTCGGAGCAGTCGGCACGCGCACTGGCACCGGAATCCACGGGCGCCGCCTGCTGGGGCTCCGGTGTTGCCGAAGGGTCAGTGGAATGCTCTGGCGTGTAGAAGGTGCCATGGACGACATGGTTTCCTTCGAGGTTCTGCGGCCCGGGATCACTGCACTGAGCCGTGGGGTAGGGCCATTGCTGAGCAGTGCTCGCCGCCTCGAGTTGCTGGCAGCGTCCGGCGGTCGTGTCCGGCGAGGGACAGGGCTGTGAGCTCACTCCCCCAACTGCGTCGCCGCATGGATCGCCATGGCCGGGAACGGCGCACCCGGGTGGAGGATCACAGCCCAGCGGCGACAGACCATTGGTGCAGGCGCGATAGGTCCGCGCGGCATTGCCGTTGACGTCCGACAACGACGTGGCGGTCGCCTGCGCAGTGCCATCTGCCAGCTTGCTCTCCGGAACCGCTCCGCCGGCCAGGTCCAAGGGATCCGTCGCAGCCGGAAGCGGTGCAGGGCGGCCGCCGACGGCGTTCTCAACCGCTCCCCAATATCCGCCGACGTTCGTCACATGGATCCCGTACCCAGATGCGTGGCCCGAGTAGGCCGTCGAAACGTCGGCGCCGGCCGGTATCTGGCCGGAATAGGTATTGCTGTCCACACTGGCCGGTGGCGCATCTGTGCTCACCGGAACCCGGTCCGCCAGCACGGTCAGAGACCGCATGTGCTCCTGTGGAAGGGGCGGGATCGACGTCGACATGTCCACGTCAGTGACGTTGGGCAGGATCACGCGTGTGTAGGGATGCGCGTCGTCCGGCGGCAGAGTGGCGATGTTCCAGGTGGCCACGTTCATGCCGGTGGCAAAGCCGGGGTATGGATACGCCGCGTATCCCTGGCCTTGTTTGAGCCGGCCGTCCACCAACATCAATCCGTCGCTAAGGGGGTCGTCGACGTACAGCCGCCCGGTGGTGTTGTCGAAGCCGTACGCGTTGAAGGCAGACCCCGCCACACGGACGCGGGACGTGAAGCCGCTTGCACGCTTGGCGTCGCCACCGTCGTAGACTGCGAGTGACATCCCAGTATCGCTGGTGTTTGTCGGAAGCATGTAGCCGCGCTCACTCTTGGCATCGAAGAGGAAGTCCTCCGACGGGACGGGCGCAACAACGACTTCCATCTTCACCGTGGGATCGGACAGGGGGTCGCCGACCGGCGCACCATCAGGACGCAGCTTGAGTTTCACGACCGTCGACACGGGCGGCGTCTTGGCCCCACTTGCATTGACCAGTTGCGTGGCGCAGGGAATGAAGAGGGCAGGGTCGTCTGGATTCTCACTTCGATAGGCCGCAGCCGTGGTCCCCAGAGGATTGGTGAGTGAGCGGTTGCAGATGTTCGGGGGGATGTGGACCGACCAGTGCTGAGTCAGATTCAGGACGCCCCCTTGGCTGCTCACGTGGTAGTCCGTCACCGCGACACCCGTCGGCGCATTGGGTTGGTTGAGCCCGGTGAGGTTCTGGTCGACCGTCGACGTGGAGTGAGACGCCATGTTGTCCGTCAGGGCGATCAGGTCGTCGCCGGGAGCGTACCAGCTCAGTCCTTGCACATAGACATCGGGACCGGTTGTCACCGGCAAAGATGCGGAGGAGCCACTCGCCGAATCCTGTTGTGGCATGCTGCATTGGTTGAGGGGAAGGTCCTGGAGGCAGAAGTCGCCGGCGATGCCCAGCGGCTGCTCGCCCACAGCGAGAATCGACCGCGCTTGTGCATACAGCCCGTTCCCGCAGATGCACGGGGTGAAGATGACTTTGTCGGTCGTATCGATGACTGCCGCGGAGCCAAGGCTGCTGATATCGTTGAGGGTCGACTCCTCCACCAGAACAGGGAGTCCGCAGACTGCGGCGACACGTGTGCTGGTGCGGGCATCGTAGACGGCCCACTCTGCCAGGGGATACAGCAGAGATTTGAAGGCTGCCGGACGCGCATAGTCAACGCAGTCCTTGGCCTGTGGATTGTCAGTGCCTCGGTTGGCGGTGTTGACCTCGAAAATGAGATGTGTCGCGGGGTCAGCCAGCACGAGGGTGGTCGCCGATGGTTCGCCGGCATGGTTTTGCTTGTCGACGATCGGATCGAACTTGGCGAAGTCGTCGGGTAAATCAGCGATTCGTGTCACCGTTCCGGCCGGTGGAAGGAGCTCAGCGGAGGAGCTGGACCGAGCCAGCGGAAGAGCGAGCACCACCACGACGGCCGCCAGTGCACAACGCACCCAGCGCTTGGATGAGAGGTATTGCGTTCGCGTCATTTTTCTCTTTCTTCACGTCAGGGATGGAGCGGCATGCTCCGCCCCCTTCTTGTCCGAGGTGCCCAGGCGCCCCGATGAATTCACGGCCGAACCGAGGGATCGCTACATTGGCGGCGGAAACGCCAATCCCCGTCGCCTCGCTGCGGGCCCCGGGGACTGCTCACCCGAGCACCAGCCGCCCGCCGATCCGCGCTCGCCTGACGTGATGGAAGGAGGGGCGCGAGATGCGCCCCCTCCTTCCGGGATTCCTGCCTAGGTCCTAGGTCCCAGCGACCACGGCGGTGATGGTGAAGCCGTCCGCGCAGTCCAGCGGACCGTCGGCCGGGACGCCATTCGCCGTCAGCTCGACCGCACCAACGAAGGTGCCGCCGTCATTGAGCCCAGCACCGAGGAGAACGCCCTGGCCACCGACGAAGACGATGGTGAAGGTCACGGTGCCCGAGTCCACGCCGGTCACGTTCGCCGTTCCCGACGCGGTTCCGGTACCGCAGACAATGTTGCTGAAGCCGCCGTTCGCCGTGACAGCGCACGCACCAACACCGTCATCAGTCGACGCGCCCTCGCAAATGGACGAGGCGAAGCCGAATCCTCCGGTGCCGAGCACGAGGTCAACCGACGGGTGCTTCTCGCTGGCCGAGAGAACGTCCGGCAGGTCGCCCGCGCCGTCGCTGGTGATGGTCGCCGTGCCCGTCAGCGCGATGGTGTCCCCGTCCGCGGCACGCGCATGGGTGGCGGGGCTGGTCCAGGCCGCAACTGCACCGGCGGCGATGATTGCAAAACCGAAGCGCAATGGATGCTTCATTGAATGGTTCCTCCTTCCTTGGATCACACAACGGTGATGACGTGAGAGACAGCCACGCCGCTTCCTGCGGCGAGGCATGTCGATCGTCCATGTTCCGGGATACGTGGACTTGCGAAGGGCGACCCTCCTTGTGGTCGAAGTTGCGTCACCCTGAGGCACCTCGGCCTATTCACGGAAGAAGTCGCGGAACGCTACAAGGCTGCCCGGGCACCAACCCTTCGCCGAGCCGATGCGCGCGGAGGGCCCAGTGGCAAAGTGCCGCCTGACGCCCACGGCCAGGCGCTGCACGCACTGGCTTCTCTGCCGCGGCGCCGACCGGCGCAAGACCCAGTGGTGGTCAGCGGGGGACTCGAACCCTCGACCTCGCGGATGTGAACCGCGCGCTCTAACCAACTGAGCTAGCTGACCACGCCGGCGGCGGAGCGGCATTGTACCGCTCCGCTCGCGACCCGAGCCCGCCGCGCCCGCCGCACGCCCAGCCGGTTCTCCTACGCTTCGCGACCGCGCCGCCCGCCAGCCGAAGCACCGAGGAGCACCCGTGGACCCCACCGGCACTGCAGCCATCGTCACCGGAGGCGCCTCCGGCCTCGGCGCCGCCACCGCCGCCCGCCTCGCCCAAGCCGGCGCCCGCGTGGTCGTCCTCGACCTCCCCCACACCGAGGACGCCGCCCGCAGCGCCGGCCACGACTTCGCGCCCGCCGACGTCCAGGACCCAAATCAGGTCGAAGCGGCCGTCCGCCAAGCCACCGCCCACGCCCCCCTGGGCATCCTGGTCAACTGCGCCGGCATCGGAACCCCCGGCAAGGTGGTCAGCCGCGACGGCGCCCCCATGCCCCTCGAGCAGTTCGCCAAGGTGGTCGGGGTCAACCTCATCGGCACCTTCAACGTCATCCGCCTCGCCGCCGCGGCGATGATCGCCAACCAGCCCACCGCCGACGGCGAGCGCGGCGTCATCGTCAACACCGCCAGCATCGCCGCGTTCGACGGCCAGATCGGCCAGGCGTCCTACTCCGCCAGCAAGGGCGGCATCGTCGGCATGACCCTGCCGCTCGCCCGCGACCTCAGCAGCAGCGGCATCCGCGTCTGCACCATCGCCCCCGGCATCTTCGACACGCCGCTGATGAACGCCGCCCCCGACAACGTGAAGCAGGCGCTGGCACAGGGCGTGCCCAACCCCAGCCGCTTCGGCCGCCCCGACGAGTACGCGGCGCTGGCGCTGCACATCGTCGAGAACCAGTACCTCAACGGCGAGGTCATCCGCCTCGACGGCGCGCTGCGCATGCCGCCGCGCTAGCCGGTAGGCTGCACAGCACGATGCCCGAGACGACCGACACCCGCCCCGTCCTCCTCTTCGGCGAGACCTACCACCACCCCAACATCTTCTACCGCTCCGGCTTCCTCGCCCCCGACCCCGTGGTGCTGGTCGACGACGCCGGCCACACCACGCTGTGGACCAGCAAGCTGGAGGAGGGTCGCGCCCGCAAGGAGTCGCGGGCGGACGAGGTCCGCTGTGTCGAGGAGCTCAACTTCTCGGAGCTGCTCAAGAAGTCGGGCAGCGAGCAGGCGGGCTGGCAGCTGCTGGTCGAAGCCGTCTGCAGGGAGCACGGCCTCACCACCGTCGACGTCGACAGCGACTTCCCCGCGCTGCTCGCCGACACGCTGCGCCAGGCGGACGTCGACGTCCGCCCCCGCACCGACCTCTACCGCCGCGAGCGCCGCATCAAGACGCCGCAGGAGCTGGCCTGGATCGAGCAGACCGAGAACGCCGGCATGGAGGCGCTGCAGCGCGCCATCGACGTCATCGCCGCCGCCGACATCAAAGACGGCCTGCTCTACCGCGACGGCAGGCCGCTCAGCGGTGACGACCTCATCTTCACCGTCGAATCCCGCCTGCTCGAGCTGGGCTGCACCACCAACGGCTCGATCTGCGCCGGCGGCCCTGACTCCGCCGACCCCCACAAGGACACCAGCGAGGTGCTCCGGGTCGGCCTGCCGATCGTCCTCGACATCTTCCCCTTCCACAAGACCACGCGCTACTGGGGCGACATGACCCGCACCGTGGTCCGCGGCACGCCGCCGCCCGAGGTCGAGCGCATGTGGGAGGCGGTCCGCGAGGCGCAGCAGCTCGGCGTCGACATGATCCGCCCGGGCGTCAACGGCCGCGACGTGCACCTCGCGATCTGCGAGGTCTTCAAGCGCCACGGCTACGGCAGCCTGCCCAAGCCCTACCGCG
>CAZCJX010000040.1:0-23541 GCA_964499205.1 uncultured Actinomycetes bacterium | reverse complement strand
GGGTGCGGCCGGTGCGGGCGCGGCCGCCAGGGGCGCGGCGGCGGCACCGCAGGCGGCCAGCGGCGACACCGGCCACTGCACCGGCGGCCGCGAGTTCGACGCCGCCATCGCCTGGTTCGCCCCGCCCTGCGTCGCCGGCACTCCCGGCGGCACCGACCCCGCCAACGGCGGCGCCACCTACCGCATGGGCGTCACCGGCAACCAGATCGAGATCGTCGACTACATCACCAACTACGGTGCCGAGATCAACGCCATCCTCAACGCCCAGCACCAGCTGGTCACCGCCGAGGAGGCGCAGAAGTACGACCACGCGGTGCAGAACTTCCTCAACCAGAAGTTCGTGCTGTGGGGCCGCAGGATCCACATCGACACCGTCGCCGGGCAGTGCAACTACCAGGACGACAACTGCATCCTCCCCGAGATCGACGGCGTGGTGTCCAAGTACAAGCCGTACATGGTGCTGTGGTTCACCACGGTCTGCCCGGAGTGCTTCAGCGAGATCGCCCACGACGGCGCCATCGCCGTCGGCGGCCTCGGCTTCAGCGCCGACTTCGCCAAGGCCAACGCACCCTTCTACTACTCCGCCACCGGCTCCTCGACGCTGATCGAGGAGGCCTTCGCGCAGTGGTGGTGCTCGAGCATGTCGAGCGCCAACTCCAACCGGGTGGTCACCTACACCGGCGACCAGAACGGCAACCAGAAGTTCAACGGCCAGAAACGGGTGCTCGGCTTCATCTCACCCAACAAGCCGGACAACGAGAACACCATCACCAACTACCTCTGGCCGCGACTGCAGCAGCTCTGCGGCGAGAACCCCAGCACCTTCCACCACTACTGGTACGCGCAGGACATCAACACCGCCGCCGAGCAGGTGCAGGCGGGCAACGCGCAGCTGGACACCACGACCAATCCCGCCACCGACGTGGTCTGCATCTGCGACGTCGTCGCCCCCGAGTTCACCTACCAGGGCGAGGAGAACAACAACTACTGGCCGGAGAACATCATCGCCGACGTGCAGGGCATGGGCCAGGACCCCTCGGCGCAGCCCTACGACGCCACCTTCTCGTGTCCCAACGGCAACTCCAGCACCCCCTGCGCCTTCGACGACGCCGTCGGCGTCACCGTCGCCGACCCGCAGGAGGACCAGAACAACGACCCCGGCACGCGCATCTGGCACGCCGGCGGCGGCAGCGGCCCGCTGCCCAGCGACTCCCAGGGCGACCAGCTCAGCGGCGTGCTCGCCTCCTCGCTGGCCCTGCAGTGGGTGATGATGGCCACCCTGATCGAGAACGCCGGGCCCCACCTCGATCCCTGGTCGATGCAGAAGCTGGCCCTGCAGATTCCTGCCATCTCTGGCGGCAACCACCCGGTGCTCCAGTTCAGCAGCGACGACTGGCACTGGACCCGCAGCGTCCGCGTGGTGTGGTGGGACCCGCACCGCGCCTCGCCGTACAACAGGGCGGCGGGCACCTGGGTGAGCTGGCCGAGCCCGACCAGCTGGTTCACCCCCGGCCACTTCCCCGACGAGCCCCAGGGCCCGCCCGGCATCCCGCCGGCGCGGATGAGGACCTCCTGATGTCAATGGCGCCGGCGCTGCGCCGGCTGGAGTCCTCGGTGCAGCGGCTCCGCGGCGCGCCGCCGCTGCGCTCCGCCGCGGCGCGCTGGGCGGCGCTGTCGGTGGCGTTCCTGGTCCTGGTCCAGGCGACGTTCCACCTCACCGTCGGCAACTACATCAACGGCGTCATGCTGGGCGCGCTCTACGGCGTGCTCGCCGTCGGCATCATCCTCATCTACCGCGCCTTCCGGGTGATCAACTTCGCCGCCGCGGCGATCGGCGCGGTGCCGGCCATCGTCGCCATCATGATCGACGTCCACGGCTGGATGAGCTTCCTGGCGGCGCTGCCCATCGCCCTGCTCGGCGGCGCGCTGACCGGCTTCGTCTCCGGCGTGCTGATGTCCTACCGCTTCGCCCGCGGCTCGCGATTGATCGCCACGGTGGCGACCATCGGCATCGCCCAGAGCTTCGCCATCCTGGCCTTCTTCATCCCCATCTGGATGGGGCAGGACGCGGCGACGCAGTCCTACGTGCCGACGCCGTGGAAGACCTGGCGCATCACCGACTCGCGCGGCGCGCCGATCCTCACCGGTGACCAGCTCTTCGCCATGGTGTCGGTGCTGCTCGCCGCCTCCGCGGTGTGGGCGTTCCTGCGCTTCAGCCGCACCGGCGTGGCGCTGCGCGCCGCGTCGGAGAACGCCGACCGCGCCGGGTTGCTGGGCATCCCGGTGCGCATGGTGCAGACGCTGGCATGGAGCCTCGCCGGCGCCCTGGCCGCGCTGGCCATCTACGCGCAGGCGCCGCTGATCAGCGTGCCGCGCGACTCCACATTGGGGTTCAGCACCCTGCTCTACGGCCTGGCCGCGGCGGTGATCGCGGGCATGGAGGGGATCTGGACGGCGCTGGCCGCGGGGGTCGCCATCGGCGTGGTGATCTTCGGCTCGGTGGCCAACAACGGCGATCCCGACGTCGCTTCGGCGCTGATGCTGGTGCTCATCCTCGCCGCCCTGCTGGCCCGTCGCGGCCAGCTCGCCCGCGCTTACTCCACCGGCGTGGCGACCTGGCGCGAGGTGAAGATCTTCCGCCGCGTGCCCTCGCAGCTGTCCCGGCGGCCGGAGGTGTGGGGCGGCAGGCTGGCCATCGGCGCGGTCGCCCTGGCGGTGATGATCCTGCTGCCGCTCAAGCTGCTCGGCGCCGAGGACGTGCCGCTGCTGACCCTGCTCCCGGTGTATGGCATCGTCGCCGTCTCGCTGGTGGTGCTCACCGGCTGGGCGGGGCAGATCTCGCTGGGGCAGTTCGGCATCGTCGGCATGGCCGCGGGCGTGTCGGGCGGACTTGTGGCCAACCATGGCATCGACTTCTTCGTCGCCCTGTTCGTCGCCATCGCCGTCGGCGCGGCGGCGGCGGTGGTCATCGGCCTGCCCGCGCTGCGGGTGCAGGGCATGTACCTGGCGGTGACCACGCTGGCCTTCGGCTTCGTGGTGCCCGACTACCTGCTCAACAACCACTACGTGGTCGGCGCCCACATCATGCCCATCGGCTACGCGGCGCCGATCAAGCGGCCGCTGCTCTACGGGCGCTTCGACCTCAACGACGACACCGTCTTCTACTTCGTCTGCCTCGGCCTGCTGGTGCTGGCCATGGCCGCCGCGGCCGCGTTCCGCCACTTCCGCAGCGGGCGCATCCTGCTGGCGGCGCGCGACAACCAGCGCGCCGCCATGGTGTACGGCATCCGCGTCACGCGCGCCCGCCTCGCCGCCTTCGCGGTGTCGGGCGCGATCGCCGGCATGGCGGGCGTGATGATCCCCTACGCGCACCACACCGTCATCCCCGCCGACTACGGCGCGCAGTACGGCATCGGCATCTTCCTCGCCGCGGTCATCGGCGGGCTCGGCTCGCTGCCCTGCGCGGTGCTCGGCACCATGCTGCTGGAGGCCACGGTGGTGTTCGGCCCGCGGCTCTACGCGCTGCTCGGGCCGACCTGGTCCGCGGTGCTGCCGCTGATGGTCACCGGGCCGCTGCTGGTGGTGCAGCTCACCTTCTACCCGGGCGGCCTCGCCCAATCGCTGCACGACGCGCGCGACGCCTTCCTGCGCCGAGTGGCCATGCGCCGCGGCATCGAGGTGCCCTCGCTGATCGCCGACCGCGCCGCGGCGGAGCACCAGCCGGGATTCGAGAAGGCGCTCGGCGAGGCCACCGAGGAGCTGCAGCGCGCCGCCACCTGCGACATCGTCTGCCCGGTGTGCGGCGAGGGACTCAGCCTGCGGCAGGCGCAGATGCATCCCCACCTGCGCGCGCCGCAGGACGCGGGTGCGGCCGCCTCCGCAGCAGCGGGTGCGGCGGGCGCGGGCGGTGGCGGAGGCGGCGGCTGATGGCCGTGCATTCCGAGCCCGGACCCTTCCTCAGCTGCCGCGCCCTCGATGTCGCCTACGCCGGCGTGCAGGTGCTGTTCGGCGTCGACTTCGAGGTGGAGCAGGGCGAGATCGTGGCGCTGCTGGGCACCAACGGCGCCGGCAAGTCGACGCTGCTGCGCGCCATCTCCGGCCTGGTGCACCCGGTGTCGGGCGACATCGTCTTCGACGGCCGGGTGATCACCTGCGCCGAGCCGCACCAGACCGCGCGCATGGGCATCGTGCACGTTCCCGGCGGGCGCTCGGTGTTCCCCACCATGAGCGTCGCCGACCACTTCACGGCGGCGAGCTGGCTGCTCGACCGCCGCCGCACCGACCTGGCCGCGCGCACCGCGCAGGTGCTGGAACGCTTCCCGCAGCTGGCCCGGCGCCTGTGCACGCTGGCCGGCAACCTCTCCGGCGGCGAGCAGCAGATGCTGGGGCTGGGCATGGCGTTTCTCGCCCATCCGCGGCTGCTGGTGATCGACGAGCTGTCGCTGGGACTGGCGCCGTCGGTGGTCGAGATGCTGCTCGACATGGTGCGCTTCATCCACGACCAGGGGGCGACGATCATCCTCGTCGAGCAGTCGGTCAACGTCGCCCTCACCGTGGCCGATCGCGCCTACTTCATGGAGAAGGGCGAGGTGCGCTTCCAGGGTCCGGCGCCGCAACTGCTGGAACAGCACGACCTGCTGCGCTCGGTGTTCCTCGAAGGCGCGGCGCGCCAGCTCACCAGGGAGATTCCCGGTCGGCGGGCGACGCCGGCGACGACGAACGCGACGGTGTCGGCGCACCTGCCGCCACCCGCCGGCGACGCCGAGCCGCCGGTGCTCGAAGCCCGCGAGCTGACCCGCAGCTTCGGCGGCATCAACGCGGTGCACGGCGTCAGCTTCGCGCTGCGGCCACATGAAATCCTCGGCTTCATCGGGCCCAACGGCGCAGGCAAGACGACCATCTTCGACATGGTCAGCGGGCTGCTGCCGGTGCACGGCGGCGAGATCCTGTTCCGCGGCCAGGACATCACCCGCTGGCCGGCGCCGAAACGGGCGATGGCGGGACTGGGCCGCTCCTTCCAGGATGCCCAGCTCTTCTCCTCGCTCACCGTCGCCGAGAACCTGGCCATCGGGCTGGAGCGGCACGTCGCGGTGCGCGACCACCTCGCCGCGGCGCTTGCCCTGCCCGCCATCTGGGAGTCGGAGCGGCAGGTGGCCTTCGCCGTCGGCGACCTGGTCGAGCTGTTCGGGCTGGGCAACTTCCGCGACAAGTTCGTGGGCGAGCTGTCCACCGGGTCGCGGCGCATCGTCGACCTGGCCATGGCCCTGGCCCACGATCCCGACGTGCTGCTGCTCGACGAGCCGTCCTCCGGCATCGCGCAGCGCGAGACCGAGGCGCTGGCGCCGCTGCTGCGCCGCGTTCGCGCCGAGACGGGCTGTGCCATGCTGGTCATCGAGCACGACATGCCGCTGATCACCGCGCTGGCCGACGAGCTGATCGCGCTCGACCTCGGCCGCGTCATCGCCCGCGGAGTTCCTGACGAGGTCGTCCGCAACCGGGAGGTGGTCCGCGCCTATCTCGGCGGCGACGTGGCCGCCATCCAGCGCTCCGGCGTTGTGGGAGGAATGGCATGACGACGCGCGCACTGCGGCGGGCCGCCTACGCGCCGCTGCTGCTCCTCGCCGGGCTGCTCGCCCTCGGACCCGGCGCCACGCCGGTGGGCGCGGCCGGCGCCAGCCTGGTGCAGTACGGCTGGTGGACCGAGGCCAACTACCTCAACGGCACCAACGCGCCCACCGACCAGGCGCCCGACGCCGCCGACCTGCACGTGTCGATCGGCCCGCTGGTCTACGACGACCCCTACTCCATCCAGCACGACAATCCCACCGGGGCCACCGAGCTCTCCGCGGTGATGTACCAGCTGCCCAGCGCGGTGCCGGTGGAGGTCGACCCGGCCACGCCGGTCGCCGACCTAAAGGTCACGATCGACCAGAACTACCCGACCACCGGCACCGTGGTGCTGCTCGCCTGCCGCACCCTGGAGAGCTGGTCACCCGAGAAGGGCGGCAACTGGAACGACCGGGTCTACGCGCAGCAGGGCGGCTGCTCGGTGGGCTACAGCAGCGACGGCAGCACCTACCGCTTCGCCATCCTGGCCAGCCAGCTCAGCGGCGGCGGCCGCACCGTGGACATGGCCATCGTGCCCACCCTCGATCCGCACGCCCTCCCCTTCAAGGCCTGGTTCCGCCCGCCCACCGCCGCCGACCTCACCGTGCTGCCCCTGCCGGTGAGCAGCGCCGACACCTTCTCGGTGCCCCAGGAGCAGGCGGCCACCCAGGACAGCGGCGCCACCGGCAGCGGCTACCCCGCCTCGGCTTTCGCCAGCGTCGCCGCGCCCGCGCCACCCGCCGCACCGCCGGGCGCTCCCCCATCGGCCGGGCCCGCGCCCGCCGCGCCGCAGCCCAGCCCCCAGCTGGCCACCGCCAACGCCCGGCCGGCCGCGCTCGACACTACGGCGCGCATCGTCGCCGGGGTGCTGCTGCTCGCCGTGCTGCTGGCGCTGATGTCGGCGGTGGGGCTGGACATGCAGCGGCTGCTCACCCCGGCGGGGCAGATGGGCGGGGTGGGCCGCTTCCGCCGCCAGCGCAGCGGGCCGCCGCTGCCACTCTGAGCGCCGTCGCGAACGTCTGTTCGCTATAATCCAGGGTCCCGGCGGCAGCCCGGGCACAACCCGCGCCCACGAGCGAGACACGAGGACCCTCAACGGTGATCGGCGCCCTGCTGGTGCCCCGCTTCCCCGTCGCCTGCGAGCTGGCGGCGCGGCCCGAGCTGCGCGGCCGCCCTGTGGCGGTGGTCCGCCCCGACGCCACGGTGTGGGCCGCCTCCCCCGAGGCCGACGCCTACGGCATCGCGCCCGGCCTGGCCAGCCGCGAGGCGATGCTGCGCTGCCCCACCCTCGACGTCCTCGACGGCCGGCCCGCCGCCTACCAGGACACCGCCGAGTCGATCCTCGCCGCCCTGGAGCAGGCCACGCCGGGCGTCGAGCCGACCGCCGAGGGCCTCGCCTACGTCGACCTGCACGGACTCGGCCGGCTCTACGGCACCGGCCGCGCCCTCGCCGAAGCGCTGCTCGCCTGCGCCCCAGGCGGGCTCGGCGCCCGCCTCGGGGTCGGCCCCAACAAGTTCCTCGCCCTCGCCGCCGCGCACCACGCCGCGCCCGGCGAGTGGCACGCGGTGCGCCGCGACGCCGGCGACGTGGCGGCGTTCCTCGCCCCGCTGCCGGCCAGCATCCTGCCCGTCTCCGACGAGATGCTCCGCCGCCTCCGCCTGCTCGGCGTCGAGACGCTCGAGATGCTGGCCGGCATCCCGCCCGCCGCGCTGGCCGCCCAGTTCGGCCCCGAAGGCTCCCGCGCCGCGCGACTGGCGCACGGCGAGGACGACGAGCCGGTGTGGCCGCGCCCGCGCCTGGAGCGGGTCGCCGAGCGCATCGAGCTGGAGACGCCGCTGGGCAACCGCGAGGCGCTGCTGGTGGTCGCCGAGCACGCGCTGAGCAACGCGCTGCGCCAGCCGGCGATGCGCGACCGCGGCGCCCGCCAGGTGCGGGTGCGCGCCGACACCGAGCAGGGCACCTGCTGGGAGCGCAGCCTCACCTTCAAGGAGGCGCAGGCCGAGCGCGAGCGCATCTGGGTGGTGCTGCGCCAGGCGCTCCAGGAGGCGCAGCTGCCCGGCCCGATCGCGGTGCTGCGCATCGAGCTGGTCGGGCTCACCGCCGACCTGGGACGGCAGCTGTCCCTGCCGGTGATGCGCCGGCGGGTCCGCGACCACCTCGAGGAGGCGCTGCGCCAGCTCAAGACCCGCTACGGCTACTGCCCGGTGGGCCGCATCGTGGAGGTCGAGCCATGGAGCCGGGTCCCGGAACGCCGGCTGGCGCTCGTCGACTTCGACCCCTGAACCAGGCGCAGCCACTGGCGCTGCGCACCGACCCGGCCAGCGGCGCACCGGGAGCCGTCGAGGTGCGCGGCGCCTGGCGCAGCGTCGCCCGCGTCGAGGAGGTGTGGCGCATCGACGACGGCTGGTGGCGTCCCCACCCGGTGCAGCGCACCTACTTCCGCCTCGCCCTCGACGACGGGCGATCGCTGACGGTGTACCGCGACCAGGCCGAGGGTGGATGGTGGCTGCAGCGCTACTGACCACGCCATACGTCGAGCTGCACCTGCACACCTGCTGGTCGCTGCTCGACGGCGCGTCGAGCGTCGAGGAGATCCTGGAGCAGGCCATGGCCGAGGGCTTCGCCTACCCGGCGCTGGCGATCACCGACCACGACAACCTCTACGGCGCCATGCTCTTCGCCCAGCGCTGCAAGGAGGCGGGGGTGCGGCCGATCACCGGCATCGAGCTGACCGTCGCCGAGGATCCCGACCGGGGACCGCGCCATCACCTCACCCTGCTCGCCGAGACCCGCCGGGGCTACGCCAACCTCTGCCGCCTGGCCAGCATCGGCGGCGGCCACGACCTGCCCGAGCAGGCCGACCGCGAGCGCCGCCGGCTCGCGCCCTGCGTGCCGCTGCACCGCGTGCCGGCCCACACCGAGGGCGTGATCTGCCTCACCGGCTGCCGCGAGGGCGAGATGGCGTCCCTGGTCGACGCTGGCCGCACCGCCGCCGCAGCAGCGACGCTGCAGCGCTGGATCGACTGGTTCGGCGCCGCCAACGTCTTCGTCGAGCTGCAGGACAACCTGGTGCACGGCGACCGCCCCCGCAACCGGGCGCTGGCGCAGCTCGCCGCGGACGCCGGCGTCGAGGTGGTGGCCACCGGCAACGTGCACTACCACGAGCGCGACCGCCATCGCCTGCAGGACGCGCTGGTGGCCATCCGCCACCGCACCACCCTCGACGAGAGCCACCGGCTGCGCCGGCCCAACAGCGAGTTCCACCTGCGCCGCCCGCACGACCAGCTGCGCCGCTTCGGCGAGTTTCCGTCGGCAGTGGCCAATACCGTGGCGATCGCGGAGCGCTGCCTGGCCTTCGACCTCACCGCGGACCTCGGCTACCGCCTGCCCACCCCGCCGGCGCCACCCGGCCACGACTCCGACAGCTGGCTGGCCCAGCTCTGCCACGACCGCATCCGCGACAAGTACCCCGACGACGGCGAGCGCGCCCAGGCGGAGGAGCAGCTGGAGCGCGAGCTGGCGCTGATCCGCAAGCACGGCCTCTCCGGCTTCTTCCTCGTCTACCACGAGGTGCTGCAGCTCGCCGTCGAGGTCGCCGCCGAGGTGCGCGGCGCCTCACCGCGGGCGCACGCCAACCTGCCGCCGGGACGCGGCCGCGGGTCGAGCGTGGGCAGCGTGGTCTGCTACCTGATCGGCCTGTCGCACATCGACCCGATCCGCAAGCGGCTGTTCCTCGGGCGCTTCCTCAACGACGAGATGCACAGCCTGCCCGACATCGACCTCGACTTCCCCCGCGACATCCGCGACCGCCTCTTCCAGCGCGTCTACGAACGCTGGGGCTCGGACCACGCCGCGCTGGTGGCCACCTTCCCCACCTACCGCATCCGCAGCGCCATCCGTGACCTGGGCAGGGCGCTCGGCCTGCCGCCGCGCGAGCTGGACCGCCTCGCCAAGCTCAGCGAGGGATGGTCCTCGGCGACCCACGTCGAGGAGGAGATGGCCCGTGCGCCCCAGTTCAGCTCCCTGATCGGCGCCGACGGCTGGCGCGACCTCATCGACCTCGCCCGCCAGCTCGCCGGGTTCCCGCGCCATCTCTCGCAGCACGTCGGCGGCATGGTCATCTCCTCCGACCCGCTGGTCGACTCCGTGCCGGTGCAGCCCGCCGCCTGGCCGGGGCGCTACATCTGCCACTGGGACAAGGATTCCGTCGACGACGCGCGCATGGTGAAGATCGACTTCCTGGCCCTGGGCATGCTCTCGCTGGTCGAGGAGTGCATGGACCTGGTGCACGAGCAGCGCGGCGAGACCGTCGACCTCTCGCGCATCGACTTCGACGACGCGCGGGTGTACCGCCGCATCCGCGACGGCGACACCATCGGCGTGTTCCAGATCGAGTCGCGCGCGCAGGCCCAGATGCTGCCGCGCACCCGGCCGGAGAACCTCGACGACCTCACCGTGCAGGTGGCCATCGTGCGTCCCGGTCCCATCGTCGGCGGCGCGGTGACGCCGTACGTGCAGCAGCGCGAAGCGGCGCGCCACATCGACCGCCACACGCCGCCGCCGCTGCCGCACGAGTGCCTGCGCGGCATCCTCGACGAGACCTACGGCGCCGTGCTGTTCCAGGAGCAGGTGGTCCAGGTGGCCATGGCCATGGGTGGCATGAGCGACGGCGAGGCCGAGCGCTTCCGGCGCAGCCTGTCCCGCAAGGACGTGAGCCGCACCATCGAGCACTACCAGGCGGTGTTCATGCGTGGCGCGGCGGAACGCGGTGTGCCGCACGAGGTCGCCGAGCAGGTCTTCCGAGGGCTGGAGGGATTCGCCTCCTTCGGCTTCCCCAAGTCGCACGCCGCCGCCTTCGCGCTGCTCGCCTATCAATCCGCCTGGCTGCGCGAGCACTACCGCCCCGAGTTCTACTGCGCGCTCTACAACAACCAGCCGATGGGCTTCTACCCGCCGATGGTGCTCACCAACGACGCGCGCCGCCACGGCGTCGAGGTGCTGCGGCCCGACATCAACCTGAGTCGCGCGCAGTGCAGCGTCGAGGACGGCGCGGTGCGCATCGGGCTGGGGTACGTGCGCGAGGTGGGCGAGGCGGCGGCCAGGGCGGTGGTCGCCGAGCGCGAGGCGGGCGGACCGTTCCTCACCCTGTTCGACGTCGCTCATCGCACCGGCCTGCGCCGCGAGTCGATGGAGAACCTCATCCGCGCCGGCGCCTTCGTCGAGCTCGACCTCACCCGCCGCGAGCTGCTCTGGCAGCTCGGCCTGCTCGACCGCCGCCTGCACCACGGCCGGCCCACCCGGCCGCCCGAGCCCCGCCAGCTCACCCTCGCCCTGCCCACCATCCAGGACGAGCTGATGCTCCCCGAGCTCAACGCCTACGAGCGCATGGCCACCGACTACAGCACCATGGGCCTCTCGCCGGACGCCCATCCCATGCAGTTCCTGCGCACCGCGGCGGCGCCGGGACTGCGCAGCGTCGCCCAGCTGCAGGGCATGGAGCCGGGCGGGCACGTCGACACCGCCGGCCTGGTGGTCTGCCGGCAGCGGCCGGGGACGGCCCACGGCATCGTCTTCCTGCTGCTGGAGGACGAGACCGGGCTGGTCAACGTGACCGTCTCGCCGGAGCTCTACGAGTCGCAGCGCACCCTGGTGCGCACCGACCCGTTCCTGCGGGTCAGCGGGGTGTTGCAGGGACACGCCGGGCGGGTGCCGATGCTGCGCGCCCAGCACCTGGAGTCGCTGACGCGCAGCGGTGAGCTGAGCATGCCGCAGGGCAAGAGCTGGGGATGAGGCACCATTGAGCCCGCCGTGTCGTCCCCCGCCGCCGTGCCACTCCGCCGCACCCTGCGGCTGAGCCGGCCGCTCGACCTCCGCTCCACCCTGTCGCCGCTGTGGCGGGGGCGCGCCGACCCGACGATGCGCTTCGAGCCCGGCGGGACGGTGCTGCGGGCGACGCGCACCGCGGCGGGACCGGCCAGCCTGCGCATCGCCATCGAGCCGGCGGTGGGCGAGGTGAGCGCCGAGGCCTGGGGCGACGGTGCGGCAGCGGCGCTCGACGGCCTCCCCGGGCTGCTCGGCGAGGGCGACGACGACAGCGACTTCACGCCGCGGCACCGTGTCGTCGCCGAGCTGCACCGGCGCATGCGCGGGCTGCGCCTGCCCCGCAGCGGCGCGGTCTTCGACGCGCTGGTCCCGGCGATCCTGGCGCAGCGCGTGACTGCGATCGAGGCCTACGCCGGCGCCACCCGCCTGTCGGCGCGCTACGGCGAGGCGGCGCCGGGACCGCTCGGGCTGCGCCTGCCGCCGTCGCCGCGGACGCTGGCGGGGGTGCCCAGCTGGGACTGGCACCGCCTGGGCATCGAGCGGCAGCGCGCCGACACCGTGCGCCGCGCCGCGCGCGTCGCCCCACGCCTGGAGGAGACGGCGGGGATGCCGGGCGACGCCGCCGAGGCGCGGCTGCGCTCGATCCCCGGCATCGGGCCGTGGACGGCGGCGCAGGTGGCCACGGTCGCCTACGGCGACGCTGACGCGGTGTCGGTGGGCGACTACAACCTGCCCCACATGGTCAGCTGGGCGCTGGCCGGCGAGCCGCGCGGCGACGACGCACGCATGCTGGAGCTGCTCGAACCCTACCGCGGCCACCGCGCCCGGGTGATCCGCCTGCTCCTCGCCGGCGGGATGCACGCGCCGCGCTTCGGTCCCCGCCGGCCGCTGCGGAGCATCGCCGGGATCTGAACCGCGTCGCGGCCGCGGGCCGCGCCGGCGTGGAGGCGGCGGGCCGCGATGCTCAGCGAGGCAGGCCCGCCAGGTAGCGGGCGAGGCGGCGGTGGCGATGCCCGAACAGCCGCCGCATCACCGCGCGGAGCAGGCGGCCCAAGCCGGGGATGAAGCGGGCCGGCGCGCGCAGCTCGAAGGCGACGCGGTCGGTCAGCGCGGTGCCGCCGTTCTCCTCGCTGAGGGTTCGCTCGTGGCTCCAGCGGCGGAACGACATCATCGTCGACTGCTCGAGGAAGCGACGCCCCGGGTCGAGCTCGGCGATGCCGATGTCGTCGTACTCGAAGGGGATCAGGCCGCCGAGCAGGAACCAGCTGCGACCGAGGCGCTGGCCGGCCTGCACGTCGGCGATGGTCCTGCCGCGCATCGGTGCAGGCACGGTCATGCGCATCACCGGCCACAGCTCGTCGTTGATGCCCTCAGGGGCGGTGCAGCGCCGCCAGACAACGTCCACCGGCGCGTCCAGCCAGGTGCGCCGCTCGAACCCGATCACCCCCATGTCGATCCTCCCTTCTCTTCAGCGCAGGCACCCGCATGGCCGCCGTCGCGAGCGGCCATGCGGGTTGTACCAGAGCGACGATGACAGCAGCGGGGCTAGGCAGTCGCGGAGGTCTGGACGACCAGCAGCACGTTGGCGTCCTGGTCGCGGAACCAGAACATGGTGGGAATGTCGGGTCCGCGCATCAGCTCGGCGTCGACGTCGACGCCGCGGCTGCGCAGCTCGGCATGGGTGGCCTCGACGTCGCTGCTGTCGAGGATCACGCCGGTGCGGGTTCCGCCGGCGGTGTCGCCCTGCATGGGCGGGACCAGGGCGACGGTGGCGGCGCTGCCCGGCGGCGCCACCTCGACCCAGCGGTTGCTGCCGCCGTAGGGGATGTCGGCGCGCTTCTCGAAGCCGAGCTTGCCGGTGTAGAAGTCGATGGCGCGGTCCTGGTCGGTGACGGTGATGACCACCCGGCCGACCTGGGTGATCCGGGTGGCGCTGGCGGTGTCGGGCATGGGCTCGGACCTCCTTGGGTGAGTGGCTGATTGCCAGCTATGACCTCGTCGGGCGGAGGGAATCATCGCTCGGCTCGTCCCGCCAAACAAAGCGGACAGAGGATGGCCACTTCATGGCCGCATGCTGCGTGGTGGCTGCGGGCGAGGCGGCGACAGCGCCGATGAGTCCGCGGCGGCACAGGGGTCTCAACGGCTGACCGGACCAACACCAGGAGGCACCGCGGCGATGGCTGCGACCGTCGACACCATCCCCGAGCAGGACGACCGCGGCAGCGCGGCGCAGGCGACGGCGGACCCGCGCCGCTGGAAGGCGCTGGGAGTGCTCGCCCTCATCCAGTTCATGCTCGTCCTCGACATCACCGTGGTGAACGTCGCCCTGCCGCACATCCAGCGCGACCTCGGCTTCTCGCGCGCCGGGCTGGCCTGGGTGGTCAACGGCTACGTGCTCACCGCCGGCGGCTTCCTGCTGCTCGGCGGCCGCATGGCCGACATCCTGGGGCGGCGCCGCCTCTTCCTCCTCGGCGTCGGCCTCTTCGCCGCCGCGTCGGCGAGCTGCGGCGCGGCGATCAACCCGGGGATGCTGGTCGCCTCGCGATTCGTGCAGGGACTCGGCGAGGCATTGGCCGCACCGGCGTCCCTGGGACTCATCGCGCTGCTCTTCCCCGATCCGCGCGAGCGCATGAAGGCGCTGGGCATGTGGGGCGGCGTCGCCGGGCTGGGCGGCACCACCGGCACGGTGATCTCCGGCGCGCTCACCGATCTCGCTTCGTGGCGCTGGATCTTCTTCGTCAACCTTCCGGTGGCGCTGTTCGCGCTGGTCACCGTGCCCCGGCTGGTGTCGGAGAGCCGCATGGTGCGCGAGCACACCCGGCTGCGCGTCGGCGGTGTCATCACCGGGACGGCGGGGCTGGTGTGCGTCGTCGACGGCCTGCTCGGGGCGGCGAGCAACGACTGGGGATCGTGGCAGGTGCTGCTGCCGCTGCTCGGCGGGGCCGCGCTGCTCGCCGCCATGGTGCGCATCGAGATGCGCTCGGACGCGCCACTCATCCCCATGCGCTTCTTCGCCAACCGCACCCGCGTGGTGACCAACTTCGTGACGCTGTTCTTCGCCTCGGCGTTCTTCAGCTACTTCTTCCTGCTGACCCTGTTCCAGCAGCAGATCCTCGGCTACTCGCCACTGCGCGGCGGGCTGTCCTACCTGCCCTTCGGGCTCAGCATCGGCGCGGGCATCGGGCTCGGCACCGGGCTGATGCCGCGGGTCGGCGTCAAGCCGCTGCTCGCTGCCGGCTTCTTCGGCTGCGCGGTCGGGCTGCTGCTCAGCAGCAGCATCGCGGTGCACTCCTCGTACGCCGGCAGCGTGCTCCCCGGCATGGTGGTGCTCGGCGTCTTCTCGGGCATCAGCTTCCCGGCCATCGGCAACGCCGCGCTGCACGGCGTGACCGGGCAGGACTCCTCGCTGGCGTCGGGCGTGCAGAGCGCCATGCAGTCGGTGGGCGGCGCGATCGGGCTCTCCTGCCTGGTGACCCTGGCGCTGCGCTACGCGTCCAGCCAGGTC
The DNA here is from genome assembly GCA_964499205.1 of uncultured Actinomycetes bacterium. Taxonomy (GTDB): domain Bacteria; phylum Chloroflexota; class Dormibacteria; order Aeolococcales; family Aeolococcaceae; genus DASRDZ01. The sequence continues at coordinate 8,605 of CAZCJX010000040.1, read as the reverse complement.
CACGACGGCGTCGCCCCCGCTGTTGCCGCCACCCAGGGCTACGCGCTCGCCTTCCGCATCGGCGCGGTGCTCCTGCTCGCCGGCGGCATCGTGGTGCTGGCACTGCTGGAGCAGGTCGTCGCCACGCCGCGCATCGCCGGCGCGGAGGTGGACGGCGACGCCGCCGCGGCGGTGGCTGCGTAGCAGCTCAGCACGTCGAGGGGCCGAGCAGCAGTGGTGGCGACGCGGCGGTCGACGGCGCGCTGGTGACTGCGATCACTGCGACCGGGCGGCCGGCGGGGAGGGTGATGGTGCTGGCGTCGAAGACGAACTGGTACTGCGGCAGCGCCAGCACCGAGCCGCCGGTGGCTCGGGTCACCGCGCCGGTGCAGCGGTCGACCACGGCGAGAGACCAGGCCACGTTCTCGGTCCCGTGTGCGGGCAGGAACACGCGCACCGTCACCGTGCACGCGCCGCCGGTCGTGCAGCCGGCGACCACCGCCGGCGCCGCGATGCGGCTCACCGTGGTTGTCGACGCCGGTCCCAACGCCGGCAGGGCCGCGCCGGGAGCGCTGCGTGCGGACAGCGTGCCGGACTGGGGACTCGGGCCGCGCTTCGCCGGCGGTGCCGCCGCGCTGGCATGATGCGGCGCGTGCGACGCGGCGGCTGGGGCGGCATGTCCGCGGCCGTGCAGCGCCAGGGCGAGCCCGACACCGAGCAGCAGCACCACCAGGGCGCCGGCGCCGAGCGCAGGCAGCAGCCATCGCGGCGACCGCAGCGACGGCAGCGACGGCAGCGACGGAGCGGCGTTGCGGGCAGGCGGCGGCGACTCGGGAGTCTTCCGCGCAGCGGCGGCTGGTTGGCGCGCAGCAGCCTCGCGGGCCACGGGTTCGACTCGCGGTGCGCCCGCAGGCGGTTTGGGCGCCCGCATCGCGGGTCCGCCGCGCACGGTGCGCACCAGCGCCGCGAACTGCGCCGTTGCCCTCGCTTCCTCCTCCTCCACCGCGCCACCGCTGCACTCGTCGACCATCGCGGCCGCCGCGGCGAGCGTCGGCGCCTGGGCGAGGCGCTCCGACTCCGCCAGGGCACGCAGCCGCCCGGCCAGCTCGACCGCCGCGACACCACCCACGCCGCGACGCGGGCCGTCCGCCAGCATCGCCCGCAGCAGCGCGGCGACGTCCTCGAGGTCGCGGCGCTGCGACGCGCGGGTGCACCGCCGCGCCGCCGCCGCATCGATGCCCAGCCGGACCGTCCCGTCGGCACCGACGTGCACCGCGTCGATGCCCACGGCCCCGTGGCTGAAGCGGGCATCGCCGAGCGCGATCAACCCGCGCGTCACCGCGCGCACCACGGCGAGCATCTGCACGGGATGCACCTCGGCCACCGACATCAGGCGGCGCAGCGGCACACCGTCGACCAACTCCGACAGCACCCACACCGCGCGTGCGTCCGAAACGGCCGCCGTGCCGAGCACGCGCAGCAGCGACGGAGCGCTCACCTCGCGCAGCGCCGCGACCTTCTCGCGCAGCCGCGCCGGCCGCATCGCCGCGTCGCCGTGCACATATCGCGCCGACACCACGCGCCCGTCGTCGAGCCGCGCCGACCACACCTCGGCACCATCGCTGCCGCCGATGCGGGCCAGCAGGGTCAGCGACCCGCGGTCCTCAGGCGGCGCATTGCGAGCACGGACGCTTGCGCTCGGCTCACGATCGGTCATGATGGTGACTCCCCCACCGCGTTGGGCGTGCTTCATCAACGCTTCTCCATGAGCGGACCGATGTGACCGTCCTGAGCAGAGGCCTGGGTATCGACCTCGGCACCGCCAACACCGTCGTCTGCCGCCCCTCGCGCGAGGTCATCCTCGACGAACCGTCGGTGATGGTGGTCCACGCCGACGGCAACCGCAGCACGCCACTGCTGGTGGGCACGCCGGCGCGCGACCTGGTGGGGCGCACGCCGGTGGGACTGGTGACGGTGCGGCCGATCCGCGACGGCGTGATCACCGACCTGCAGACGGCGCGCACCTTCATCGTCGCCATCCTCCGCAAGCTGCACCGGCGGCCCTGGCAGCGACTCTTCGCGCGCGCCGTGGTCGGCGTTCCCTCGGGGGCGACCTCGCTGGAACGGCGCGCCCTGATCGAGGCCGTGGAGGAGGCCGGCGTGCGCCAGGTGCGACTGGTGCCCGAGCCCATCGCCGGCGCCGTCGGCTGCGGTGTCGACCCGATGTCGCCGCGCGCCCACATGGTGGTCGACGTGGGCGGCGGCACCGCCGAGGTCACCGCGTTCTGCTTCGGCGGCATCCTCGCCTCCGAGTCCTGCCGCGTCGCCGGCGACGAGATGACCGTGGCGCTGCACCAGCATCTGCGCGAGGCGCACCAGATCCTCGTCGGCGAGCTGACCGCGGAGGACGTCAAGACCCACCTGCGCGGCGAGGACGGACCGCCGGGGCCGATCGTCATCGAGGGCCGCGACCTGGTCTCGGGACGGCCGCGCGTGGTCACCCTCGATCCTGCCGAGGTCGCCGACGCGCTGCGGCCCACCGTCGAGGGCATCCTCGCCGCGCTGGGCCGCTGCCTCGACCGCATCCCGCCGCAGGCGGTCGCCGACATCATGCGCGACGGCGTGATCGCCTTCGGCGGCGGCTCGCTGCTCCGCGGGTTCGAGACACAACTGGAGGAAACTCTCGGCTTCTCGGTGCAGTACGCCGAGCGGCCGCTCACCTGCGTGGCGGAGGGCGCCGCTGCGCTGCTCGACATGCCGGCGGTGGTCACGAGCTTCGACCAGTAGCCACCGTCGCCATGATGGCGTCGCGGTGCGCCTGCCAGTACTGCAGCACCGAGAGCGCCACCGGCTCGGCGGTGTTGAACCCCTCGCCGCCGCCGCGCACCAGCACGGTTACCACCACGTCCGGCGATGACGCCGGCGCCACCGCGGTGTACCAGGCGTCGACACCGCCCGGTGTGCTGGGATCCTGGGCCGACCCGGTCTTGCCACCGGCGGGCACCTGCAAAGCCTGCAGCTGCGTCCCGGTGCCCTCGGTGACCGCCAGCCGCAACCCGCTGCGCACCGCGCCGAGCGCAGCGGCGAAGGGCAGCGGCGACGGTGCAGGCGCCGGCAGCAGCGCGACACCCGCGTCGGGCGACGCGGTGGCCATCTCGAGTCGCGGCCTGACCAGCATGCCCGTGTCCACCGCGTCGGTCCAGCGGGCCACCTGCAGCGGCGTCACCGACACCGGACCCTGGCCGATGCCGAGCAGCACCGTCGTGCCGGGATACCAGGGCGACACGGTGGTCGGTGTGCCGACCACTCCCGCCGCCTCGCCGGGCAGGTCGACGCCGGTGCGCACACCCGCGCCGACGGCGCGCGCTGCCTCCGCGATGCGATCCGCGCCGAGCGCCAGGGCGAGCTTGTAGAAGTAGACGTCGTTCGACCAGGCGATGGCGTGGGCGAGGTCCATCGGCGGCAGGTCGGCCCAGTTGTGGAAGGTGAAGCCGCCGTAGGTGAAGGAGCCGCCGGTGGGCACGATGCGTGACGGCGGCACCGCGCCGCTGGCCACGTCGGCGGCGCTGATGACCAGCTTGAACGTCGACCCCGGCGGCGCCTGTGTCTGGGTGGCGTGCTCCAGGAATGGGTCGCCGGACTGCCGCGACGCGCCCGCCAGCGCGGACTGGTTGACGGGTGGACCGAAGACGTTGTCGTCGTAGGCGGGCAGGCTGGCCAGGGCGAGCAGCTGGCCGGTGTGCGCGTCCATCACCACCACCGCCCCCTCGTCGCCGCGCGGCTGTCCGGGGACGCCGCGCAGTGCGGTTGCCAGCGCGTCGGTGGCCGCGCGCTGCAGGCCGAGGTCGATGCTGAGCACCACCGAGCCGCCCGGCTGGGGCTGGCGCGCCGATCCCAGTGCCAGCACGCTTCCCTGGGGGTCGACGAGCACGTGCTGCACACCGTCGCTGCCGCGCAGCGTCGCCTCGGCCTGGCGCTCCATCCCGGCGCGGCCGACGATGGCACCGGGCGGCAGCGGGCCGAGCGCGGCGACGTCCTCCGGCGTGGCGATGCCGGCGAAGCCGAGCAGCGGTGCCAGCAGCGGTCCCGTCGGGTAGGTGCGGCCGCCCGACGGCACGACCAGCACGCCGGGAATCCGCAGCGCGGCGACACGCGCACCCACCGCCGCGTTCTGGTGCCGCGCCACGGTGACCGTGAGGTCTGCGCCGTGGTCGGCATCGAGGGTGTGCTGCACCGACGGCGGCGCGACGCCCAGCGCCGCCGCCAGCGCGCTGACCGCGCCGGGACGATCGGCGACCACCGTGTCGACGGCGAGCACGTCGACGCTGCCGTCGTCGCTGGCCAGCACTGCGCCGTGGCGGTCGACGATGCTGCCGCGCAGCGCGGGCAGGCGGATGCTGCGCGTCGCCTCGGCGATGGCGCTGGCGCGCAACGCGGGGCCCTGGGTTCGGTGCAGCTCGACGGTGGCCAGCGCCAGCAGGCACAGCGCAGCGGTGACCCCGAGCGCGCCGGTGCGCGACAGCCGCGGGCGCCGCCGCATCGTGCGCGGTGGACGCCACAGCACCCGGGTGACCGCGTCGCGCCGCGCCGCCATCACCACGCCGGCGGCGACGATGTGCACCAGCGCCGCGCTGCCGCCGCTGCTGAGCAGCGGGCAGGGCAGGCCGGCGAGCGGCAGCAACCCCAGGTTGCCGCTCACCGACACGATGACCTCGACGCCGAGCAGCAACGCGAGACCGGCGCCGATGATGCCCCCGGTCGACGTCCGCGAGGCCGACGACAGCGCCACCAGCCGCCACACCGCGATCGCCGCCGCCACCAGCACCGCCGCGCCGGCGAGCAGCCCCGCCTGCTCCACCAGGCTGGCGAAGGCGAGGTCGCTCTCCCGAGCCGGGAGGTAGCTGGCGAGCAGGTCGTGGGGCAGCACCCGCTGGCCGCCGAGCAGCCCGGCGGAGCCGACGGCGATGTGCGCCTGGAGCAGCGCCCAGCCGCTGCCCAGCGTGTCGGCTCCGCCGTTGAGGAACGCGTGCAGGCGTGCGGATTGATAGGGGCGGAGCAGCAGCTCAGCGGCCGGCGCCAGCGCCGCCAGCCCCGCGACGATCACCGCCATGGTGCGCAGCCGCACGCGGGCGACCACGAACGTCGCCACGGTGATCACCACCAGCAGGGCCGAGGTGCTGAGATCGGGCTGCACCAGGGTGAGCCCGATGGGCAGCGCCGCCAGCGCGGTGGCCTGAAGAACGCGATGCCGTCGGGGCTCGCTGCCGCCGAGCACGTCGGCAAGCACCAGCAGGAGTCCCAGCTTGGCCAGCTCCGACGGCTGCAGCGCGAGCGAGCCGAGCCCCAGCCAGCGCCGCGCCCCGTAGGTCTGCGTGCCGGCCACCACCGTCGCCGCCAGCAGCAGCACCGCGACCGCGTAGACGCAACGGCCCAGCCGCGCCCAACCGCGTGGACGCATGCGCACGATGAGCGGCAACAGCAGCAGCGCCACGGCGATCACCGCCGCCTGGCGCAGCGCCACGCCGCGCTCGCCGAGGCGCAGCAGGTTGAGCAGTCCCAGGCCGCCGAGCATCAACAGTGCAAGGATCAGCGGCAGGTCGAGACCACTCGGTCGGGAGGCGCGCCGCGAATGCGCTCTGCTCATCATCAAGCAACGCAACACGTGCGCATGCGCCTGCCCCGCTGACGTCGGGCCGGCGAATGGGGGCTGCCCGACGGTGCATCACAGCGTACTGCGCGCGTACCGGTGTCACCAGCCGCTGAGTTGGCGACGCGCAGGTTGATTGCGGTCGGCTGGTGCGACGGCCCCGCAGGGCTAGCATGGGTGTCGTCCCGCCGGCAGCAGGAGGACCACGACCATGGCGAATCCGGTCTTCGACGTGGTGCGCACGGTCCTCGCCGTCCGCGCGTACCGCGACGAGGAGATTCCCGCCGACGTGGTGGACCGCATCGTCGAGGCGGCCCGTCTCACCGCCAGCTCGATGAACGGGCAGCCCTGGCACTTCGTCGCGGTGCGCGATCGCCAACACCTGCGCGACCTCGGCCAGCTGGTCAGGACCGGGCCCTACATCGCCAACGCCGCCCTCGCCGTCGTCGTCGCCATCGAGAGCGCCAGCCCCTACGGCCTCTCCGACGCCAGCCGCGCCATCCAGTCGATGATCCTGACCGCCTGGGCCGACGGCGTCGGCTCCAACTGGTCCGGCTTCCGCAACCTCGACGGCGTCCGCACCAACGTCGGCCTGCCCGACGGCTACGAGGTGGTCGCCGTCGTCCCGTTCGGCTATCCGGCGCGGCCCGTCGGCCGGGGGCGCAAGAACCGCAAGCCGCTGTCCGAGGTGGCCTCGGTGGAGCGCTATGGGCAGCCCTTCGTCCCCAGTGGGGGGTGACGACGCGAAGCTGAGCCATTCCCTGCGGGTTGGCCTCAGCGCGCCAGGGTGGCGACGGCCATCAGCGCCGCGCCCAGGTTGCACCTATCGGAACAACTGGTGGATTTCCAATGCCAGGCGAGCCATGAGCGCCACGTCGATCAGCAGCAGGCTGGCCAGGGCGCAGCCCACGAGCCGTGTTGGCCAACCCGTGGCGTTGAGCGTCGAGCGCACCCACGACGGGCGAAAGAGATTCAACATGGCTCGGGTCGCGACAAGCCGTCCACGGAACCCGGGGAGCAGCAGCATTTCCAGGGGTGACATGTCAGCGAGCGGGCTCCAAACACTGTAGAGTGTGTACAGGAAGGAGGAGACGGCGACCATGTCGGCGAGGAAAAAAGGCACCCCAAGTGGGTTCGGTGGCGTTCCACCGAAGAACGTGCCGGCCGCGACTGCCCACAGCCCCGAGGAGAGCGCGAGAGTCGAAACCAGGCGGCGCGCCTGACGCCTGTCGGGTAGCGGTCGGTCAGACGCCACGTCTGTGCTGATGCATTGGCTGTTGCTGCTCGTCGTCCTCGGGGAGCTTCGGCTTGTGCTCCGCGGGTGCGCCGGTCACCGGCTCGCGGTCGGCGAGTGGCCGCCGGCGAATTGCTGCCACCACGCCGTGGTCGATCCGAGCGATGACGCCGGCGCCGATCGGGCCCACTGACGGCCCAAGCTGTCGACACCATTGCCCCACAACCATGACGAGGTCGGCGAGCCAGTCTGGTTGTGCGTCTGGAGCGGCGAGCGAGGTGAGAGGTCCGGTCGAGGCGCGAGCCAGATGGATCACGGCCTTGCAGGCGGCGACGCTCGTCACAACGAGGAGCCCGACCACAGAGCGGTCGAGCTGTTCCACGCTGCCACGTTGGCCCGCACCGCCACGGCGATCCAATCGGCAATCAGCGTGAGGAGCACCGCTCCGAGCACAACTCGACTCCCGCGGAGAAGGCCCACCACTCTCGAGATCGGTAACGGCTGCTGACGGCGGCAGAGCGGCACACGCACAATGCAGAGGCCGATCAGGAGAGGGACGAAGAAGATGGTGAAGGACACCACGGCGTCATAGGGATCGTCCTCCCAGGGGCTGTGCACGTACAGCACTCTGATTTCCTTCGCGGCGAAGGCGAACGCGACGAAGACCACCCCTGCTACCTATGTGGCGACCACTGCACGACCCACCGCCTCCCGGCGTGGGTCGCCGACGGCGAGCACCTCAGGCGGAGGCGCGTTCGCGGGTCCCGGACGGGACGGGGGAAAGTCCACTTGCTGATCTACGCCCGTTCCCAGGGATTGAGGAGTTCCACTCCCAGGCGCTCGAAGTCTCGGACGTTCCGGGTGACCAGCGTCAACCCATGGGCTTCCGCCGTTGCAGCGATGAAGCCGTCGACGGAGCCGACGGTCCGGCCGGCACGGGACGCGCGCGCCATGAGCCGTCCCCACGCATCGCCGACGAGGACGTCGATCGCCAGGATGCGTCCGTGGAAGCGGTCGGCCAAGTCCTCGCGCAGCCACCTGTCCAACTGCTGTCGACGGCGACCGGCGGGGAGCGGGTCAACGCCCCGACGCAGCTCGGCGAGGGTGACAACACTCAGGAAGACGTCGTCCTCGTCGACGTCTGAGAGCCAGTCGATCACAGTGGGTGCCGGCTCCGGCTTGACCCATTCGGACACCACGTTGGTGTCGAGCAGGAAGCTCAAAGGCTGACCTTTCGCGGGACATCGCGCGCGCGCTCAACCTTCAACCGGGAGCCGCGAAGTGGCGAGGAGGCAAAGAACTCCGCCAGGTTGCCCTCGCGCTTCGACCGGCGCTCCCACTCTTCCACGGGCACCACAACGACAGTTCGCTTGCCCTTGCGCGTGACCACCTGCGGACCCTCGGAGAGCGCCCGGTCGATCATCTCGCTGAAGTGAGACTTCGCGTCGGCGACAGACCACTCCCGACCATGAATGGTTGCCTGACTAGTCACGATGACCATTATGGTCATCAGCCAGACGCGAAGGCAAGCCCGCGCCGCGAGAGCGAGTCCCACCAAAGTGCCCGGCTCTTGCTGGAGCCAGCTCCCTGACCCAACAGACGTTCGCCTTGGAGCCGGCTTCCCATGCGCCTTTCGTCTTCCCCGTACAGACGATGACCGATGCGTCACCAATCCCAAGCGGCAAGTCACGGCTCACAGAGTGCGGGGGTAGGAGCTACCATCCTGACTCTGCAGGGGCGACGCA
>CAZCJX010000039.1:0-23776 GCA_964499205.1 uncultured Actinomycetes bacterium | reverse complement strand
GCCGATGCCGCCGCCGCCGGCGCTGGCCTTGATCAGCACGGGGTAGCCGATCTTCGTCGCGGTGGCCACCGCCTCCTCGACGTCCTGCAGCGCCCCGCTGCCGGGGACGATGGGCACGCCGGCCTTCTCCATGCGCTGGCGGGCGGGCACCTTGCCGCCCATCGCCGCCATCGCCTCGGCCGGCGGGCCGATGAAGACGATGCCGTTGTCCTTGCAGGCCCTGGCGAACGCCTGGTTCTCGCTGAGGAAGCCGTAGCCGGGATGGATCGCCTGGGCGCCGGTCTGGTTGGCGGCCTCGATGATGCGGTCGATGAGCAGGTAGGACTGCGCGGGAGCGGGCGGACCGATCTCCACCGCCTCGTCGGCGAGCAGCGCGAAAGCCGCCTTGCGGTCGGCCTCGCTGTGCACCGCCACCGAGCGGATGCCCATGTCGCGGCAGGCGCGGATCACCCGCAGCGCGATCTCGCCGCGGTTGGCCACCAGGATGGTGTCGAACATGGCCATTACTCGACGAGGCAGATGGGGTCCTTCGGCGACACCACCGTGCCCTCGGCGACGTAGATCTCCCTTACGGTGCCGGCGCGCGAGGCGACGATGTCGTTCTGCATCTTCATCGCCTCCAGCACGGCGACCACGTCGCCGAGCTTCACGCTGTCGCCGACGCTGACGCCGACCTTGAGGATGAGGCCCTGCATCGGCGCGACCACCGTGCCCTCGCTGATCGCCGGCTTGCCGCCGCCCGCCGGGACGCCGTTGCTCGGGGTGGGGGTGCCGGCGCCTCCGCCGGCGCCGAAGGTGCCCGCCGGGGCGACGACGCGCACCTGGTACTGCTCGCCGTCGACCTCGACGGTGAGCTCACGGACCTCGTCGGCGGCGACGGCGTCCTCGACGGCGGGAGCATCCAGCTCCGCGCCCGCCGCGTCGGCACTGTCCGGCGCGGCCTCGACGGCGATCGGCTCGGGCTCGGGCTTGGGCTCGTCGCCGAGCAGCTCAGCCACCGCCTCGCCGCGCAGCAGCGCCGCGGTCTCGGCGGGGAACAGCGCGTAGCAGACCACGTCGGAGTCGGAGCGCACCGGCACGCCCTCGCGCTGCATCTCCCGGCGCAAGGCGTCCATGGCCGGTTCGAGCAGGTCGGCGGGGCGGCAGGTGATCGGCTCCTCGCGGCCGTTGACGATGCGCCGCACCTCGGGGTCGACCTTGCCGGGCGGCTCGCCGTAGAGGCCGAGGCAGTAGTCCTTGACCTCCTGGCTGATGGTGGCGTAGCGGTCGCCGTCGCAGACGTTGTAGACGGCCTGGGTGGCAACGATCTGGGCGATGGGGGTGATCAGCGGCGGGTAGCCGAGCTCGGCCCGCACCCGGGGGATCTCCTCCTGCACCTGGGGCAGGCGGTCCAGCGCGTCGCGGTCACGCAGCTCGGCGTAGAGGTGCTCGACGGCGGTGGGCGGCAGCTGGGTGCGCAGCACGCTGGTGTCGAGGCGCCAGGCGGCGGGGTCGGCGATCTCGCGGTAGAGCGGCAGGAACTCCTCGAGGCGGGCGACCGCGGCGGCCAGGGCTTCCAGCTCGAGGCCGGGGTCGTGGTCGGTGTGGCGCAGGGCGTTGAGCACGCCCTCGGCGGCGGGCAGGCTGGAGCCGCCGGCCAGCGGGCTGAGCGCCACGTCGACACTCTGCGCCCCCACGTGCGCGGCCATCATGTAGGACAGGCCCGACTGGCCGGTGAGCGCGGCGGAGTGCACGTTGACGGGCAGGCCGGTCTCGTCGACCAGCCGCGCGGTGAGCTGCGCCGCGGTGCCGGCGCCGAGCAGGCCGGCGGGGTCGTAGACGCAGAGCGAGTCGTAGCTCAGCTCCTTGAGCCGCCTGCCCAGGCTGACGAAGCCCTCGACGTCGTGCACCGGCGACTCGGTGTAGACGATGCCGCCCTCGGCGCGCCGGTCGGCGCGGTGCACCGCGGTGACGCAGCGCTCCAGGTTGCGCGGATCGTTGAGCGAGTCGTAGCAGCGGAAGACGTCGATGCCCGCCTCCGCGGCCACGGCCACGAAGGCGTCGACGACGTCGTCGGCGACCTGGCGGTGGCCCACCAGCGCCTGGCCGCGGACGAGGCCGAGCAGCGGTGTGTCCGGGGCGGCCTCCTTGACCGCACGCAGTCGCTCGAAAGGATCTTCGGCGAGGAAGCGCAGGCAGGCTTCGAAGGTGGCGCCGCCGAAGACGTCGAGCGCCGCGAAGCCACAGCGGTCGAGCAGCTCGGCGACGGGGAGGATGTGGCGCCGGCGCAGTCGGCTCAGCAGGAGGGCTTGCTGGCCATGGCGCAGCGACGTCTCCACGAGTTCGAGACGGGGCATTGCCGCGCCATTGTAGGGAGGAGGGTGCGGGGGACGATGCGCGGTCGGGCGCTACGCCGGCTGGGAAGCGCTGGTATCAAGGGCGGCGGGGAACCCGTCTCGTTCTGCGCGAAACCTCGCCACGTCGTATCGCGATACGCGCCAGCCGGCGCGGCCACCGAGCGGGACGCCGCGGAGACGGCCCGAGCGCAGGTAGCGACGGACCTGCTCCTGGCTCAACTGCAATTCACCGGCTGCATCCGCGACGGACATGGTGAAGGTGCCCGGTGGCGCGGAGGGAAAGGGGACGAACTCCTCGAGGTCGATGCCGTGCTTGCCGGCCCAAGCACGAGCCTCCGGGGAGTGTGTCTGGGGCGGTGGCGTGGCGGTCATCGCGTCGAGGCGCGCCTGGAGCTCGGCCAGCTCTCGCTCCAACCTTCGAACCGTCTCGCTCACAGTGGTCACGGAGCGAGTCTGCGGCCCGCCGAGGTCAAAAGTCAACATTTTGCTACTTATTGCTACATAGAGTTGTTAGAGGGATTGTCTATGCGATACTTCTTTCTTGATGAACGTGGTCCGCATACACCGCGAAGCGGTCAAGGAGCGCCAGGCTCTTCCCGGCGACGTCGTGCGCAGGTTCGCGTGCATCGAGGAAGCTCTTCGGACTGACGACGTGCGCGCGCCCGGGCTGGCGCACAAGAGGGAACAGGGCTGGGGACGACGAACCATACTCGTCGGTCACGCCGCCCACGGCAAAACGACCTACCGGATGGCCTGGGAGGTCGTGGCGCAACGTGAAGCCGTGATTTGGGCGTACGGGCCGCACGAGGGCTTCTACAAGAAGCTGGCGCGCCGAGCTCGCCAATAGAGAATTTTGCGTCGGGTGAATTTCTTCGCCGGGGGCGACGCAAGTTGGGGAGCTCAGCTCGGCGGGGTGAAGCCCTCGGGGAGCTTGACGTTGCTGCGCATCTTCTGGCGCTGGCGGTCGATGGCCTGGAGCACGGCGGGGTCGGCGACGGCGATGATCTGGGCGGCGAGGTGGCCGGCGTTGCGGGCGCCCATGTCGCCGACGGCGACGGTGGCGACGGGGATGCCCGGGGGCATCTGGACGATCGACATGAGGGAGTCGAAGCCGGCCAGGGGAGTTGCGGCGAGCGGGACGCCGATCACCGGGAGGGTGGTGAAGGAGGCGACCACACCGGGGAGGGCGGCGGCGGCGCCGGCGCCGGCGACGAGGACGCGCAGGCCGCGCTCGCGGGCGGTGGAGGCCCAGGCGTGGACGACGTCGGGGGCGCGGTGCGCCGACATGACGCCGATCTCGCTGGCGATTCCGTAGCCGTCGAGGACCTCGACGCACTTCTGCATGACGGGAAGGTCGGACTCGCTGCCGACGACGATTCCGACCAGCGGCTGGCTCATGCGCGGGCTCCTGAGACGTATGTGTCGATTCTGGCAATATCACGGCGGTAGCGCATGCCGTCGAAGGCGATGCGGTCGACGTTGGCGTAGGCGCGGGCGCGGGCGTCCTCCAGGGAGTCGCCACGCGCAACCACGGTGAGGACGCGGCCGCCGGCAGTGAGCACGCTGCCGTCGGCATTGCGGCGGGTGCCGGCGTGGAAGACCAGCACATCGCGGTCGACGGCGTCGAGGCCGGTGATCACCTTGCCGCTCTGCGACGGCCCCGGGTATCCGCCGGAGGCGGCCACAACTCCCACGCAGGCGCCGGGATGCTGCAGCACGCGGCCCCCGGGTTCCAGCTCGCCGCGGGCGCAGGCGAGGAAGAGCTCGACGGGGTCGCCGGCGAGCATGGGCAGGACCACCTGGGTCTCGGGGTCGCCGAAGCGGGCGTTGAACTCCAGCACGCGCGGGCCCTCGGCGGTGAGCATCAGGCCGGCGTAGAGGCAGCCGCTGTACGGGGTGGCACGCTCGCGGAGGATGTCCACGGCCGGCTGCATCACGGTGCGCTCCACCTCGGCGAGCAGGGCGTCGACGTCGAGCAGCGCGGGCGGCGTGTACGAGCCCATGCCGCCGGTCATCGGACCGGCGTCGCCGTCGTCGGCGCGCTTGTAGTCGCAGGCGGAGGCGAGCATGCGCACCCGCGTGCCGTCGCTGAGCGCGAAGGCGCTCACCTCGCGCCCGGTGAGCAGCTCCTCGATCACCACGCGCTGCCCCGCCGCGCCGAAGCGCCCCTCGACCAGGCAGCCGTCGAGCGCGGCCAGCGCCTCGGCCACCGACGAGCAGACGGTCACGCCCTTGCCCAGCGCCAGGCCGTCCGCCTTGACGACGCAGCGGCCGCCGTGCTCCTCGATGAAGCGCACGCCGCGCTCGCGCGTCGACGCGCCCACGCCCACCCAGCGCGCGGTGGGGATGCCCGCATCGTTCATGACGTCCTTGGCAAATTCCTTGGAGGCCTCGATCCGTCCCGCTGCGGCGCTGGGGCCGAAGCAGTCGATGCCCTCGACGGCGAGCGCGTCGGCGAGCCCCGCCGCGACGGCGGCGTCGGGCCCGACCACCACCAAGTCGACCTCCTCGGCGAGGCAGAGCTGGACGACGCCCTCGACGTCGTCGGCGGCGACGTCGAGGTTGCGGGCGAGCCCGGCGGTTCCGCCGTTGCCCGGCGCGCAGAGCACCTCGTCCACCAGCGGGCTGCGCGCGCAGGCCCAGGCGAGGGCATGCTCACGCGCACCGCTGCCGGCGACCAGCACCTTCACGACGCGCGATTCTCCACCACCGCGAGGCGGCGGCGCAGCATGCGGCGCCAGGAGCCGGCGAGCGCCTCGACGGCGAGCAGGTCGGGGATGCGCGCCATGTCGCCGGGGTCGTCGGAGGAGAAGGCGCGGTGGGCGTCGAGGACGCTGCGGCGCGCCGGGTCGCGGTGGTCGACGGTGATGGTGCCGCGCGTCGGCACCTCGCCGGGCCGGAGGACGCGAAGGTACCAGCCGGAGCGCCCGGCGGCGACCAGCCGCTGCTCGATGTCGGCGACACCGGTGTGCATGGCCAGCTTGAAGCAGGGATAGCGCGGCTGGGCCACCTGCACCACCGCGTCACCCCAGCGCCAGACGTCGCCGATGCACACGGCGTCCTCGGTGGCGCCACGCAGGGTCAGGTTCTCACCGAAGGCGCCGGGGCCAACCGGACGCCCCAGCTCGCGTGCCCACGCCGCGAAGTGCTCCGAGGCGTAGCAGTACACCGCCTTGTCGGGACCGCCGTGCACCCGCGTGTCGCCCTGCCGGTCGCCGCTCAGGTTGGTCCAGTCGAGCCACACCGAGTCGCCCATCACCGGGCGCTTGGCGATGGCGCTGCGCACCTCGCGCCCGCCACGCAGGCCGAGCAGCGACGGTGTGGCCACGTTGACCGAGACCGCCTGCAGCTCCGGAGCGTCTACTCCCACTCGATCGTGGACGGCGGCTTCGAGGAGATGTCGTAGACGACCCGGTTCACGCCCGGCACCTCGTTGACGATGCGCCGCGAGATGGCGCCGAGCACGTCGTACGGCACCTTGGCCCAGTCCGCGGTCATGCCGTCGTCGCTCTGCACGATGCGGATGGCGACGACGTTGGCGTAGGTGCGCCCGTCGCCCATCACCCCCACCGACGAGATCGGGGTGAGGATGGCGAAGGACTGCCACACCTGGCGGTACAGGCCGCTGCGCTTGATCTCGTCGATGACGATCCAGTCGGCGGCGCGCAGCGTCTCCAACCGCTCGCGGGTGACCTCGCCGATGATGCGGATGGCCAGCCCCGGCCCGGGAAACGGCTGCCGCCACACCATGTCCTCGGGCAGCCCGAGGGCGAGACCGACCTGGCGCACCTCGTCCTTGAACAGGTAGCGCAGCGGCTCGACCAAGCCGAAGCGCAGGTCCTCGGGCAGGCCGCCGACGTTGTGGTGGGTCTTGATCTTGTGGGCGTGGTTGGTGTCGCGCGAGGTCGACTCGATGACGTCGGGGTAGAGCGTCCCCTGGGCGAGGAAGTCGACCGTGCCCAGCCTGCGCGCCTCGACCTCGAAGACCTCGATGAAGGTCCTGCCGATCCGGCGCCGCTTCTCCTCGGGATCGGTGACCCCGGCCAGCGCGTCGAGGAAGCGGTCGGTGGCGTCGACGTGCACCAGCTTGATGTGGTGCTGGCGCGACATGATGTCGATCACCCGGTCGGCCTCGGCGCGGCGCAGCAGGCCGTTGTCGACGAAGACGCAGGTGAGCTGGTCGCCGATGGCGCGGTGCACCAGCGTCGCGGCGACGGCGGAATCGACTCCGCCGCTCAGCGCACAGAGCACGTGCCCGTCGCCCACCTTGGCGCGGATGTCGGCCACCGCCATGTCGATGAACGACGCCGGCTCCCAGGTCGGGCTGCAGTGGCAGACCTCGAAGAGGAAGTTGCGCAGGATCTCGCGGCCCAGCGGCGTGTGCACCACCTCGGGGTGGAACTGGATGCCGATGCGTCCCTGCGGGCCGGCCATCGCCGCGTACGGCGAGTTCAGCGAGTGGGCGATGGGACGGAAGCCGGGCGGCAGCGCGGTGATGATGTCGCCGTGCGACATCCACACCGGCAGCTCGGAGGGCATGCGGTCGAAGAGCCCGTCGCTCTCGTCGACGACCAGCGAGGCGAGGCCGTACTCGCGGCGCTCGGCGGGCTCGACGGCGCCGCCGAGCTGCTGCGCCAGCAGCTGCATGCCGTAGCAGATGCCGAGGATGGGCAGGCCGAGCTCGTACACCCGCGGGTCGGGATGGGGCGCGCCCTCGTCGTACACCGACGCGGGGCCACCGCTGAAGATCAGCCCGCGCGGGTTGCGCTGGCGGATCTCCTCGACGTCGATGGTGCCGCGCACCAGCTCGCAGTAGACGTTGGCTTCGCGCACCCGGCGGGCGATCAGCTGCGAGTACTGGGAGCCGAAGTCGAGCACCAGCACCGAGTCGTGCGCCGCGACCGTGGGTCGCTCGATTCGCTGCGGTGCTGCTGTCATCGTCATGTCGACCCCCTCAGACTCCCATGCCCACCCGCTGCTCGCGCTGCTCCACCTTGCCCTCGGTCTTGATCGACGGCGCGATCACCATCTCCGTCTCCTGGAACTCGCGGATGTTGCGAGCCCCGCAGACGCCCATGGCGCTCTTGATCGCGCCCATCAGGTTCATCGAGCCGTCGTCGACGTGCGCCGGGCCGTGCAGCACCTCTTTCAAGGTGCCCTTGATGCCCGTCTTGATGCGCGTGCCGCGCGGCAGGTTGGGGTCCGGCGTGGCCATGCCCCAGTGGTTGCCGTGGCCCGCGGCCTCCTCGGTTGCGGCAAAGATCGACCCGATCATCACCGCATCGGCGCCGCTGGCGAAGGCCTTGGTGACGTCACCGCCGATGCGCATGCCGCCGTCGGTGATGATGGCGACGCGCTCGCCGCTGCGGCGGAAGTGGTCGTCGCGCGCCGCCGCGCAGTCGCTGGTGGCGGTGACCTGGGGAACGCCGACGCCGAGCACCGCGCGCGTGGTGCACGCCGCGCCGGGGCCGACGCCGACCAGCAGTCCGCGGATGCCGGTGTCCATCAACTCGAGCGCGGTCGCGTAGTCGACGCAGTTGCCGACGACGACGGGGATGTCCAGCGACTGGGTCAGCTCCTTGAAGGAGAGCTGCTTGTACGCCTTGGAGATGTGCCGCGCGGTGAGCACGGTGCCCTGGACGACGAAGACGTCGGCGCCGGCCTCCTGGACGATGGGGCCGCGGCGCTCCGCGTGGTTGGGCGCGGAGGAGACGGCGCAGGGCACGCCCGCCTCCTTGATCTCCTCGATGCGCTGGCCGATCAGGCCGTCCTGCACCGGCTGGGTGTAGACCTTCTGGAGCAGGACGTTGATCTGCTCCTTGGGGGTGCTGGCGATCTCGTCGAGGATCTCGTCGGGATTCTCGTAGCGACACTGCACGCCGTCGAGGTTGAGCACGGCGAGGCCGCCGAGCTTGCCCATCTCGACCGCGAAGCGGGGGTTGACGACGCCGTCCATGGCGGCGGCGAGGATCGGGACCGGGAAGGAGTGGCCGTTGAGCGTGAACGAGGTGTCGATCTCCTCGGGGTTGATCGTCACCGTGCCGGGGACGAGGGCCACCTCGTCGAATCCGTAGGCGCGGCGAGCGCGCTTGTTCCGTCCTAGCTCGAACTCCATTCGACCTCCGCTTGCGGGTGGGCGAGGGGACCCCTGGATACACGAGCGCCCAGGGCGGCCGGCTGTCGCCACCCTGGGCGCACGCTTGCCCCGGTAGCCGGGAGCGATGTCACCGGCAGGGGCATGTGGGGTGCCTCGTGGGATTCATGTGTGTGTTGGGGGCGAAGTGTAGCAGAGGGCGGGGAATCCCGTGGCCCTTGGGCGGCACATCTTGTGTGCGCGGTGGGTGCGAACCGCAACATATGGTGAGCGCCACGACCGGCCGCGCAAAGGCCTTGCGCCGTTCCGGCGCCGATCCTATTGGGATAGGCGGCTCGCCTGGGGATAGGCTGCTCGCCTGGGGATAGCCGGGAGCTCTACCCGCGGAAGACGTTGCGGCGTTGCATCAGGTTGGCCACCAGGCCCTGCTGGATGGTGTCGCGGACCTGGTCGGCGACCTGCATCACGATGGAGGGGTCGTCGGCGGCTTCGGGGGGAAGCTCGTCGGTGCGGACGGGAGGGTGGAACTGGATGCGCCACTTCGAGGGGAGCGGGACCAGGCCCAGGGGTCCGAGCCAGGGCCAGGTGGGGGTGATGGGGAAGTAGGGGAAGCCGGTCAGCTGGGCGAGGGGGCGGATGTCGGCGAGCATGGGGTAGAGCTCTTCGGAGCCGACCACGCTGATGGGGATGATCGGCGCCTGGGCGCGAATCGCCGACTCCACGAAGCCGCCGCGCCCGAAGCGGCGCAGGCGGTAGCGCTCGTTCCAGAGCTTGCCCGTGCCCTTCACGCCCTCGGGGAAGACCAGCACCAGCTCGCCGGAGGTGAGCAGCCGGTGGGTGTCGCGCGGGTTGCCGAGGGTCTGCCCGGAGCGACGCAGGAACCACGAGAGCAGGGGCAGGGTGAAGAACCAGTCGGCGATCAATGCGCGGGCGTGGCGGTCGACGCCTTCCTCGAAGAGGGCGACCTTGATCATGGCGCCGTCGTAGGGAAGGACTCCGGCGTGGTTGCTGACCAGCAGCGCGGCACCGCGCCGCGGCACGTGCTCCACGCCGGTGGTGTCGACGCGCCAGTACTTGCGGTAGATCAGCGTGAACAGCGGCAGCAGCGCCTCGGTCCACTCGCGGTCGAAGCCGAAGTCGTCGACGCTGTACTGCAGCCGGCTGTGCTGGCTGCGCACCTCGGCGGCGCGGTAGGCGAAGGAGAGCAGCTGGTTGAGCGACTCGAGGTCGATGACGTCGCGGCCGGTGAGGTTGCGCAGCGAGATGGCCAGCTGGCCGACCGCGCCCATCACCTGCATGGGCAGCTCCTGCTGCAGCGACTCAAGACTCGGAATGGTGCGCGGCAGCGACGGGCGGGGCAGGCGCGACAGGCCGGAGAGCGCGTCGCGCGCCACCTCGCGCAGCGACGGCGGCCGCAGCGGCAACGAGGACGGCGGCCCGGCGTCACCGCCCACCGCCGGCAGCGACACCACACCGCGGCGGCGCAGCTCGCGGTCGGCGGCGCGCTGCAGTGCGAGGAGCCGCCCGCGCCCGCACCCTGATAGCGCGGCGCGGCGGCGCGATCACCTCGTCGAGCACGTCCGCACCGGCTCGCCCGTGCCCGTTGGCACCGACCTCCCCGGGGGAGTCCGACAGCTCGGAGAACGACGTCATGGCGCCGGCGTCACGTCGACCAGGGCGGCTGCGCCCGCGGGCAGGCGCGCGCCCTTGCGCTGCAGGAACTCCTCGAGGTCCTTCTCATAGGTGTAGCGGTTCTGCTCGGCGAGCAGCTCGCGCACCCGGTGCTTGGCGGCGAAGTCCTCGACGGTCTGCCGCGAGCTGAACTGCGGCGTGTAGCCGAACTCGCCGGTCAGCCTGCCGATGTCGACGACGCGGCCGTACTGGATCAGCTGCAACAGGTGCGGCGGCCAGTCGAGGATGCCGAAGCGGCGCATCGCCGCGGTGGCCAGCGCGCCGGCGTAGGGCGGGATCACCGGCGCGTTGTACTTGCCCATGATCTTGATCGCCTGCGAGAGGATGACGATGCCGGGCCCGGTGACGTTGAAGACGCCGGGGTGGTCCTCGATGGTGGCGCGGTAGAGCACCTCGATGGCGTCCTGCTCGTGGAGGAACTGCAGCCGCGGATCGAAGCCGAGCACGGTGGGAACCACGGGCAGGGTGAACAGCGCCTGGAACGGCGTCTGCAGCAGCGGGCCCAGCACGTTGCTGAAGCGCAGCGTGGTCACCGTGCAGTCGCGCTGGCGCAGCGAGTAGTCGCGCACGTACGACTCGACCTCGACGATGTCGCGGGAGAAGGCGTCGCGCGGCGGCCGGCGCCGGGTCATCTCTTCCGACCAGAAGGAGGGGTCGTCGGGCTCGGCGCCGTAGATGGCGGTGCTCGACTTGACGATCAGCTTGGTGACCGGGCTGTCCGCACCGCTGCACGCCGCCAGCAGGTTCATGGTGCCGATGACGTTGGTCTCGTGGGCCACCCGGGGCGTGGTGCGCCGGGGGTCGACTATGAGGTTGGTGTGCACCACGGTGTCGATGCCCAGGGCGCGCACCAGCTTGCCGATCAGGCTGTGCCGGATGTCGGCGCGGACGAAGTCGGTGCGGGCGAGGTCGCGGGAGGGCTCGCGGACGTCGACCCCGACGATCTGCTCGACCTCGGGATCCGCCTCCAGCCGCATGGCGAGCTCGCTGCCCCAGAAGCGGGAGATGCCGGTGATGAGGACGCGCTGCCTGGCCACGGGCGCAATGCCTCCAAGGAAGGTGCCGCCGTTGGAACCAGGGATGGTAGCAAGGCGGGCTCCACGCTCACGCCAGGCCGCCGCCGAGCGGCTCGCGGACGCCCCGTCACACCGCGGTGACCCCCGCGCGGCGGCGGCGAATCGCCGCCGTTGCGCCGTGGCGAGTTGCGCAGAGGCTCGTAACCCGGCCGTCGCCAGAGTTAGGAGGGGGCCGTGACGGTTTGCTCTGGACAATTCGGGGCGATGAGCGCTGTCCCCCACGCTGAATTGCTCAGCCCGATGACCGACCACGAGCCGGCCACTCCGACCGCCGAGACCACCGTCCTGGTGATCGACGACGACCCGGTGATGTGGAGCATGATGTCCATGCTCGGCCGTGAGTACGGGTTCGCCGTCAAGACGGCCTCGGATGGCGTCGAGGGGCTCCAGCTCGCGGAGCAGTCCGACGCCGATCTGATCGTTCTCGATCTCAACCTGCCGCGCATGACCGGCCTCGACGTGTGCCGTCGCCTGCGCTCCGCGGGCATCGAGGTGCCCATCGTCATGGTGTCGGCGAACCACGACACCGTGGACATCGTGGTCGGGCTGGAGATCGGCGCCGACGACTATGTGGCCAAGCCGTTCGAGGTGCGGGAGCTGGCGGCGCGCATCAGCGCGCAGCTGCGCCGGCAGCGACGGTCGACGGCGCAGGTGCGGCCGGGGAGGCTGAAGTTCCCCGGGCTGATCATCGATTTCGGACGGCACGAGGTGCTTCGCGACGGAGACGTCGTGGGGCTGACGCCGACGGAGTTCAACCTGCTCGCACTGCTGGCGAGTCGTGCCGGGCGCGTGGTGTCGCGCAGCGAGATGATCCAGCAGGTGTGGGGGCAGGGCGCGGAGCTCGACGCGCGCAGCGTCGACGCGCACGTCTACCGGTTGCGCCGCAAGGTGGAGCCGGCTGGCGAGCATCCCACCTACATCCACGCTGTGCCCGGGATCGGGTATCGCTTCGATTACCGGCCGGCCCCCGGGGCGCGCGCTGCCGCGGAGTAGCGGGTCGAGCGCCTTCGGCGGGACGTAGCAAATCGTCGCCGCGGGCTCGCGCGTCCGCGTAGTGGGCACCGCGCCGCTGCCCCGCACTCGGCGCGGGCACTCCCGGTCCTAGGGGAAGATCCCCCGCACCGCCGCTGCGTCGGCGACCCGTTGCACGGCGATCTGGTACGCGGCGTCGCGCAGGCTCACGCTGTGCTCGCGGGCACGGTCGCGCACCAGGGCGTAGGCGCGACTCATGATCTGCTCCAGCCGTGAGTTGACCTCACCCGACTCCCAGAACAGCGCCTGCAGGTCCTGCACCCACTCGAAGTAGGACACCACCACGCCGCCGGCGTTGGCCAGCACGTCGGGGATGATCAGCACGCCGCGCTCGTCGAGGTAGTCCTCCGCGTCGGGAGTCACCGGCGCGTTGGCGCCTTCGGCGATCACCCGGGCACGGACCCGCTCGACGTTGCCCATGGTGATCTGCGACTCCACGGCGGCGGGAACCAGCACGTCGACGTCGAGCTCGAGCAGGTCGCCGTTGGTGATGCGCTCGCCGCCGGAGAACTCGGAGACGCGGCCGCCCTCGCGGCGGTGCGCGTGCAGCGCGGGCAGGTCGAGGCCGGCGCCGTTGTAGATGGCGCCGTGGCTGTCGCTGACCGCCACCACCTTCATCCCCAGCGCGCCGAGCAGCGCGGCGCACTGTGCGCCGACCTGGCCGAAGCCCTGCACCGCCAGCGTCGCGCCCTCGACGGCGAGACCGTGGTCGCGCATCGCCTGCATGGTGACGGTGGTGAGGCCGCGCCCCGTCGCGGTGTAGCGGCCGGCGCTGCCGCCGATCTCCGTCGGCTTGCCGGTGACCGCCGCGGTCACCGAGTAGCCGGCGTGCATCGAGACGGTGTCCATGATCCAGGCCATCACCCGCCAGTCGGTGCCCAGGTCGGGCGCAGGGATGTCCTTCTCAGGACCGATGAGCAGCGACACCTCGGTGGTGAAGCGGCGGGTGAGCCGCTCCAGCTCCGCCTCACTCAACTCCCGCGGGTCGCACACCACGCCGCCCTTGGCGCCGCCGAAGGGCAGGTCGACCAGCGCCGCCTTCCACGTCATGAACATGGCCAGCGCCCGGCAGTCGTCGAGCGTCATCGCCGGGTGGTAGCGCAGCCCGCCCTTGGCCGGCCCGCGGGCGATGTTGTGCTGGACGCGGAAACCGGTGAAGACGCCGAAGGTGCCGTCGTCGAACTCGACGGGGAAGTGCACCACCAGTTCGCGCTTGACCTCGCGCAGCACCGCGCGCAGGCCGTCGCCCAGGTGGAGCTGGTCGGCGGCGACGTCGAACTGGTGCTGTGCGGTTGCGTAGGCGCTGCCGTCGCCCTGGTGTGGGACGGGAGCGACGACGCTCATTGCGAGCGGCGCGTCCCGGAGCTGCGGCGGTGGTTGTTCTGGTTGCGCAGCAGCTCGTCGACGCGCTCGCCCAGCTCCTCCAGCTTGCTCTCCAGGCGCTGCACGTCCTCGACGGTGGCGATGTTGAGGTTGTGCAGGCCGAGTGCGAGGACGTCGTCGACGCGGCCCTCGAGGCGCTCGGCAGCGCGGTCGATGTTGCCGGCGGCGCGCTGGCGGATGCCCCGCGGCAGCGACAGCGACGCACGCACCAGTCCCAGCAGCTGCTCGCCGCGCTCCTTGACCAGGTCGACGAGGATCGGCTCGGGGAGCGGGCCGCGGCGATGCCGCTCCATGTCGAGGAGGATCTGGGAGAGGGTGACCGCGGTGATGTCCTCACCGGTGTTGCGGTCGACGACGCGGACCTCGTGGCCGTCGCGCAGCAGGTCGGCGATGACGTCCAGGGTCACGTACCGCCGCGTGTACGTGTCGTACAGCTTGCGGTTCGAGTACTTCTTGATGACGTGCGTTTCCAGCGCACCACTCCAACACTCGTTCGGGCCTGCCGGGCACTATACCCGGCAAACCCGACGGCTGAGCGAGGCCCGCGCCTCAGCGGGAGAGGCGCGCGGCGCGGAGGAGCTGCTCCTGGGCGAGGTCGAGGGCGCCGATGTACGCGTAGGCGAGGGTGCGGGCGGTCTCGCCGGCGCGCAGCGCGGCCTCGCGCACGGCGGCGACGACGGGGGTGCCGGCCTCGGTGAGCTGCTCGACGGGGCGGCGGACGGCGGGGGGAAGGTTGTCGGTGAACGGCATGGGGGGAACTCTCTCCTGCTGTGCTGGCAGCCGTCGCCCTGCCGCGGAAGGGTGCGGTATGACGCGCTGCGTTATGAGGCGGCAATTGTGCCACCAGCCCCTCCTGCGGTGCAAGTTTCGCCGTGGAACGGCGGCGGGGGCGCCGGGACTGCGAGCGGCGCCGCCTGTCCGCGAGGCGCGCCCCGGCCGGTGACTCGGCGCCGCCGAAAGCGGTGCGCGCGCACCCTCTGCGAGTGCGCCGCCGACACCCTCCACGGCCAAGGTTGTCTGTAACGATGCGAAAACGGCGGCGGCGTCGCGACAGGCCGCTCGACAGCCCTGCCGACGACTCGTGCAGCGTTGCCGGTGACGTGCAGCGGCGGCGCCGCGCAACGCCGTGCGCAACCGCGTGCCGTCACGGCTGCGGCGCGCATTTCGAGCGTGGACAGCGGTGTGCGCGCACCCCGCGCACGGCGTGGTGAGTCGGTGCGCGCGAGTCGCCGCAGTGCGACTGGACGCGACTGGCCGAAACCCGACGTAGATGTCCCGGCTGGCCAGAACGCCGGCCCCTGATCGTCCTGCGTTTCTGCAACAGATGTTGACAACAGAAACACCAGCGAGCATGCTATGCCCGACCGGCAGGGCAAGCGTGTTTTCTCCACGTCCTGTCACAACGCAACCGTGGCGGTCGACGACAGAAGGCGACCGGCACCATGGGAGGCCCGAGCCCTATGGCAAGAGGCAGAAGGAAATCGTCGGGAGTCCTCGGCACTCTGAGCAGTCGAGGCGAGGCCGCTGTCAAGCGGACTGTCAAGCGCACTACGGGTCGTGCCACCACGGCACGCCGTCGCGCGACGTCCGGTGGCGGTGACCTCTCCAAGGCGCTGCAGAGTCTCGTCAAGGCTCTCCCGATCGGCGACCTGGAGAAGCGTCTCCAGTCGCTCGAGAAGTCCGTTGCCAGTCTGGAAGGCGAGATCCGCAAGGCGGTCGGCCGTGTCGGCGCAGCAGTGCGCGGCGGCTCCACCACGACTCGCCGCAAGACCACCGGCACCCGCCGCAAGGCGACCACCGGGACGCGCGCGACCGGTGCCAAGCGCACCACCAAGCGTGCCACCACCCGGCGCGCCACCACCGCCAAGCGGGCGACCGGAACCAAGCGCGCGACCACCGCGAAGCGCGCCACCACCAAGCGGGCGACCGGCGCCAAGCGGGCGACGACCGCGAAGCGGGCCACCGCGAAGCGGACCACCGCCAAGCGGGCGACCGGCACCAAGCGCGCGACCACCGCGAAGCGCGCCACCACCGCGCGCGCCGGCGCCAAGCGCACCACCCGGACCGCTGCCAAGTCGACGACTGCCCGGCGCACCGGCGCGCGTCGCGGCGCGCGCAAGGCCACGACCAGCACGGCCGCGGTGACCACGTCGCCGGGAACGACTCCGGCCGCTTCCTGAGCCGACGGCGACTCGAAGGCCCCCGCCACCGCGGCGGGGGCTTTTCGCTTTAAGCGGCCAGCTCGCGCAGCACGCCGTGCAGCCGCGACGCCGCCTCGCGCGCGTCGGCGGCGGTGATCCCCAGGTAGGTCATGAAGCGCACCCGCGTGCCGCCCATGTCGGTGACCAGCACACCCACCTCGCGCGCGCGCTCCACCACCTCCGCGGCGGGGATGGGGCACTCGGCCATGACGATGTTGGTGGGCACCTCGGGCAGCACCAGGCGCACACCGGGCACGTCGGCCAGTGCGTCGGCGATCAGCGCGGCGTTGGCGTGGTCCTCGGCGAGTCGCGCGACGTTGCGCTCCAGCGCGTACAGCCCCGCGGCGGCGAGGATGCCCGCCTGGCGCATGCCGCCGCCGAGCCGCTTGCGCCAGCGCCGCGCCGCCGCGATGGTCGGCTCGTCGGACGCCAGCACCGAGCCCACCGGCGCGCCGAGTCCCTTGGACAGGCACACCGAGACGCTGTCGCAGTCGCGCACCAGCGCGGCCGGGGTGGAGTCGAGCGCGACGGCGGCGTTGAACAGCCGCGCGCCGTCGCAGTGGACGCGCAGGCCGTGGTGGTGTGCGGCGTCGGCGGCGGCGCTGATGCGCGCCGCCTCGATGGCCGCGCCCCCGCGGCGGTTGTGCGTGTTCTCCAGGCAGAGCAGCCGCGACACGGGATGGTGGATGTCGGGCTTGCGGAGCGCGCCGCGCACGTCGGCGGGCGTGGGCACCCCGCCGTCGGCATCGACCAGGCGCATCTGCACGCCGCCGACCACCGCGGCGCCGGCCACCTCGTAGACCACCGCGTGGTTCTCCCTGTCGACGATCATCTCGTCGCCGGGCGAGGCCTGCGAGCAGATGGCCACCAGGTTGCCCATGGTGCCGCTGGGCACGAACAGCGCCGCCTGCTTGCCCAGCAGCGACGCCACGGTGGCCTCCAGGCGGTTGACGGTGGGGTCCTCACCCCAGACGTCGTCACCCACCTCCGCGGCCGCCATGGCCCGCCGCATCCCCTCGTCGGGGACGGTGAAGGTGTCACTGCGCAGGTCGATGACCTGTGATCTGGCGCTCATCGTCGGCCTCGCTCTCGACGGATTCGGCTGCTCCCGCCCGGGCAAGGGTACGCCCACGGGGCCCGTCGCTGACGAAGCGGACGCGGTCGCGGCCACCGCGCTTGGCGCGGTACAGCGCCTCGTCGGCGAGGCGCAGCAGCTGCCGCGCGTCGCCGGTGTCGTCGGGATAGGCGACGCCGCCGATGCTGACGGTGAAGCGGATCACCGCGTCGCCGAAGCGCAGCTCCTCGGCGGCGACGGCACGGCGGATCTTCTCCGCCACCAACCGCGCCTCCTCGCGGTTGGTATTGGCCATGACCACGACAAACTCCTCGCCACCGTAGCGCGCCGCCAGGTCGGCGCGGCGCACCGTGTCGCGCAGGGTGGCGGCGAAACGGCGCAGCGCCTCGTCACCGGCGTGGTGGCCGTGCTCGTCGTTGAGCGCCTTGAAACGGTCGAGGTCGAGCATCAGCACCGCCAGCGGCGAGTCGAGACGCTCGGCGAGGGCGATCTGCTGGTCGAGGTAGTCGACCAGGAAGCGGTAGTTGTAGAGACCGGTCAGCTCGTCGGTCGAGGCCTGGCGCTGCACCACGGCGAGGATGCGGTAGCGCTCCAGCGCCAGCGTCACCTGCTCGGCGGCGGCGGCGACCAGTGCGACGTCCGCGGGGTTGAAGCGCTCCTGCCGGTTGGCCACCGCCAGCGCGCCGAGGACGTTGGACCCGATGCGCAGCGGCGACACGCAGAAGCTGCGCAGCCCGCTGCGCGCCTCCTCGGTGCCCTCCACCGCGGCGGCCTGCACCGGCCGCGTCGTCGTCTCGGCGAGAGCGGCGTTGATCGGCCCGCTGCCGCTGAGCAGGCGCTCGACGTCGAGCTCGTCGGGATTCTCGATGCCGTCGCTGGTGAGGAAGGCATCCGACATGTCGGAGTGGTCGACGGCGATCAGTGCGGCGGCGGCGCCGGTGGTGCTGCGCAGCAAGGTGCAGACGCGCTGCAGCGCGGTCTGCAGCGGCTGCGCGGCGTTGAGCTCGCCGGCGATGGTGGCGCGCGCCTCGGCGGCGGCCAGGGTGGAGCGCATGGTGTTGCGCATCCGCTCGAAGGAACGGCCGAGACGGCCCAGCTCGTCGTCGCCGCCGCGGGGGATGGGGACGTCGAAGTCCTCCAGCTCCAATGCGGCGACCGCCCGGTCGAGACGGCGCAGCGGCCGCTGCAGGTCGCGCTGCACCACGACGAACACCACGATCATGGCGATGAGGATCATCGCCACCACGATCACCGCCACCGGGCCCACCACGCTGGAGAGGAAGTCGGAGCCGCTGCTCACCGCGGTGGTGACCAGCAGCGCGATGTCACCGGCGAGCGGGCGCATCGAGACAGCGACGTCGGTGCCGCCGACGCTGGTGAGCATCGCGCCGCCAGCCACCTGCGCCGCGGCCGCGTAGGCGGCGGGCACGCGCGCACCGCCGGCGACGCGGCCGCCGGCTGCGGTCGAACCCGACACGAACTGGTCGCCGTGGATGAGCGCCAGTGAGGTGGCGTCGGCGCCGCCACCCAGGTCGGCGGCGAGACGGTCGACGAAGTCCGAGCGCATCGGCCGGGCGATGAAGATCATGCCGCCGGGTTGGGCGGCGACCGGCGCCTGCACCACCAGCCAGGGTGTTGCCGCGATGTCGAGGGCCACCGGCTGGTGCTGGGCCACCGCGGTCTGCAGTGCGGCGCGCGCGGTGTCGCCCTCGCCCACCGGCGCGCCGGCGCGCAGCATGGGACCGAAGCTGGCCCCGATGACGTCCTGGCTGTCGGTGACCGTCGACTGGCGCAGCAGGATTGCAGTCGCGCCGGCGATGTCGCCGCTGCCCAGCGGCGCCTCCAGCTGGTCGGCGACACCGCTGATGTAGGTCTGCAGCGCGCTGCGCTGGGCGGCGACCAGGTTGGCGGCGATGCCGCCCTTGTCGGCGGCGCGGTCGAGGGCGACGCTGCGCGTCTCGCTGGCGGCGAGCTGCACCGGGATGGCCGCGGTGGCGCCGGCGATGAGGATGCCGAGGACGAAGAGGACCAGCGCGAAGCGGATCGAGAACGAGGCGCGGCGCGGCAGGCTTCGCAGGCCACGCACCCACCCCGCGATCATCGCTGGCTCAGCCGGGCCGGCGGGCGATGCGGACGATGGCGAGGCCGCCGAGGAGCAGCACGCCGATGATCATTCCCATGATGGTGCCAAGGCCCATGCCGGTGGCCGCCGGGATGATCCGGGCCGGCTCGGGGAGCGTCGCCGGGGGGATGAGCTGCACGTCGGGGAAGGGCGTCGGGGTGGGCAGGACCACGCCGGTGGGGCCGCCGGCGGTGCCCCTGGCGGAGCCGGGGCTCGGCCGGGTACCGCTGCCCCCGCCGGTGCCGGTGCGGACGGCCGTCCGGCGGAAACCGGAGATCGCCGTCACGTGGGTGTGCAGCGGGGTCGTGGCCACGACGCTGCCGCCTCCGGTGCCGGTGGTGGTGGTCGTGGTGGTGCTGCTGCTGGGCGACGGTGAGCCCGTCCGCGGCGTGGGCGGGGCCGCGCCGGTCCCGGTCACCGGGGAGAGGTCGGCGTTGTCCGCCACGGCGATGCGCATCTGCACCACCGGGCTGGCCGCCTGGACGGGCATGCCGTGCCGGCCGACCTGGCTCGAGGAGATCCGGGCGTGCACCGAGGCGGCGTGGCCGGGTCCGCGCCCGGGCGGGGGGCCGGCCGCCGAGGCGACCACCAGCCCTGCCGTGGCGGCGAGGCCCGCGCCCAGCACCGGCGCCACCACCCGTGCGCAGGCACCGTGACGCACGACCGGCCGCCCGGCACCGCAGGCGCGCGTCCAGCTGACGCCACCTTCCTCGGGCGCGACATGGTGATACATGACCTGCCCCGGAAACTCCTATTGGGGGGAACACTTCCTTGTGACCGGCATGGTACGTGCTTGGTTGCGTCCGCCCTGTGACTGCGCGGTGACAATACCGCGATACGCGTTGCCCACACAGCACGCGAGTTCCGGACTGTGGCGTACTCTCGCGCCATGCCCCAGGTCGTGGTCAGCTTCCTCGACGGCGAGGTGCTGTTCGCCGAGACACCCGAGATCACCTTCGACCTGCCCGCCATCGAGGCGCGCATCGAGAACGTCGACGCCAACAGCGAGCGCGCCCTCATCCCCACCACCGCGATCCGCCAGATCATGGTTGGCGAGGTCGAGCCGGCCCCCGAGCCCGAGGTGGTCGAGAGCTGGGACAAGGCGGTCTTCCACTTCCTCGACGGGCAGATCCTGCACGCCCACATCGCCCCCGACACGCTGCTCGGGCGCCACGGCGGCGTGTGGCGCATGGTCGAGCGCAACTCCGACGAGCTGCGCACCCTGGCTGTGCCCTACAGCGCGCTCAAGGCGGTGTTCCGCGTGCGCGTCTGGGACAGCCGTTCGGCGAGCGAGAAGGCGGCCCGCGAAGCCGGGGTGTCGCCCCACCTCGACACCGTGGTGCGCGTGCTCGCCGAGCGCGAGCGGCGGGCCAGCGGCCAGCTGCGCCAGGAGGCCGAGGCACCGCTGATCAGTCGCATGCGCGAGGCGGCGCGGCGCGCCGAGAACGAGGCGTAGCCGAGCGCTTGCGCCACCAGCGCGAGCCTGTCGGGGCGCCGGGCTCTGGTACCGTTGGTGCCCTCATGCCTGCACCACAGGCCGAGGTTCCTGAGACCCTTCCGGTCGCCGCTCCCCCCCTTGCGTCACGTCTGCTGTCGTGGCGGACGCTGCTCTCCTTCCTCGTCGCGGGGGGCATCGTCGCCTTCGCCATCAAGCAGGGCGGCATCAACTGGACCGACACCTGGAACCACATCCGCCACGCCGGTCTGCGCCTCTACGTCCTGGCACTGGCCGCCTTCGGATGCTCCATGGGCGTGCGCGGCCTGCGCTGGAAGATGCTGCTGCACAACGCCGGTGAGGACTGCCGCTACTTCTCGCTGTTCGAGATCGTCTTCGCCTCCTTCTTCGTCAACTGCGTGATCCCGGCGAAGATGGGCGACGTGTACCGCGCCTTCCTGGTGCGGCAGCGCGAGAACGTGGGCGTCAGCAAGGCGCTGGGCACGATCATCGCCGAGCGCCTGCTCGACCTGCTGGTGCTGATGTCGCTGCTGGTGGTCGCCGGCGCGATCACCTTCCACAACCGCATCCCCCACCAGCTGGTGCCGTACGTCATCTCCGGCGCGGTGCTCTCGCTGCTCGGCCTCGGCTTCGTGCTGCTGATGGGACTGGGGCGCGGCCAGCGCCTGGTCGAGCGCATGCCGGTGCGACTGCGCGACCGCTACGAGAACTTCCGCCGCGGCACGGTGCAGTCGCTGACGCCGTGGCCGTTCCTGGTGCTGCTCACCGTGCTGGTGTGGTGCCTGGAGGGCGCACGCCTCGGTTTGGTGGTCAGCGCCCTCGACTTCCAGTCGCTGCTCCATCCCGCGCAGTTCCTGCTCGTCGCCCTGGTCGCCGCACTGCTGACCACGGTGCCGTTCACCCCGGGCGGACTGGGATTGGTCGAGGCCGGCATGATCGGCGTGCTGGCCACCGTCGCCGACGTGCCGCACACCGCCGGCGCGTCGATCACCGTGCTCGACCGCTCGATCAGCTATGGCGCGGTGGTGGTCATCGGGTTCGTGTTCTTCGCGCTGACCCATGTGCGCCAGCCGCGCTCCGCACGCTTCGTGGGTGAGACCGGCGCGTGAAGGCGCTCGTCACCGGAGGGGCGGGATTCATCGGCTCGCACCTCGTCGACGCGCTGGTCGCCCAGGGGCACGACGTCGCCGTCGTCGACGACCTCTCGCGGGGGCGGCGCGAGCAGGTGAACGGTGCGGCACGGCTGCACGTCGTCGACGTGCGCGATGCGACGCTGCATGAGGTGATGCGCGCGGAGCAGCCCGAGGTGGTGTTCCACCAGGCGGCGCAGATCGACGTGCGGCGCTCCATCAGCGAACCGTTGCTCGACACCGAGATCAACGTGTCGGGCACGGTCAACCTGCTGCAGGCGTGTGTCGCGGCGGGAGTGCGGCGCGTGGTGTTCGCGTCCAGCGGCGGTGCGATCTACGGCGACACCGAGCAGATTCCCACGCCCGAGGAGCACCCGGCGATGCCGGCGTCGCTGTACGGCGCGGCCAAGCTCTGCGGCGAGACGTACGGCGGTGTGTACGCGCAGCTCTACGGGTTGGAGTTCGTCGCCATGCGCTACGCCAACGTCTACGGGCCGCGCCAGGACCCCCACGGCGAGGCCGGAGTTGTGGCCATCTTTGCCCGCAAGTTGCTGGGCGGCGAGACGCCGGTGATCAACGGCGACGGCGGCCAGCGGCGCGACTACGTGTACGTCGGCGACGTGGTGCGCGCCAACCTGCTGGCGGCCGCGGCGGATGCGTCGGCGCTGGGCGCCTACAACGTGGGCACGGGACGCGAGACCGACGTCAACCGGCTCTTCGCCATGCTCCGCGATGCCTGTGGGGTCGCCGCGGAGGCGAGCCACGGGCCCGCCAAGCCGGGCGAGCAGCTGCGCTCCTGCCTCGATGCGTCGCGGGCCTCACGGCTGCTGGGCTGGCGGCCGGAGGTGTCGCTGGAGGAGGGGCTGCGGCGCACCGTGGAGTTCTTCCGCACCGGCGGCTGAGAACGCGAAAGAGGCGCCCGCGCTGAGCGCGGACGCCTCCTTGCAAGGGATCTGCGGACTACACCTCGTCGATGTAGCGCCCGGGCGGCGGGCCGTCGACGTAGGTGCGGCGGCGGCCGAAGTAGCCGGGGCCTGCCCACGAGGACCAGAAGATCAGCGAGAGCAGGATGCCGACGGCGCCGACGGCCATCAGGATCACGCCGATGGTGTGCATGTCGATCGCGCCGGCGGTGCCGACGTGCACGGCGAAGGCCAGCACGGCGCCCACGGCCACGAGAAAGAGACCTACTCCGAGTCCCATGGAGGTGTACCTCCCAGTCTTTTGCTGAGCCATGACTGTTGGCTCATGTTGGAGTGAGGCTATCACATTTGGCCCCAGGAGCGCGCCTAACAGAGCCGCAAACGGGCCAAGCGGGGGCGGAGAGCGCCGCCGGGCCTGGCGCCGGGCAGCCGCGCCCCGGGCCCCCCGGACCTCAGCGGCCCGCCGCCACCTGAGCAGCCGGGCCCACCAAGCGCGCCGCCGCGGCGAGGCAGTCGCCCCCCGCCGCCCGCAGCTCGGCAACGGCGCGCTGCACGCCGGTGTTGTCGGCGTGGTTGCCGGCCTCCAGCATCCGGCAGGCCCACCCCAGGTCCTCGATCCCCGCGCTGAGCATCGACCGCGCCGAGTCGAGGACGCCCCGCTCCTCCCCCTCGGCCTCGAGCTCCAGCCGGGCCAGCTGCTCCTGGTAGCCGGTCAGCTTCTTGCGCGCCGCCGAGGCCGCCGCCACCAGGGGATCGGCCTCGCGCAGCGCCGCCTCGCGGGGGCGCGCCGCGGCCTCGGCGAGCGCGGCGTCGAGCTCGGCAGCGCGGGCGGCGGCGAACTCGCCGATGCGGGCGAGCACGGTGCGGTAGTCCTCGGCGGCCACCGGCGCCCCGCCGCCGAGCGCGCGGAAGCTCAGGTAGAGCATGAGGGCCACCACCACCACGACGGCAACGTAGGTGACCATGGCGCGCAGCCTGCCCGGGAGGGGCGGCCTACTTGTACCGGAAGGTGATCCGTCCCCGGCTCAGGTCGTAGGGGCTGAGCTCGACGCGGACGCGGTCGCCGATGAGGATGCGGATGTAGAACTTGCGCATCTTCCCGGAGGTGTACGCCAGCACCTCCTGGCCCGTCTGGAGCTTCACCTTGAACATCGCGTTGGGGAGAGGCTCGACGACGGTGGCGTCCATCTCGATCGTCTCTTCCTTGACCTCCTCGACGGCCGCGCCGGCGGCGGGACCTCCGTCGCGACGGCGTG
>CAZCJX010000038.1:0-23859 GCA_964499205.1 uncultured Actinomycetes bacterium | reverse complement strand
CAGACGCTGTCGCCCACCCCGCCCAGCGACGCCGACAGCGTGCCGGCGGCGTAGAGGTCCTGCACGTCGGGCATGCCGCGCTCCGTCTCGACGCGCAGGTGGAACTCGCGGTACCACTCGCCGCCGGCCTCGAGGGCCACAT
Organism: uncultured Actinomycetes bacterium; assembly: GCA_964499205.1. GTDB lineage: Bacteria > Chloroflexota > Dormibacteria > Aeolococcales > Aeolococcaceae > DASRDZ01. The sequence continues at coordinate 23,717 of CAZCJX010000038.1, read as the reverse complement.
CGCCACCGCCCGCGATGCGCACGTAGTACGGCGGGGCGCCGCCGCCGAAGGCGACGCGCAACCCACCGGCGCCATCCGCGTCGACCGCCGGGGCCTCGGCGGCGCGGAGCAACCAGTGGTGATCGCGCCAGGTGCACAGCGGCCGCAGCGCCAACCGCAGCGACACCCCCGGCACGCACCGCTCCAGGGCGTACTGCACCAACGTGGTCGGCGCGCCGCCCCGAACCATCCACACCCGCTTCACCAGCAGCGCGCCGGGCAGCGCGTACCGCCAGGTCGGCACCAGCCCCTCCAGCTGGAACGACTCGATCAGCCGGTGCCCCTCCGGCGACACGTCCCCGCTCGCCCACTCCTGCGTGTGCAGGTACAGCGGCGACCCGTCCCCGACGCCCAGCACCGCCTCGCTCACCCCCGCCACGGTGACCATCCGCCCCATCGGCGGCTCCGCGGCGGCCACCAGCAGGGCGTGGTACCGCCGGGTCAACCCGCCGGCCACCGTGCCGCACGCGTACGACCCCGACCCGTCCGCCACCAGCCACTCGCGGCGCAGCGCCGCACCCAGATCGCCGCAAACGGCCCGCCCGAGGCGCACCGAATCCGGGCGGAGGGGGGCGGGGGTGCGGGCGCGGGTCGGCATGCGGCCGCCCTATGGTGCCTGGCTGTTCCCCCCGAAGGCTGGGGTATCCTGCCGCCCAGTCGTGATCCTCCGCCGCCGTCCCCACGCGCGCGCCGGCCTCGTCCTCGTCGCCCTGGTGGCGGCGATGCTGGGCGCGCTGGCCGTCCCCGTCACCGGCGGAGCGGCCGCCTTCACCGGCACCACCAAGCTGCCCGGCCTGGGCAGCGGGCACCTGTGGTCGCTCGCCGTCAGCCCGGCCGACGCCAAGACCGTGCTCGCCGCCAGCGACCAGGGCGTCTACCGCAGCACCGACGGCGGCGCCACCTGGGCGCAGACCTCGCTCAAGGGCGTCCGCGCCTGGACCGTGGGCTTCGACGCCCGAGCGCCCCACGCCGCGTTCGCCGGGCTGAACGGGGGCGGCATCTCCCGCAGCGACGACGGCGGGGCCACCTGGGTCGACTCCTCGACGGGGCTGGCCGGCCGCGACGTCCGCTGCCTGGCCTTCGGCCTGGAGGGCATCGCCGCCGGCACCCAGAGCGGCGTCGAGGTCAGTAGCGACGGGCAGCACTGGCGCACCGCCGGGCTCAACGGCTACAGCGTCAGCTCGCTGGTGGTCAGCGCCAACCAGCCGCAGCTCACCCTGATCGCCGGGGTCGACGGGGCGCCCCCCAACGCGCCCAGCGGCGGCTTCCTCTTCCGCAACTCGGGTGGCGCGCTGCAGTGGGACATCCTGCAGCAGGGCCTGCCCACCTCCACGGTGGTCTCCTCGATCGCCGCCGGGCCGCTGCCCAGCACCGGCCAGCCGCGCCCGCTGGTGGTCACCACCGCCAAGGGCGTCTACCACAGCGGCGACGGGGGCAACACCTGGACGTCGAGCACCGGCATCCCCGACCAGACCAACCTCACCACCAGCACCTTCAGCCCCCTCGACCCCAACCTGGTCTACGCCGGGGCCGACGCCGCCGGCAGCAGCGGCGGCGTGCTGATGCGCTCCACCGACTCCGGCGCCTCGTTCTCGGTCGTCCCCGACGCCCTGCCCGCCGGGCAGCGCAACGTCGGCGCGGTGACGGTGGCCCAGTCGAACCCGCCCAACGTTGTGGTGGCGGTCAACCCGCCCAGCTCCGCGGCGGCGGTCTACCACGGCCCCGACGCGGGCGCGCCGCCGCCGGGCGCCACCGCCCAGGACGCCGCCGGCGCCGCGCTGCCCAGCGCCGCACCCACCCCCAAGCCCACCGCCAGGCCCAAAGCGACGCCGCGCGTGTCGCTGCCGCCCGCCGAGTCGACCGGCGTCCGCCACGTCGTCGACGTCGCCGTGCGCTTCCCGTTCCCGCTGGTGCTGGAGCTGCTCTTCGTCGTTCTGATCGTCTACCTGGTGATGCGATGGCGGCAGCGTTACCTCGACGTCGAGGGACCACCGTGACCGTCTTCGCGTCCATCGCGGACACCATCACCCGGCTCGACCAGACCGGCTACCTCATCGACAAGGACGCCGCCACCATCGCCTATCTCGCCGCGCGCATGGAGAAACCCCTGCTCGTCGAGGGGCCTGCGGGGGTGGGCAAGACGGAGCTGTCGCGGGCCATCGCCACGGCGTTGGGCCGCGAGCTGGTGCGGCTGCAGTGCTACGAAGGCCTCGACGAGGCCAAGGCGCTGTACGAGTGGGAGTACGCCAAGCAGCTGCTCTACACCCAGATCCTGCGCGACAAGATCGGCGAGACGGTCGGCGACGCGCAGTCGCTCACCGAGGCCGTCGACCGCATCGCCACCCAGGACGACGTCTTCTTCAGCGAGCGCTTCCTGCTGCCGCGGCCGCTGCTGCGCGCCATCCTCTCCGACACGCCGGTGGTGCTGCTCATCGACGAGATCGACAAGGCGGACGCGGAGTTCGAGGCCTTCCTCCTCGAGGTGCTGAGCGACTTCGCGGTCACGGTGCCCGAGTTGGGGACGATGAAGGCACATACTCAGCCGATCGTGGTGCTCACCTCCAACGCCGCGCGGGAGATGAGCGACGCGCTGCGCCGCCGCTGCCTCCACCTCCACCTCGACTTTCCCGACGAGGAGCGCGAGCGCCTGATCATCCAGCGCCGCGTTCCCGAAGCCTCGGAGGCGCTGGCGCGGCAGGTGGCGACGGTGGTCGCCCGGCTGCGCACCCTGGGGTTGCGCAAGCTGCCCTCGATCGCGGAGTCGATCGACTGGGCGCGCGCCCTGGTGCTGCTCAACGCCGAGAAGCTGGAGCCGGAGCTGGTCGCCTCGACGCTCTCGCTGGTGCTCAAGTACGAAGGTGACGTGCGCAAGGGGCGCGAGAACGTCGCCGCCCTGCTCAACTAGCGGAAAACCCCTTTCGTGGACGAGCAGATCCTGCGCTTCGCCGCGGCGCTGCGCACCGCCGGGATCCGCATCTCCCCGCCCGAGGTGGCCGACGCGCTGGTCGCCGCCGGCGCGGTGAACCTGGAGGATCGTCCCCAGTTCAGGTCGGCGCTGCGGGCGACGCTGGTCAAGCGCGACTTCGACCTCGACACCTTCGAGCAGCTCTTCGACCTCTACTTCTCGCCCTACGGCAGCCGCGACGGCGACCTGCCGCCCAACCCCGAGCAACCCGCCGAGCTGCCCCCGCTTCCGCCGGGTGCGCTCGAGGAGCTGGGTGACGAGCTGGCCGCGCTGTGGGCGGCGCTGCGCGGCGCGGACGACCTCGAACTGGCGCTGATGATCCGCGAGGCGGCGCGGCGCGAGGGTGCCGGGCGCATCGAGACCGTGCTGCAGCAGGGCATGGCCGGCCGCATGATCATGCAGGGGATGGGGCTGGGCATGGGCAGCGACGCCGCCCTCGACCGCTTCGCGGCGCGGCTGCGCGAGGCGGGCATGTCGGACGCGGACGCGCAGGCCTGGCGCGATGCGGTGCGCCAGCAGCTCGATCGACTCCGTGCGGCGGTGCGCGGCTTCGTTCGTGCCGAGTACGACCGCAACGAGGGAGCCCTGCGGGAGAGCCGCCGGGCCCGCGAGCTGTCGATGCGCACCATCTCCGCGTTCACTCCGCGTGAGGCGGCGGAGATGTCGCGGTTGGTGGAACGCCTCGGCCAGAAGCTCGACTCGCTGCCCGAGCTGCGCCGCGCGCCGCGCAGGCGGGGCGCGCTGGACATGCACCGCACCTGGCGCAGCAACCTGCAGACCGGCGGGGTGCCCTTCCGCCTGCGCTGGGAGAAGCCGCCGCAGCGCCGCCCCCAGGTGGTGGCGCTGTGCGACATCAGCAACTCAGTGCAGTCGACGGTGCGCCTGATGCTGCACTTCCTCTATCGCCTGCAGGACCGCTTCTCGCGGGTGCGGACCTTCGTGTTCGTCAACGACTGCACCGAGGTGAGCGACGAGTTCCTCCACTACGACGCCGAGACGGCTATCGCCCACGCGTTGCAGCCGGAGCAGATCGCCTACTACTCCTCGACCAGCTACGGGCGCAGCTTCGAGCGCTTCCTCGCCCAGTACGACGACGCGGTGACCTCGCGCAGCATCGTGCTGGTGCTCGGCGACGCCCGCGGCAACTACACCCCCCACCGCGCCGACCTGCTGGCCACCATCAAGGGGAGGGCGCGACGGGTGCTGTGGTTCAACCCCGAGGGACGGCTCAGCTGGGGGCTGGGCGACTCGGCGATGAACGCCTATTTGCCGCACTGCACCCAGGCCTTCGAAGTGCGCACCCTGGCCCACCTCGAGGCGGCCATCGAGAACCTGGTCGGCGCCGAGCGGCGCTGAGCGCTCTTCCCCAGTCTTTACAAGCGTTGGCCGCCGTGTGAGCGCGAAGGCTTCGCCCGCTGGCCTACCGTGGAGCGAGCAGCCAGAGGTGGGGACCGTTGGAGTTGCCGCACGTGCCTTTGTCGGCTCAACTGGGCCGGGTTCAGAGTCCGGAGGCGCGTCTGCGCGAGCTGGGCATCGACCTTCCCGAACCGCCAGACCCGCTGGGACCGTATCCCCCTGTCCAGGTCGTCGGCGACCTGATGTACACCACCGCCGTCCTGCCCATGTGGAACGGCGAGCTGCGCTGCACCGGCGCGCTGGGGACGCAGGTCGGGCTCGCCGACGGCGCCGCCGCCGCTCGCTTGTGCGGCCTCAACCTGCTCGCCCTGATCCGCGCCAACGCGGGCGGGTCGCTCGACAACGTGCGGCAGATCATGCAGGTGGTCGGGCTGGTCAACAGCGCGCCCGGCTTCGCCCAGCAGCCGAAGGTGATGAACGGGCTGTCCGAGCTGCTCTACACGGTGTTCGGCGACGCGGGGCGGCACAGCCGCACCGCCCTGGCGACCACCGAGCTGCCGCGCAACGCCACCGTGCAGGCCACGGCCGTGGTGCGGCTGGTGCCGGGGGCGGTGGCTGCGGCCGCCGTCGAGGGCGCGGGGGAGGTGGCCGGGACGCCCGTGGGCGAACCGGCCGCGGGGACCACCGAGGTGCCGGTGTCGGGCACGCCGGTTGAGCGGGGGTTGCGGGCCGTGGAGGCCAACGGGGCGGAGCAGGGATAGGGGGCAGCGAGCCGGTGGCTTGGCGGGAGCCCGGCTCGGCGGGCCCGTGCCGCTCCTCGGCGGCCAGCGGCCGGCTGGGCGCCGAGTAGGCTGTATGCCCGTGTCCGTGCTCGCCGACAGCGTCCTGCACCTGAGCTACCCGCTGGCCTTCGCCGCCGGGGTGGTCTCCTTCCTGTCGCCGTGCGTGTTCCCGCTGGCCCCGGGATATCTGGCGTTCCTCAGCGGGCGCGCCGGGACGGAGGACGAGGGTGCCACCGCGCCCATGGTGAGCGAGGGCCCCGGAGCGATGCGCGCGGAGAGCTCCAGTTCGGCGGCCGTGGCTGTCGCGACACCGGCGGCAGCGCCAGCCGCAGGCACCACCCAGCCCTACGCCCGCGCCCCCCTGATGCGCAACGGCATCGCCTTCGTCCTCGGCTTCTCCGTGGTCTTCGTCGCCTGCTTCTACGTGCTCCGCGCCCTGGCCATCACCACCCTCATCGAGCACCAGCGCATCGTCAACTGGGTCGCCGGCGCGGTGGTCATCGTGCTCGCGCTGCAGACCCTGGGGGTCTTCCGCGTCGGCCTGCTGATGCGCGAGGGCCGCATCCACCGCCTGCCTCGCTCGCGTGGCATGGTCGGCGCCTTCCTGCTCGGCGTCACCTTCGCCGCCGGCTGGACGCCGTGCATCGGCCCGCAGCTCAGCGCCATCCTGCTCGTCGCCGCGCAGGGCGACTTCACCGGCCTGCCGGTGATGCTCGCCTACTGCCTCGGCCTGGCGGTACCCTTCCTCGTCCTCGCCGCGCTGGCCGACCGCCTGCAGGGTCCCATCCGCCGGCTCAACCGCCACATGGGCGCGGTCAACCTGGTGGCCGGCGCGCTGCTGCTGGTCTTCGGCCTGCTGCTGGTCACCAACCAGTTCACCTTCTTCAACCGGCTCAGCCCGCAATCCCCCTTCGACCTGTGAGCGATCCCGACAACCTCCCCGCCCCCGTGCGCGTCGTCGACCTGCGCGGCGTGAGCTGCCCGCTCAACTACGTGAAGACGCGCGTGGCGCTGGAGAAGGTGCAGCCGGGCGAATGGCTCGAGGTGTGGCTCGACCACGGTGAGCCCGAGGAGAACGTGCCGCGCTCCTGCGAGGAGGACGGCTTCCCTGTGCGCGTTGTGGACGATGGTGACGGATACGCGCGGGTGATGGTGACGCGCGGCTAAGCGGGGGACCCCGCGACGGCGGCCTCCCCGGCAGCGGCCGCTGCCTCTGCGCGGTGCCGGGTGCGCAGCAGCCCACCGAGCAGCAGCGTCAGCACCAGCGGCACACCGAGGAAGAGCAGCCCCTGGTGCACCCAGGTCTCGCTGTCGAACTGCGACTCGCGCAGCGTGCCGTTGGCCGGGTCGTGCAGGCTGGCGAAGTAGAGGACGGAGGCGGCCACCAGCACAACGTAGCCGAGGTAGAGCAGCACCCGCGACTGGCGCGGGAAGCCGCGGTCGTGGCGGTTGGTGATCGCCTCACCGGAGCCGAGGATCTCCAGCAGCAGCGCGGCGAGCAGCACCACCGCTGCCCACACGCTGAAGCCGCGCGTCACCTTGTCGGCGACCTCGGCGCTGCGGTTGAAGAGCTGGTCGACCCAGGCGAGCACCTGGATGCCGACGTCGGCAGCGAGCACCGCGGCGAGCACCCGCGTTGCGCTGCCGCGGCCGCGGCGCGTCAGCACGACGACAGCCACCGCACCGAGCGTGGCGATGCCGGCGATGGCGCGGACGCCGTCGAGGTCGAGCGGGTTGCTGTCCGCGGAGAGGTGCAGCCCCGGGAAGACCGACGCCACCGACGACAGGCCGAAGAGCACGTTGCACACGGCCACCAGCACGACGAACACCGTCGACAGCACCAGCCACAACGGCAGCCGGCCGCGGCGCGACAGCAGCAGCAGGATGCCGAGCACGGCGAACGCCGCCCACATCAGCGCGGACGACGCATAGACGTGGTCGCTGACGTAGTCCTCGCTGCCGCTGATGTGCTGCTCGACCAGGAAGCCGAGCGTCGCGTCGAGGACGACGACGCCGGCGAGCACTGCGAAGGGGAGATGCGCGTGCCCTGCCGCGCGCGGCCGCGCCAGCCACACCAGCAGCAGGAACGCCACCAGCAGGATCGCGCCCAGCCCGATGGCGCGCGGCGCGTCGCCGTGCAGCACCCGCACCGCGTCGGCGAGCATCGCCGCGCCGACCACGGCGGTGCCGAGCAGCAGCGGCCAGTCCGCCCGCGCCCGGTGGAGCACCTCGCCGGCGCGCTCGCCGAGCAGGTGACCCCAGTCGGCGAAGTCGGCCCCGGCGAGGATGAGCACCGGGATGAGCACGTACTCGAGGTTGTAGAGCTGCTGCGAGACGGCGGTGGTGAAGTTCTCAAGCTGGTCGGCGGATTGCGAGCCGATCCAGGCGGTGAGGAAGAGGCCGCCGATGAGCGGCAGCAGCGGCAGCAGCCGGGTCACCAGGAGCCGCTGTTGCGATTGTGGCGGCGCGCCGGCACGGCGGTCGCGCAGGATGCTGGCCACCGTCACCGCGACGATGGCAGCCATCAGCACCACGGCGGCGACGGTGCCGGCGGGACGATCGGTGACCGTGTCGCGCTCGACGTAGAAGGCCCAGACGAACAGCGCCAGCGCAGGGATGCGCAGCAGCCAGTGGGCGTGCAGCGCGCCGGCGAGCAGGAAGCTCCAGGCGATGGTGAGGAACACCACGGCGACCACGAAGGTGGCCGTGGGGATGAGCGACTCCTCGTTGTCGGTGACGTCGCCGATGACCGAGGGCAGATGCGCGTCGCGCAGCGCCACCATGATCGCCGCGACGATCAGCTGCGCGATGGCGGCACCGACCACCAGGCGCAGCCGGCGATCCATGCTGCCCAGCCCGATGACGCGCGCCCGCACCTGGTCGCGGAAGGACTCGTGCTCCTCCCCGGCCTCGGCGTGCGGGGACGATGCGTGCAGGGCGCGTGTGTCAGCGATGTCTGCCACGTCTGGTTCCTCGCGAACGATCGGCCGTCCCGGTGCCGTCTGACCGCCGCACTGGATTCTAGGGGCGATCCGGCGCCAGTGGGAGACGCACGGTGAAGGTGGTGCCGGCGCCCTCGACGCTGTCGACGCTGACGGTGCCGCCCATGGCCTGGGCGAGGCCCTGCACGATGGCCAGGCCCAGCCCGCTGCCGCCCTCCTCGCGGGCGCGGGTCTTCTCGCCGCGGTAGAAGCGTTCGAAGATGTGCGGCAGGTCGGTCGCGGAGATTCCGGGGCCGTCATCGTGCACGCGCAGGACGCCGTAGCCGCCCTCCCGTGCCGTCTGCCAATGCTGGGCGGCGCCGGGTGCGTACTTGCAGGCGTTGCCCAACAGGTTGCGGGCGATGGTGGCCACCGCGTTGCTGTCGGCCATGACCAGAACCGGCTGGAGGTCGCGGACCACCTCGGCGGGCATGCCGGGGAGGCCCTCGTCGAGCACCGTTGCGACGGCCTCGGCGAGGTCTAGCGGCTGCGACTGCAGCGGCCGCTGGGCGTCGAGGCGGGCCAGGGTGAGCAGGTCGAGGACCAGCAGGCGCATGCGGTCGGCCTCGCGTCCCATGGTCTCCAGCGCGGCGTCGAGCGCCGCGGGATCGCGCGCGGCGCCGCGGCGCATCACGTCGATGTAGCCCTTGAGCGCGGTGATCGGCGTGCGCAGCTCGTGCGAGGCGTCGGCAACGAAGCGGCGCATGCGCGCCTCGGATTCCGCTTGCGCCGCGAACGACGCCTCGATGCGCGCCGCCATGTCGTCGAAGGTGCGGCTCAGTGTGCCCACCTCGTCGGCGGCGCGCAGGTCGCTGCGGGCGCGCAGGTCGCCGGCGGCGAGCTTCTCGGCCGTCTCGGTGACCCGGTGCAGCGGTCGCAGCGCGCGCGAGGTGAGCCAGAGGCCGGCGAACAGGGCGACCAAGAGCACCGCGCCGCCGCCGATAGCGAGGCGGGCGCGCTCGCCGGAGAGGATGTCGTCGATCGGCTGGGTGGTGGTGCTGAGTTGCGCGATGCCGCACGCGGTGCCGCCGGCGGCGCCGATGGGGAACGCGACAGCCAGCTGCCGGCCGTCGGGTGTGTCGAGCACCTGGGGGCTGGAGCGCTGGCGCGAGTCGATGACGGTGCGCAGCGCGTCGTCGGACATGCGCGGCGCGTCGGCGATCTCGGTCGGGACGCTGGCCACCGCCTGCAGCGAGCGGTTGTAGACCACCGCTGTGGCGGTGCGTCCTGACGCGGTGGTCAGTGCGGTGGCGAAGGTGCGCTCGGGGTCGGCGACGGCGGCGTTGCTCCCGCTGGTGGCGCCGTTCATGCGTGCGCAGAGCGCGGCGACGACGCGCGCGGCGGTGGTGGTGTTGCGCAGAGTTCTGGGCAGGAAGCGCGCTATCTCAGCGCGCACCTGGTCGTAGTCGCCGGTGAGCGACTCCACGCGCACGTTGACGAGGTTGCGTTGCAGCGTGACGTACTGGTAGGTGCCCAGCGCGGCGAGCAGCAGGGCGAGCAGGCCGACATAGGTGAGGGTGAGGCGCCAGCGCAGCGTGCCCAGGGCGCGGCGCATGCGGGTGAGCGTTGCCGCGACTCAGCCCTCCGGGGCCACCGCGCCCTCGGGTTCGCTGCGCAGGCGGTAGCCGACGCCGCGCACCGTCTGGATGCGCCGGTGCTCGCTGTCGCCGAGCTTCTGGCGCAGGTAGCGGATGTAGACCTCCACGTTGTTCTCGTCGCCGAAGAAGTTGTAGCCCCACACTTCGTCGAGGATGCGCTGGCGCGGCAACACCTGGTCGGCGTTGGCGGCGAGGAAGTGGAGGAGATCGAACTCGCGGACGCTGAGGTCGATGCTGCGGTCGTCGAGGGTCACCTCGCGCGTCGCGGTGTCGATGCACAGCGCGCCGGCGCGGACCAGGCGCGAGAGGTCGGGCTCGCGGCGGCGCAGCACGGCGCGGACGCGGGCCAGCAGCTCGGTGAACTCGAAGGGCTTGACCAGGTAGTCGTCGGCGCCGAGCTCGAGGCCGAGCACCCGGTCGGTGACGTCGTCGCGGGCGCTGAGGATGAGGATGCCGCGGCGGCGGTCGCCGGCCAGGGCGCGGCAGAGGTCCCAGCCGTCCATGCGGGGCATCATCAGGTCGAGGACGACGAGGTGGGGCTTGAACTCGTCCACGGCGCGCAGCGCGGCCCGGCCGTCGGGCGCGGTGCGCACCTCGAAACCCTCGTGGCGCAGGCCGAGCGCGATGAAGTCGACGATGCTGGGCTCGTCGTCGACGACGAGGATGCGGGCGGCCTCGGCCATTGTGCTGGGGAGTATATGTTCGCCGCGATGCGGTTCCGGCAGTGATCTGGCGGTTTCTCAAGGAGTTCTCAGCGTTTTGCCGGCGGCGATGGGGTCGCCATTCGCGGTATGGTGCGTCGCCGTGTTGGTCAGCATCGTGGGTGGCGCTGTCGCAGGGAAGGGCGCCGTTGCCTGATTCCCTGAGGTCGGCCTCCCGCTCCCGCATCTCGCTGGGCCCCGGCCTCGCCGCGGCAGAGGTCCACGCGCACACCCTCGCCTCGGACGGCATGGTCTCGCCCGAGGAGCTGGTCGCCGCGGCCGCCGCGGCCGGGATCTCGGTCCTCTGCATCACCGACCACGACACCATGGCCGCGTCGGCACGGGCTCGGGAGGCGGGGCTGGCCGCGGGCGTCGAGGTCGTCGCCGGGCAGGAGGTGACCACGGCCATGCCCGCCGGCATCCACATCGTCGGGCTCTTCATGTCGCAGCCGGTGCGGATGGGCATGTCCATGGAGGACACCGTCGACGCCATCCACGACCAGGGCGGCCTGGCCATCCTCGCCCACCCCTTCATGCCCACCTACTTCGCCTCCATCAGCGAGCGCCGCGCCCGCACCCTGCTGGAGCGGCGCCGCGTCGACGGCATCGAGCTCCGCCACACCGCCGTGATGACCCCCCGCGGCCGCCGCCGCCTCGACGACTTCTACGCCGAGCACCGCTCCCGGCTCGGCGCCGCCCTCGGCGCGGGCGATTCCCACTTCGGCCGCCACGACCTCGGCCGCATCGTCACCGTCTTCCCCGGCCGCACCGCGGCCGACTTCCGCCGCGCCGTGGAGTCGCGCCTCACCTCGCCGCGCGCCGGCGTCGTCCCCGTGCCCCCTCCGTTTTCGATGCGCCTCGCCCAGCAGCGCCGCTCGCTGCTCTGGCTGCCGGGGGAGCGGCGGGCGGGACGGGTGGGGGGCGGAATCGGGCCGGGGGCGGTGCTGGCGGCCGAGGAGCCGCGCGGCTGACTCTTCGGTTGGCGCCTTGGGTGGTGCCGGCCGCCGGCGGCCGTGTGGGTAGAATCTGGGGCCGTGCCCGCTTAGCTCAGTTGGTAGAGCAGGGGACTCTTAATCCCTTGGTCACAGGTTCGAGTCCTGTAGCGGGTAGACCCATCTCCACATTTCTGTAGATCGCCGCGCGGTTCGTCGGGCGCACCAGGGCAAGCGCGATCACCACGATGACGGACGTCATCGTGAGCAGGTCGTGTTCCAGGACGACCAGCACGTTGGCGAAGCTGCGGTCCTGGCCAAGGCTGGCGGGGTATGGCGAGAGATGGATGGTGGCGACGTCCAGTACGGCATTGAGCACCAGGCTGGCCAGCAGCGCGCCCCACGTCACCCGCCGCACGCTGATGGACTGAGCGGTCAGTAGGAGCAGGACGCCGGGCAGCACACAGACGTAGTAGTGCGGCCAGGCTGTGCCGGCCAGGAGAGGCACGGTGGCGAGGGCTATCGCGAAGGGCACGACCGGAGAGTCCTCGATGTGCAGCAGAGCGCGGGCGAGGAACAGGAGTGCCGTGGCCCGCAATGCCCACAGGGCGACCTCGGTGAACGCTGTGCTGTGCATCCAGGACTGCAGGACATTGCCGACGGCGACATTGGCGACGTCCTGCATGGGGTGCGCTTCCATGTAGGGAAGGAAATGAAAGACGTAGAAGCTCAGCCCGTGGATGCCGAGGAACGGCGCGAACACAAGGTTGAGGGCCAAGAAGGTCGCGATCGCGACCGCCGAGATGCGTGGTCGTCGCAACGCCAGGGGAAGCAGCAGGAGCAACGGCGCCATCGGCTTGATCGCCAGCGCCGCGCCCAGCAGGACGCCGGACGACGCTCGCGGCCACGTGCGCCACGAGAGAGCCAGGAGCAGCACGATGGCGCCCCCGACCTGGCCCGATGCGACCTCCGAGAGCACCGGTAGGCTGAGCATCATCGCCACCAAAGCCCAGCCGGCGTGCTCGGCGCGGATTCCCAACTGCCGTGCGATCAGTACGAGACCGAACAGAAGTGCTGCGCTGTCGAACATCGACCACAGCGCTGAGGCCCAACCCACGCCCAGGGTTCGGGTCACCGGCACCAGCGGCATGAAGACGAGCAGGGCGGAGGGCGGGTAGATGAAGGCGTTGACCGGCCGGGAGCTGGCGAGCTGGGGCATCGCGGCGTCGTAGAGGTGGGTGGGATGGGCCAGGAAGTTCGAGGCGCCGCGTGCGTACACGTAGGTGTCGAGCCAGCCCGGGTCCTGAGGAAGGCGCGAGATGTGCACGGCCACCTCGCATAGAGCGATCGCCACGAGCGCGCTCCAGGGAAGCGCCAACCGCCGTGCCAAACCTGCCCACCACTGCTGCCGCCACACGGCCGGCATGATGCGCTATGGGAACTGCACCGCTCAACCACCGGCAGCGGAGACGAGCTCAGAACACGCCGCGATACAGGGCGCAGCCGCGGCAGACGGCGGGGGGTTCGGGGCTGGCAAGGACGCGGCGGAAGTTCTGGAAGGCTGGGCTGTGCCAGGCGGCGGCGAAGCCGTCGCGGCCGGCGTCGCCGAGGACGGCGTCCTGGCGGTCGGAGCCCATGATCATGCAGCAGGGTTGGACGCGGCCGTCGCGGAGGATGTAGCCGGATTGCCAGGGCCAGTCGCAGGGTAGACGCTCCTCGGCAGGGGGAGCGTCGGAGGGTTCGTCGAGGCCGGGCAGGGCGAGGGGGATGCCGAGGCGGTCGGCGAGGCGGCGGGCGCGGGCGAAGCTGCGGCGGGCGGTGGCGTCCTCGCTGCCCCACAACGCCTGGTCGGCGGTGAAGGCGCGGATCTCGCGGTAGCCGGGTGCGTCGCCGGTGTCCTCGAAGGAGTGGGAGAGGTTCTGGACAGACACGTCGTCAACGCCCCAGTCGGCGGCGAGGCGGACCAGGGCGGGGAGCTCCGCGACGTTGTGGCGCATGGCGACAAAAACAAGGGTGACGCGGGGCAGGCGAGCGCCCCGGGAGCGGCGGATGGCGAGCAGCCGCAACACGTTGCGCTGCACCCGCGCGAAGTCGGCGCCCTCGCGAATGTGTTCGTAGGTGGCGGCGGTGGCGCCGTCGAGAGAGGCGAAGAGGCGGTGCAGCTGGGCGGCGACCAGGCCTTCGGCCCGCTCACGGGTGAGCAACGTGGCGTTGGTGTTGAAGCGGGGCCCCGGGAGGTGGCGTACTCCACCATGCGGATGATGTCGGGACACAGCAGCGGCTCGCCGAGGCCCTGCAGGATCACGTCGCGCACGCGCGGGTTGCCGTCGAGAAGCGAGCGGAAGGTGTCGAAGTCCATGGCGCCGGCCGCGCGGCTCACCTTGGGCCGGTAGCGCACCAGGCACATGCGGCATCGCAGGTTGCACGCCGCGGTGACCTCCACCTGCATCGTCTCCGGCAGCGGCGGGCGAGTGGTCGCGTCGACCATGGGCAGCGGGCGGAGCATCGCTCCCGACCCTAGCAAGGTCGTACTCGACGGTTCAGCGGTGGAGCGGTCGCCCCGCCCCTGCGCCCTCAGGCCCCGGCGTCCAGCTCCCGCACCACCTCGACCAGCGCCTGCGGCGCCTCGATGGGCGGCCAGTGCCCCACGTCATCCAGCAGCCGCTTCGGCGCAGCCGGAAAGCGCTCGACAATGCGCTCGGCGATGTGCGCGCCGGAGATGGGATCGAGCATGCCCCACACGAACCCGAGCGGCACCCCGGTCGACTCCAGCGCGCCGACCCAGTCGGCGGCCCGCTCCCGCCGCTCCTCCATGTAGCGGATCAGCAGGTGAAGGTTGCGGTGCCCGCCATTGCGGCTGATCGCCAGCCACATGGCGTGCTGCTCCTCGGGCGAGGGCAGATGCGAGGGGCCGAAGGTCAGCTGAATGCCGGGCGCGAGCAGCTCCTCGGTGAGGCCCGCGCTCACCGCGGCGCCCGACTCGGGATCGGCCAGCGCGGTCTGGAACGGCAGCGGCCGGTGCAGGTCCGGGTAGATGCCACCGTTGGCAAGAACCAGGCAGCGCAGCCGCACCGGGAGCGTGCCCGACCGAGCCCGCCACAGCAGCTCCTGCGCAACCGAGGCGCCGAGGTCGTGGGCGATCACCGCGGTGTCGCGCACGCCGAGGTGCTGCCACAGCGCAACCAGGGCGTCGGCCTGCTCGGGCACCGCGTACACGTGCGCCGGCGGCCGCGACGACTCGCCGAACCCGATCATGTCGAACGCCAGCACGCGGTGCGACGCAGCCATGGTCGACGCCACAGCAGCCATGTCGAACGAGGACGTGGGAAACCCGTGGATCAGCGTCAGCCAGCGATCGTCACCGCCGGCGCGCCACCACACGTCGTGGGGCAGATCACCGCCGGTCGAACACGCAACTGTCAGGTGTGATCCGGAGGCCCACCAGGCCTCCAGGGACGCCGGCAAAAACAAATCAGCCATCACCTCCCGTACACCGGGAAGTGTGCGCCCTGGCTACCCCTGTGCGTGGCCCCGCCGACCGGGACGCAGGGCGCCGAGCAGCCCACCCAGCCGCCGGTGCTCGCCGCGCTCGCCGGCAGGACCTGCGCCGCCGTCCTCGGGCCGCGAGGGGTCGAGGAACCGGATCACCCGCCCGTTGACCACCCACACGTCCGGCCGCTCCTCGACGGGTCGCGGCGCGGGCATGCGAACGCGGATCTCGCGCGGCGCCCGTACGGCCGAGGAGGCCCTGCCCCCACCGCGTCGCTGGCTGGTGCGCTTCATGGGCACCATCCTGTGCCTGCCCCCATGTGGGCTCGCATCATGTGCGGCAAAGACTTGTTCAGGCGCGGCCACAGCGCTGTGCGGCTTCTAGGTCCCCGCCTGCAGCTCCGCCAGCGCCCTGGCGAACACGTCGAGGTCGGCCGCGGAGAACAGCGCGAAGGTGATAGAGCGCAGCGGCGTCGACGGCTCGCGCAGCGCGTCGCTCGCAGCACGCAACGCGATCGGGGCGGCAAGCTCGATGGGAAAACCGTAGATCCCCGTGCTGATCGCCGGCGCCGCCACCGACTCGCACCCCTGCGACGCCGCCAGCCCGAACGCCGAGCGATACGCCGACCCGAGCAGCTCCGGTTCGCCGTGCGACCCGCCGCGCCAGCGCGGCCCCACGGCGTGGATCACATACCGCGCCGGCAGCCGCCCGGCGCCGGTCACCACAGCCGATCCCGTCGGGCATCCCGACGCGTACCGCGACCGCAGCTCGGCCATCAGCGACGGCCCGCCGGCGCGATGGATGGCGCCGTCCACCCCTCCCCCACCGGCGAGGTGCTGGTTGGCCGCGTTGACGATGGCATCCACCGCGAAGGTGGTGATGTCACCCTGCCGCAGCCGCAGCTCCCCCTCGCCGACCGTCAGCGCGTGCGCGCGCGAATCCGACCCGGGCCCCATGGCACACCGTCAGGACGCCGGCGGCGCCGCGAAGATGACGCACCCGTTGTGCCCACCGAACCCGAACGAGGTGCTCAGCACCAGCTTCGGCGACGCCGCGCGCCCGACATGCGGCACGTAGTCGAGATCGCACTCCGGATCCGGCTCGTCGAGGTTGATGGTGGGCGGCAGGTATTGGTCATGAATGGCCATGACCGAGAAGAATCCCTCCAGAGCCCCCGCCGCCCCGAGCAGATGTCCGGTCATCGACTTGGTCGACGACACCGGGATGGTCGACGCCGCCTCGCCGAACACGCTCTTGATCGCCTTGGTCTCGGCCGCGTCGTTCAAGGGCGTCGAGGTGCCGTGCGCGTTGATGTAGCCGATGTCCGACGGCGCCGCACCGGCACGCTGCAAGGCGCGCAGCATGCAGCGCCGCGCTCCGTCGCCGTTGCCGTCCGGCTGGGTGATGTGCGACGCGTCGGCGGTCGCCGCGTAGCCCACCACCTCGGCGTAGATGCGCGCACCGCGCGCCACCGCGTGCGACATCTCCTCGAGGATCAGCACCGCCGCACCCTCGGCCATCACGAAGCCGTCGCGATCCTTGTCGAACGGACGCGAGGCGCGCTGCGGGTCGTCGTTGCGCGTCGACAGCGCCTGCATCGCCGCGAAGGTGGCGACACCGATCGGCGTCACCGCACCTTCGGAGCCGCCCGACACCACGGCGACACAGTCACCGCGCCGGATCCACTCCGCCGCCTCACCGATGGCATGGGTGCCCGACGCGCAGGCGCTCACCACCGCAAAGTTGGGCCCCTTGGCGCCGAGGTCGATCGACACCATGCCCGCCGGCATGTCGGCGATCATCGCCGGCACGGTGAACGGCGACACCCGTCGCGGCCCCTCGGTGTTGAGCACCACCACGCTGCGCTCCAGCACCTCCAGCCCGCCGACGCCCGAGGCGATGCACACGCCCACGTCGTCGGCCTCGCCGCTGATGTCGAGACCGCTGTCGGTCACCGCCTCGCGCGCCGCCACCATGGCGTACTGGATGGCCCGGCTGCTGCGCCGCGCCTCCTTCTTGCCCAGCGCTTCGCCGGCGTCGAACCCCTTGACCTCGCCGGCGATGCGCACCGGCAGGGGCGACGCGTCGAAGAGCTCGATGGTGTCGATGCCGCTGCGGCCTTCGCGGGCGGCCTGCCAGGTGCTGTGGCGGTCGTTGCCCAAGGGGCTGATCGCGCCCATCCCGGTGACGACGACCCGCACCCTTCCGTTGGCGTCTGCCATGTCCACTAACCCTCTGCGTCGCCGCCCAGCCCGGGCGGAGCACCCTGCGAGAAGAAACCCCCGTCGACGTGGAGCACCTCACCGGTGATAGCTCGGGCCATGTCGCTCAGCAGGAAGACGACGGCGTCGGCGACCGGGTCCGCGTCGGCGGGATCCCATCCTAGCGGCGCCTGCCGCGACCACGACGTCTTCAGCGCGCTGAATCCCGGAATCGACTTGGCGGCCACGGTTTCCAGCGGTCCGGCGGCCACCGCGTTGACGCGCACCCGCCGCGGCCCGAGGTCGCGCGCCAGGTAGCGCACGATCGACTCCAGCGCCGCCTTGGTCGGCCCCATCCAATCGTAGAGCGGCCAGGCCTGCGCGGCGTCGAAGGTGAGGGTGACCAGCGCGCCGCCCTGCTCGGGCGGCATCAGTGGGGCCAGGGCGCAGGCCAGCGTCTTGAGGCTGAAGGCGCTGACGTGCATGGCGGTGGCCACCGACTCCCAGGGGGTGCCGAGGAAGCGGCCGCCGAGCGCGTCGTCGGGGGCGAAGCCGACCGCGTGCACCGCGGCGTCGACGCCGCCCCAGCGCCGCTGCAGCTCGGCGGCGACCGCCTCGGTCTGCTCCACGCTGGTGACGTCGAGCTCGAGCACGTCGGGCGCGGGGTCGAGACGGCGCGCGCTGCGCTCGGTCAGGCTCATGGCGCGGCCGAACGAGGTGAGCACGATCTCGGCGCCGGCGTGCTGGGCGGCCTCGGCGATGGCGAAGGCGATGCTCTTCGGCGTCAGCACCCCGGTGACCAGGACGCGCTTGCCGGCGAGCACGCTCGGATACCTCTCTGCAGTCACCTGCGTACCGTAGGCCGCCGGTGGGCGTCCGCGTTACGCACGGGCCAGGCGCGCCTCGCGGACGAGGGCCAGCATCCGGGCGTGCCAGCCGGGTGCGCCAGCGACGATGTCGCCCGTGCTGAACACACGGTCGGGATCGCCGTCCCAGTCGGTGACCACGCCGCCCGCCTCACGGACCACGATGGCGCCGGCGGCGATGTCCCACAGGCTGAGGCCCAGCTCGAAGAATCCGTCGAAGCTGCCCTGGGCGGTGTAGGCGAGGTCGAGGCAGGCGGCGCCGGCGCGGCGGATGTCCTCGAAGTCGCGCAGGGCACGCTCGAAGACGGGCAGGTAGCGGGGCCGGTTCTCGGGGCGGCGGAAGGGAAAACCGGTGGCGGCGACACCGCGGCCGTCGTCGTCGCGGACGCGCAGCGGGCGGCCCTCGCCGTCGTGGGCGCCGAGGCCCTGTGCCGCGCTCCAGCTGGCGCCGAGGTAGGGCGCGGTGAGCGCCCCGGCGACCGGCTGCCCGCCGCTCATCAGGCCGACGCTGACGCCGACGACGGGGTAGTGGCGCACGAAGTTGGTGGTGCCGTCGAGGGGATCGACGGCCCAGTAGGGGTGATCGGTGACCACCGCCGCGCCGCCGGACTCCTCGGCCAGCGCGGGGATGTCGGGCGCCTCGCGGCGGAGCACGGCGAGGATCGCCTCCTCGGCGGCGCGGTCGACGGCGGTGACGTAGTCGCCGAGGCCCTTGCGCTCGGTGTCGAGCGCCCCGCCGCGCGCCGTCCACTCCCGGATCACCGCGTCACCGGCGAGGGCCGCCTGCAAGGCGACGGCGCGCAGTTTCTCGAGGTCCATCGGCGCCCCAGGGTACAGAGGCGGCGCTATCGTCGGCGGTGACCATGCCCGCCGAGATCCTCGTCGGCACCTGCAACTGGGCCGACCACGAGCACTTCTACCCGCCCGAGCTGGAGAAGGGCGCGCGCCAGCGCGACAAGCTCACCTACTACGCGCGCTTCTTCCCCGTGGTGGAGATCGACACCACCTTCTACGGCATCCCCAAGCCGCCGGTGGCGCAGGGCTGGGTGGATCGCACCCCCGAGGGTTTCCGCTTCAACGTCAAGGCCTACAAGGCGCTTACGCGTCACGAGCGCGAGGACGGCAGACCGCGGCCGCCGACCGCCGAGGAGGAGCACGACTTCCTGGAGTCGTTGAAGCCTCTGCGCGACGCCGGGCGGCTGGTGGCGGTGCACTACCAGTTTCCGCCATGGTTCACCAATACTCCGCAGGCGCGCGACGTCATTGCCGAGGCGCGCGAACGCCATCCCGACGACATCGTGGCCATCGAGTTCCGCCACCGTTCGTGGTTCGACGAGGGCGCCTGGCCGCAGACCGAGGATCTGCTGCGCGAGCTGGACGCGGTGTACGTCGGCGTCGACGCGCCACAGATCGGCTCGGCGAGCGCGCCGCCGGTGCTGGTGGTGACCTCGCCGCGGCTGTGCATCGCGCGCTTCCACGGGCGCAACTGGAAGACGTGGTACATCAAGAACGCCAAGACCTCGGCGGAGCGCTTCGACTACCTGTATCCGCCCGCGCAGCTGCAGGAGTGGGTGCCCGCGATCACCGCGGCGGCGGATGCCGGCGTGCCGGTGCACGCGCTGCTCAACAACAACCGCTCCAACTACGCGGTGGTCAACGCCTTCGACATGGGGGCGCTGCTGGGCCTGGGGTTGCCGCGGCCGCCGGCGCCGATCCGGGAGACGATGCGCGAGCGCGACGGGCGGGTGCCCTCGTGGGTGCGGGACGCGCCGGTGGTGGACGAGGCGGCGCCGGGGCCCGGCGAGCGGACGCGGCGCCGCGGGGGGCCGGCGGGACAGCGGCAGGGGCAGGGGCAGCGGCGGCCGGCGAGGGGCCGCGCCGGCGAGGAGGCGCAGCTCGACCTGGACCTGTGAGGGGTCTCCCGGGCACGCGGCCGGGGGCGGTGAGCGCCGGGGTGATCAGGCTGGGCCGCTGACCGAACGGTCGGGGTGATTCGGAGGCGACGGAAACCCGGCCGAGGTCGGATAGAATCCCCTCTCCCCTCTTCTTTCCCGGCTCGCGATGCGCCAAGATAGAGCTCAACCGGTTGGCGCTCTCGTGGGCAGCGACGAGCCGTCGTTCCCCCACCCTTCCTGCCTCTTGGTCCCGGTATCACCGCGACCCCGGCCTGGAATCATGCTCCCCGAGGAGGTAGTGCAATGGCCATGGCCGCTCCCCGCCGCAACGATCGCGCCCGGCGCCCAGCGCCGAGCGGCGCCGTGCTGCGCAACGAAACCGAGACCCACGAGGTCGAGGTGTCGCGCGCGCTCAACCAGTGGGCGGTCACCGTCGTCGCGCTGCCCGACCGCCGGGTGATCTGCCAGGACTTCTTCGGCCGGCGCTGGGAGGCCATGGCGCGCGCCGAGGACTTCGTGCGCCTGCTCAACCGCAAGGAGCCCCCGCCGGGCTGGTGAGGCCGGGGGCCAAGGAGCCCTCGCCCGGGCTGGTGAGGTCAGGGGGCCAAGGAGCCGGCGCCGGGCTGGTGAGGCCGGGGGCCAAGGAGCCGCCGCCGGGCTGGTGAGGCCAGGGGGCGGCTGGCTAGGCGGCCCCGCCAGCCGTGCAGGCCGCGCTTACGGGTTGCGCAGCAGGTGGCGCAGCCGCGGCCCCAGCCAGGGACGGCGACCCCAGGCGAGCAGCCGGCCGGTGGCGGTCGCCTTCCACTGGCTCTCCCGCCCCCACATCACCAGGAACAGCGCCGCGGCGTCGGCCCACACCCGGCAGTCGACGCGGCGCTCCGAGGGCGGCCCGATCCACACCTCGCCATCGGCGAAGCGCATCTGGACCCGCGGCCCCTGGCGGATCCTCAGCTCGTAGGTCGCGCGCAGCCCGGCCGCCTTCTCCTGCTCGACCACCGTGCTGGGCGGCAGCGCGGAGAGCACGGGAAGCAGGAAGCCCTCGAGCACCAGGCGGGCGTGCGCCGGCTCGATGCGCCAGGCGCGGCCCTGGGCGCGGGCGATGTCGAAGCCGTGCACCAGCGACTCGTTGAGCAGGTGGCAGACGAACGTGGTCATCGGTACCTCGATGCCGCGCAGCAGCCAGGGCGCAGTGGTGCCGTCGTCGCCCGCCTCCTCGGCCAGGGCGAGGAAGCTCGCCGCCGAGGCGTCGATGCGGTCGGCGATGGCGGCGAGGTCGTGATCGGTGGCTGCCCGCGTCAGCGAGGTGGTCAGCGCGGCGAGGTCCCACACGTCGTCGATGAGCGGCGGCGACTCGCGGCGGGCGAGGGCCGGGATGATGTCCCAGGCGTTGCCCAGGTGCACCGCCGTGTCGGCGACGTTCCACTCGCCGACCGCGTGCGCCGTCAGGTCCGTGGACGCCCGCAGCAGCCCGGTCAGCCGGCCCGCCACGGCGGCGAGCGCGGCGCGCGCGGCCGCGGGATCCGCGGTCGGCGCGTAAGTCATCGGCGGATGGTACGAGACTGCGTCAGCCGGTGGTGGCAGCCTCGGCGGGGAAGGCCACGGTCGTCTCGAACTGGTCGCCGTCGCGCCAGACGGTGATGGCCATGGCATCGCCGGGCTGGCGCGCCGCCACCGCGGTGCGGAACTGCTCGGCGCCCCCGTGCAGGGTGTAGGGGCCGATGCCGACGATGACGTCGCCGGGCTGCACCCCCGCGGCCTCGGCGGGCGACCCGGGGCGGACGCTCCCGACCTCGACGCCGTAGGCGGCCGGGAGGCCGTGCTGGCGGGCGATGTCGGGAGTCACGCCGCGGACCGCGGCGCCGAAGGACACGCCGGCCATCCCGCTCAGTGCTCCGCCGCGCCCATGCTCAGGCGCCGACCTCCAGGGGGCTGCCTCCCGCCGGCGCCGCCGCCGGAGCAGGAGCGGGTGCCGCGGCCGCCGGAGCATCGCCGCCGCCGCCTTCGCCTCCGGCGAACCCGTCGCCCGTCGAGCCGCCACCCTCGCCCTCGCCGCCGCCTGCCGCTCCACCGCCGCCGCTGCGCCGCCGCCGGCGGCGACGCGACCGCGACCCGCCTCCCGTGGCGCGCGGCTGCCCGCCCTCGGAGCCGTCCGACGCGACAGCCGAGCCGTCACCACCGTCAGACGAGCCCTCGCCCAACGAGGCGCCGCCCTCGCCGCCAACGACCTGCGCCCCGCCGCTGCCACCACGACGACGGCGCCGCCGCCGCCGCTTCTTGCCCGTTCCCGGCGCCCCCGGCGCCCCCGGCGCACCGGCAGCGCCGCCCTCGACGGCGATGGGCTCGCCGTCCGGCCCGAGCAGCACCAGCTGCGCGGCCGCCTGCTCGCCGCCACCCGCGGCGCGCCCGCGCTTGCGGCCGCGACGGCGCCGCTTCTTGCCCGTCCCCGGCGCCCCAGGGACACCGGCGCCACCGCCGTCGCCGCCCTCGCCACCGGCACCGGCGGCGATGCCCTGCTGCTGTCCGCCCTTGCCCTTGCGCTTCTTGACCGGCGTCACCAGCTCAGCCGCCGACACCCAGCCACCGGTGGACCGCGCCGCCTCGACCAGCTCGCCGTACATCGACTCCTCGCCGGCCCGCAGGGTGGCGCTGTCGCCGATGCAGGCGACCAGGCGCTTGGCGCGCGAGATGGCCACGTTGAGCCGGTTGGGCACGCGGAGGAAGCCGATCCGCCCGCGCTCGTTGGAGCGGACCAGCGAGATGACCACCAGGTCCTCCTCGCGGCCCTCGAAGGAGTCGACGGTGTCGATCTTCACCGGGCGCTTGAACTTGCGCCGGCCCAGCGCCTGGCGCAGGCGCTCGACCTGCTCGGCGTACATGGCGATCACCGCCATCGACAGCTCGCGCGGGCAGCGCTCGTCGAGCAGCCGGACCACCTGCGCCGCGACGCGCACCTCCGCCTCGTTGCGCAGCGCGCCGCCGGGCCCGCGGCGCTCGCGGACGCCGCGCATCCCCTCGGTGTCGACGAAGTGCAGCGCCACCGGGAAGGGCTTGCGGGTGACGAAGGAGTACTCCCTGACCTCGGGCGCGTCCTCGAGCAGCCCGTCGTACGACGCCGCCGAGACGTAGCGGGCGATGTCGGGATGCATGCGGTGCTGGATGGTCAGCAGGCAGCGCGCCTCCTCGGGCAGGCCGCCCTCCCACGCCTGCTCGAAGAGCGAGCGGTTGACCAGCTCCTCCAGCTGCGGGTCGCTCTCGACGATGCCGTACAGGGCGTCGTCCTCGACCGGGGGCAGCTGCTTGTGGTCGCCGACCAGGGCCAGCGCCGAGCCCAGGCGCAGCGCCGGCAGGGCCTCGTCGACGCGGGCCTTGTTGGCCTCGTCGAGGATGACCACGTCGAAGTTCATGTCGGTGATCGCCGACGTCGCCGCGGTGGCGCAGGTGGCGAAGTAGCAGTTGGCTTCGAGCAGGCGCGGGTCGTCCTCGTCGTCGCAGCGGAAGCGCTCGACGGCGGGGTGGACACGCTCGGCCCGGGCCACCCGCACGGCGCGCATGCCGGGCGTGCCGGCGAGGCGCTCCAGGGCGTTGTCGACGGCCAGGTTGGAGTGCGAGGTGACCAGGATGCGCTCGTCGGGATTCCGCTCCAGGCGGCGCTTGATGGCCTCGACGATGACCGTGGTCTTGCCGGTGCCGGGCGGTCCCTGGATGAACACCGACTGACCCGCCGACAGCGACGTCAGCATCGACACGGCGCGGTCCTGCGGCGGGTTGGACTGCATGCCCTCGGTGCGCCACTGCACTCCGATGTCGGTCGGCGTGGGCGCGGAGACGCTCTCGGGGGACACCAGCAGCTGGGCGATCAGGCCGACGCCGAAGTCGCGCGTGGCGATGGCGGCGAGCACCGAGCGCTTGGC
>CAZCJX010000037.1:0-24113 GCA_964499205.1 uncultured Actinomycetes bacterium | reverse complement strand
ACCGCGGCCGACTGCCCGGCCAGGCCGATGCTGCGGCGCACCGCGCGCGGGTCGCGGATGACGTCGTGCCCGCCGACGCGCAGCCGGCCGGCGTCGGGACGGAGCAGCGTCGCCACCGCGCGCACGAAGGTGGTCTTGCCCGCGCCGTTGGGGCCGAGCAGGGCGACCACCTGGCCGGGCTCGGCGACCAGGTCGAGGCGGTCGAGGGCCAGGGTGGCGCCGAACCGCTTGGTGAGCCCGGCGGCCTCGATGGAAGGGGTCATCGTCATGGGTTCCTCTCGCGTGGCTAAGTCTCTTACGATGCTAAGAAGATAATCGCGCTAAGATATGCCCGTCAAGCCCATGCCAGCCAACCGTGACGACCTCATCTCCGCACTCACCCGGGAGTGGACCCGGCTCGGCGCCGAGCTGGTGCTGCTCTCCCAGGGCGTCGCCGAGCGCCTCAAGATCAACACCACCGACCTGCAGTGCCTGGCGGTGATCGCCGGCCAGGGCCCGATGACCGCGGGCCAGGTGGCCGAGGCCACCGGCCTCACCACCGGGGCCATCACCGGCGTGGTCGACCGGCTGGAGCACGCCGGGCTGGTGCGCCGCGAGAGCGATCCCACCGACCGCCGCCGGGTGGTGGTCCGGGCGGTGCCCGCGGAGGAGGGTGCCGGTGAGGACGCCGTCAGCGGCACGCTGGCCGGCCTCGGCGGGGCGGTCGCGGAGCAGTACGAGGACTACAGCGACCGGGAGCTGCAGCTCCTCGTCGACGCCCTGGGCCGGGCCCACCCGGTGCTGCTCGACCACGTCGCCCGGGTGCGCGGCCAGTCGCCGGCCCAGCACCAGCTGGCCGGGCCGCCGCCGGGAACCGAGGCGGCCCGGCTCGTCCTCGGCCCCGGCATGGGCTCCGTCACCATCGACTCCGGCGGCGGGATGGCCGAGCTGTACCGAGCCGACGTCGCCGGCACGCCGCCGGAGATCACGGTGGACGGCGGGACGGTCACCGTGCGTCCCCGGCGGTTCGCCATGTTCGGCTGGGGGCACCGCGAGTTCCGCCTCACCCTGAGCGACGCCGTCGCCTGGGACGTCGAGGTCGCCCAGGGGGCGTGGCGGCTCAGCGCCGAGCTGTCCCGGGTGCGGCTGCGCTCCTTCGCCGTCAGGGGTGGAGCGTCCAACGTCTCACTGCGCCTGGGGCCTCCGTCCGGCGCCGTGCCGGTGAGCATCGAGGGCGGCGCCAGCCGGGTGACCGTGCGCCGGCCGCGCGGCGTGCCCGTCGAGATGCACGTGCGCGGTGGGGCGTCACGCGTCAGCGTCGACGGGCGTGACCTGGGACCCAGCGCGCGCAACCTGGCCTGGCCGGAGCCGGGAGTTGTGGCCGACCCTGACCGTTACGTGGTGACCGTGCAGGGCGGCGCCAGCCGGCTGAGTGTCGAGCCCGACTGACGGCGGCAAACCGCCCGGCGGTCAGTCGGTGAGGCGGGCGACCAGGGTGCGCACCGCGCCGGCGGTGGCGCTCGGCCCGCCCAGCGGCACGCTGGCTCCGCGCAGGATGCGGCCGGCGGCGCGCAGCGGTGCGGGGACGCGTTGGTCGTCGAGGCGGCCGAGCAGCGGCGCGGCGACCAGCATCACCGCGACGGGCGCCTCGACCAGCTCGAGGCCGACCGCCAGCGCCAGCCCGGCAGCCATGCCGATCGAATGCGCCCAGTCGGGTGCCTCGGTGCGGCAGGGGTCGTCGTGGTGGTCGGGCACGCCTGGCTAGCTTTCCACCTGTTCGCGGAAGACAGGGCGAATGCTCGGTTAAGGGGTGGCGAAGGGGGCACTAGCGAGCGGGGCGCGTGAACCACATCAGGACTGTCACGTATCATGCACACGTCGGCGATGTCATTAAGGGGACAGATGCTGTGCCGAATGGCCTGCGCAACGCAGTGGGCAGGGGTGTTGGCGCCGGGCTCGGCCTGGGCCTCGGCGTGGGCGTGGTCGCAGCCCTCGGCGGACGCGGACTGCGCCCGCTGGCCAAGTCGGTGATCCGCGGCGGAGTGGTGTCGTACGAGGCGGCGTCGACCGCAGCGGCCGAGGCCGTGGAGGTCGCCCAGGACCTGTACCACGAGGTGCGCGACGAGCGCGCCGCCGAGATGGCCGCGCGCGAGAAGGTCGGCGCAGATCGCGACGTGGTTCGCATGCGGAGCCGCTAGGTGCCGACCACGGCGGCGCTGGTCCACAGCGCACGCGGCCGGGCGCGCATCAAGGTCGAGGGCCCCACGGACGAGGTTCGCGCCCTGCTGGCCACGGCGAGCCGGGCCGCGGGAGAGACGCCGCTGGTCGCCCGGCCCAGCGCGCGCACCCGGACCCTGCTTGTGGAATGGGACGCGGACCAGATCGACAGCGAGCACGCCCTGGAGTTGATGCGCGGCCTCGACCGGCGGCTCCGCCAGCTCGAGTTGCCCGCCGGCCACCACCAGCGCTACGACGGCAAGCCCAGCAAGGTCGCCGCGCGCATCGAGTCGCGCTTCGACGATGCCAACAAGCGCGTCAGCCACGCCACCGAGGGCGTCATCGACCTGCGCATGCTGGTGCCCGCCGGGCTCGCCGCGTTGAGCCTGCGGCAGCTGCTCCGCACCGGCCCGCAGCTGGCCCGGATGCCGTGGTACGTGCTCGCCTACTACGCCTTCGACACCTTCATCAAGCTGCACCACACGGCCCCCACCGATCTCCGTCCGCTGGCAGAGGAGCTGGCTCACCTCGAGTCGCAGGGTTGAGCGAAATCCTCCCGCTGCCCCGACGCGATGGCGACGGTCTCGTCGGCGACGCGACGGTGGTGCACCAGACGGCGACTCGGGTCCGCCTGCGCGTCGACGCGGGCGCGGCGGCGCGCATGCCCGTGCTGGTCGGCCGCCTGCGCTCCCACCCCGCCGTCGACGACGTCGCCTGGCGGCCGCTGGCGCGTTCGCTGGCGATCCGGCACGACGGCACGCTCGACGTCGGCGACCTGCTCGCCAATCCGCCGGAGGCGCCGGCAGACGGCACGGCGGCGGAGCCGCAATCGCGATCGCTGCTCCGCGACATGGCCGTGCCGCTGCTCGCGCTGGGCGCCGGAGTGATCGGCGGTGCGCCGCTGTCGGCACCGGTGATCGCGGCCTGCGGGCTGCCCATCGCGCGGCGCGCGCTGGACCAGCTCCGCGAACGCCGGCTCTCCATCGACGTGCTCGACGCGGCTGCGACCGCACTGCTGATCGGCACCGGCGACCTGCTCGCCGCCGGCGTGACGGTCGGGCTGGTGGAGACCGGCGAGCGCATCCGCACCCGTGCCAACGGACAGGCGCGGCACGTGCTGCGCACCTGGATGGCCTCGGAGGCGCGCGGCGTGCGCGTGCTCCGTGACGGTAGCGAGCCGCGCATCCCCATGGACGAGGTGACGCCGGGCGATTGCGCCGTGATCTACGCGGGCGAGACGGTGGCGGTCGACGGCGTGGTCAGCAACGGCGTGGCCCTGGTCGACCAGCGCGCCTGGACCGGCGAGCCGGTGCCGCGGGCACTGCAGCAGGGCGACAGCATCCTGGCCGGCTCCAGCGTGCTCGACGGGCGCCTGGTCGTCGACGTCACCGCTGCCGGCGGCGCCACCCGCGCCGGCCGGCTGGCCAGCGCGCTGGAGGACGCCATCGCGGCGGACACGCACACCACGGACCTGGCCCGGCGCATCGCCGACCACTTCGTCGCACCCGTGCTGCTGATCGGGGGCGCGGTGTTCGCGGTCACGCGCAACGCGGCGCGCCTCGCCGCGATTCTCATCGTCGACTTCGGCACCGGCGTGCGCATCTCGGTGCCCACCTCCATCCTGTCGACGATGGTGGCCGGAGCACGGCACCAGGTGCTGTTCAGGACGGGCGCGGGAATCGAGCGCCTCAGCGCGGTGGACACCATCGTCTTCGACAAGACCGGCACCCTCACCACCGGCAGGCCGCGGGTCGCCGCGGTCATCGCAGCGAACGGGCACAACGCCGATCACATCCTCGCCCTGGCCGCCGCGGCGGAGGGCCATCTCCCCCATCCCCTGGCGCGCGCCGTCCGCCGGGCGGCTCGGCGCGGCGGCCTCGACGTCCCCGAGCCCGACGAGGTTCGCTACCGCGCCGGCGGCGGTGTGGTGGCCAGCATCGCGGGTCGCCAGGTCGTCGTCGGCGGGCGCGGCATGCTCGAGGAGGAGGGCATCGCCCTGCCGCCACCGGATCGTGCGTCGTCGGCGGTGGTCCTCGTCGCCGTCGACGGCGTCTACGCGGGGCGCCTGAAGATGCAGGACCGCGTGCGAGCCGACGCGCGGACGATCATCGACGAGCTTCGTGCCAGCGGCATCGGCACGCTCTGGCTGGCCACCGGGGACCGCGCCTCCGCGGCCCGCACCGTGGCGCGCCAGCTCGGCCTCGACGGTTGGACGGCGGAGATGATGCCGGAGGACAAGGTGACTCTGGTGCGGCAACTGTCCGACGAAGGGCGGCACGTCGCGGTGGTCGGTGACGGCATCAACGACGCGGCCGCCATGGCCGAGGCGGACGTCGGCATCGCCGTCGGCGAGGGTGCCGACATGGCCCGCGAGGCGGCCGATGTGGTGCTGCACGGCGAGGGCATCGGCTCGCTCCTCGAAGCCGTGCGGCTGTCCCGCCAGGCGATGAGCCTGGTGCGCCAGAACGTGGTGCTGACCAGCGTGCCCAACGCCGCCGCACTGGGCCTTGCCGTCGCCGGACTCATGCCACCACTGGGCGCGGCCGTGCTCAACAACGGTTCCACGCTGCTCGCCGCGGGCAACGGGATGCGGCCCCTCATGGGGAGCCGGACAGCGCGCTCCTGACTGGCGGTCAGGTACTGGTTCGGCGGCCGCGCCGCCCGCTGCCCGCGGTGGTGGTGCGCCGGCGTGCCGTTGCCGTGCCGCTGGTCCTCGCATTCGAGCGGCGCCGCGATCCGGCGCCACGGGTGCGGCGGCCCGACGAGCGGCGCGCCGTGTCGCCCTCGCGGTCGTGCAGCAGGTAGCGATCGACGAAGGGCACGGCGGCGACCGCCAGCGCCACCGGCGGGCTCAGCACCTCGGCGACGCCGAGCACTGCGGCACCGCCGACGACCCCCCATTGCAGTGGCGAGAACGAGGGAAACGGCACCTCCTTGGGCACCGGCACGGCGTCGGGAATGGGCAGCCGCATGGCGTCCTTCCTTTCAGTGATGTGGGTCGACGACAGCGAACGTAGCACCGCTGTACCGCCGCCGCGCCGACCTCACCACAGGTACGTCTGGCTGGTGTAGCGGAAGCAGCTGCAGCCGCCGTCCCAGCCGAGCAGGCGGTAACCGTCGGTGCCGTAGGGCTGCCCGTTGAAGGTGGCGTGGTACGCGTTGACCGACATGTACGACGAGCCCAGGCGCATCGCCTGGGTGACCAGCGTCTGGATGCTGAGGTTGCTCCCCAACCCCAGTGACGCCTGATGCAGCAGGAAGGCGTAGTCGCAGTAGCGGTAGGCGACCACCGAGTTGAGCCGCGTCGCGAAGGTGATGCCCGCCTTCCTGTAGGTGTCGACGCACTGCGCCTCCTGCGGCGACGCGGGCACGGCATCACCGCCCTTGTCGCTCTCGGCGTCGTAGGTGCGGTTGTAGCCCACCACCACCGCGTTCTTCAGCTCGTCCTGCACCTCGGAGATGGTCTCCAGCGCGCCGGGTGCGCTGGTGGTGTCGAGCCCCCACTTGGGATACCAGCCCTGTCCCTTCGCCGCCGCCATCGAGATCAGGGTGGCGCCGCCACCGCTGTCGCCGAAGAGCAGGACCTCGGTGACGCCGTCACCGTGCATGCGGGTGATCGCCGTGCCGATGTCGCGAGCCTTCGACTGCGTGTCCTCGTAGGGGTTGACGTAGAAGATGTCCGGGTTGGCTACTCCCGCCTTCTGCAGATGCGGCATGCCGACGTCGCTGAAGTCGCGGCGCACCAGGGGGTCGTCGGCGACGATCAGGCCCACCTTGTCGGTACTGCCGAAGAAGCTCTGCTGGGCGAGGCCGTCGACGTGCACCTGGATCTGCCGCTCGTCGGGCGGCGACACGGGGATGAACACGAACGGCGCCAGGTGGTCGATGAGCTGGGTGTCGCCCTGGTTGGTCTGCGTCTCCATCACCAGGGTGTGCGCATGCGCGTAGCAGGCACCGTAGTCCGGGTTGTACTCGATGTCGACCACCGCGAAGACGTGGTCGTCCTGGGTGAACTTGGTGCAGAGCGCCGCCTCCTGGTTGGGATCGGTGTTGGAGGCGTCGAAGTTCTCCATCACCGGGATCACGGTGCGGCCCGCGATGCCGCCGTTGGCGTTGAGCCAGCTGGCCATCGCCCGCGCCTGTGCCGGCACGTCGCCGTAGGCGCCGATGTTGCTGGCGCCGATGGCGGCGTTGCCGCTCTGGCGGTTGGTCTCGGTCATGAAGCCGATGCGCACGGTGGTGGCGGTGACGCCCGGTGCGTCGCCGCTCGCCGTCGTGGCCGGAGCAGCGTTGCCCGCGCCGCCGACCTGTGTCGCTGCTGCGCCTGCGGCTCCGCCGCCCTGCTGGGCTGCGCCCTGGGCGGCGCCGCCCGAGGGCACCGCCGCCCCACCGGCGGTACCGGGAGGTGCCCCGCCGCCACTCACCGGCGCGCCGCCTCCGCCGGCAACCCTCGCGGGTGCGCTGCCGGCGACGCCGATCCCGTTGGAGAATCCCACGGCGACGACCGCGCCGATGGCCAGCACTGCGCCGGCCCGGGAGAGACGCAGGTCCGGGTGGCGCAGGGCCGCGCGCAGGGCGCCGAGGCCGGGGACGCCGTGGACCGCGCGCACGGCCTGCTCGACCACCATGGCTGCGGCCACCAGCGCCGCGAGCACCCCCGCCCCGAGGAGCCACCACAGCCACGCGGACGACGGCTGCGCGACAGGCGGCCCCGCCGCGGCAGGCCGCTGCGGAGTCGTCGAGCCGGCGGCCGCGCCGCTGGGCGAGGGTGCGACGCCAGCCGGCGGAGCCGGAGTTGTGGCCGGAGCTGGCGACAACATGCGGAGGCCGGGAAGGACCGCGGCGGGCGCGGGATTGGGCGCCGTGGCCGAGGCGAACGGCGGCAGCGTGGTTGCCGGCGCGGGTCCGCCCGCGCCCTCGGGAATCACCGCGACGGCGGTGGTCCTGCTCTTGTCGAAGGCCACCGACCACGTCGCCGTCGCGGTGCTGTCGTTCTCGACGATGGCGAGCCCGCGGTTGGAGTCGTCCAGCCAGCCGCGCAGCATGGGGAGCAGGTCGAAGCTCCAGGTGCCCGACGCCGTGGGCTTTCCCTTCACCGTGGTGGCGCAGTCGAAGCCCGGCGGCGCGCTGGGATCGAACGGCTCCAGCGGCTGCACCAGCGGGCACGCCTTGAGCACCGCGGCGCTGCTGTTGGCGTTGCCGGCGGTGTCGCCATTGGGTGTAAGGGTGAGAAGGAGCGACGACGGCGCCGGCCCGCCGCTCAGCTCGGCGACGTCGAGATGCACGTAGGCACGCGCCGTCTCCTGTGCCGCCGCGACACCGACGTGGATCGCGGCGGCGTCGTGCTGGTAGGGGTCGACGGGGATCGTCGCCGCGTACTCCTGCGCGTCGACGTGCAGGCTCTGCGGCTCGCCGCGAGCGGTCTGGCCGGCAGCCCCGACGCCGCCGAGCAGCATCGCGGGAAGCAGCCCACCCGCGGCTGCGGCCGAGGCGAGCGACACGCGGATGCGGGTGGTGATGCGCCAGCCTGGCAATGCCGTCCTCCTCACAGTGCGGTGGCCAGAGCGCCGGCCGGGGCCAGGCCGGAGCGCTCGACGGCGGTGATGTCGCCGCCCAGGTACGACGCCACCACCTGCGGATCGCGGCGCACCTGCGCGGGCGGCCCGTCGGCGATGACCCGGCCCGATTCCATGGCGACCAGCCGGTCGGAGAGCGCGGTGATCAGCGGCATGTCGTGCTCGATGACCACCAGCGTGCAGTCGAGATGCGCGCGCACCTGGTGCAGCAGGGTGCCGAGGGCCTCGGTCTCGCGCTGGGCGATGCCCGCGGACGGCTCGTCGAGCAGCAGCACCCGCGGTGCCATGGCCACCAGGCAGCACAGCTCGGTGATGCGCCTCGTGCCCGTCGACAGCTCGGCGATGCGTCGCTGCGCAAAGGGTTCGAGGCCCAGCAGTGCGACCAGCTCGCGGGCGCGTTGGCGCTTGCGCGCGTCCTGCCGGGCGGCACCGCCCAGCGCGTCGGCGAGATGCGACGGGTCGCTGCGCTCCATGGCCAGGGTCACCGTGTCGAGGACGGTGACGGTGGCGAAGAGCCGCGCGTCCTGGAAGGAGCGGACCAGGCCCAGTCGAGCGCGCCGCTCGGGGCCGAGATGGGTGACGTCGCGACCGTCGAAGTGGATGCGTCCGGCATCGCCGCGGACGAAGCCGCTGAGCACGTCGAAGAAGGTGGTCTTGCCGGCGCCGTTGGGGCCGATGATGCCGAGGCTCTCGCCGGCGCGCACGTCGAGGCTCACCGAGTCGAGTGCCTGCACGCCGCCGAATCGCTTACTGACGTTCTCCGCGCGCAGCAGCACCTCGGCGGCCGTGCGTCGACTGCGTGACGATGCCGGCAGCAGCACGCGAGCGCCGAGCGCCGGCGCCGTCTGCGGCTCGTCGCGCGGGGACGCCGCAGCGCTCGGGTCGGCGATTCCGTACATGCGCGCGATGCGCCCGGCGACGGCGCGGTGAAGGCGATCCACCTGGGAGGCGATGCCGCCGGGGAGGTAGAGGACGAGCAGCAGCCAGCCCGCCGCGGTGCCGGCGAGGGTGGCGCTGTCGAGTGGCGCGAAGGTCGGCAGGGCGAAGATGTAGAGCGCACCGAGCAGCGGACCGGCGAGGAAGGCGATGCCGCCGATCACCGCCTCGGCGACGATGCGGATGCTGATGTCCGGCGAGAAGGTGCCGCTGCTGATCGCGGGGACGCCGTGCGCGTAGAGCGCACCTCCCAACCCGGCGATGGCGCCCGCCACCGCGAAGGCCTGCACCTTGCGCAGCGTCGCCGGGATGGTGAGCGCCCGCGCCGCGTCCTCGTTGTCGCGCACCGCGATCATGGTGCGACCCGCGACGCTGCGGCGCAGGTTGCGCACCAGCCAGACGACGCCCAGCAGCACCGCGGCGGCGAGGTAGAAGTAGCGCTTGCCGGTGTCCAGCACGAAGCCGCCGACCCTGAAACGTCCTGGCTCTGTCTGGATGCCCAGCATCCAGGGCTGGCCCAGCAGCCACGACTGTGTCGCCAGCGCGAACGACAGCGTGGTGACCGCCAGCATCAATCCCTTGATGCGCACCGCGGGCAGGGCCACGACGATGCCGGCGACCGCACCCGCCGCGGCACCGCAGAGGAAGGCAAGGGTGTAGTTCTGCGTCGCGGCGGCGACGCGGACCGACACCGCCGCGCCGATGCCGGCCAGGGCGAACTGCCCCAGCGAGAGCTGCCCCGACAGCCCGGTGACGACCAGCAGCGACATGCCGATGACCGCGTATGCCGCCACCGCGGACAGCGAGAACGCCGCGGAGTTGGTGATCAGCAGCGGCGTCGCCAGCGCAACCGCCAGCGCAGCGAACCCGGTGATGCGCCCCAGGTTGCGGATCAACCAGACGCGCCGGTATGCCTCCGGCAGCGGCAACGGCGCGGGCACCGCCGCCCAGCCACCGCGCTCCTCCGACCGCGACCCCAGCTTGCGCTGAGTGAGCAGCGCCACCAGGATGGCGACGAAGAGCAGCGCGTCGAGCAGTCCCGCACCGCCCAGCGACGTGCTGCTGAGCAGTTGCTGGTTCCACACCAGCGTCTGCTCGACGACTCCGATCACCACGCCGGCGGCGAGCGCCACGGGCAGGCTCGCCATCCGCGCCACCACTGCCGCGGTGAGCGCCTTGAGCAGCAGGTTGGGACCGAACTGCGAGGCCACCTGGAAGGTCGACGTCGGCAGCACCAGGATCGCGGTGATCCCGCTCAGCGCACCGGCGATCATCCATGCCAGCGTCGACATGCGCGCCGCGAACACGCCGGAGAGCCGCGCCGCCTCGGGGTTCTCCGACGCTGCACGCAGGGCGAGGCCGAAGCGGCTGGTGCGCAGGAAGACGGTCAGCGCCACCACCACGATCGGCACCACGACGAGCATGCCGACGTGGGCGGGGCTGAAGTAGAACGCGCCGATGCTGAACGACGGCAGCCCGGCGGGCTCGGGGAACTGCGCCAGTGCGCCGGACGAGCTGCCCATCGCCAGCGCCAGGGCCGCCAGCACCTGGGCGAACCCGAGCGTGGCGACGACGCTCATCAGCTTTGGTGCACGGCGCAGCCTGCGCACCACGCCGGCTTCGACCACCGCGCCCATCATCGCCGCGGTGAGCAGCGCAGCAGCCACGCCGATCCAGTACGGCACGCCCTGGCGCACCACCAGCACGCCGCAGATGGCGCCGCCGAAGGCGCCGAGCTGGCCGTGGGCGAAGTTGACGATGCCGTTGGTGCGGTAGATCAGCACCAGCCCGACGGCGAGGACGCCGTAGGTGAGACCGAC
The DNA here is from genome assembly GCA_964499205.1 of uncultured Actinomycetes bacterium. GTDB lineage: Bacteria > Chloroflexota > Dormibacteria > Aeolococcales > Aeolococcaceae > DASRDZ01. The sequence goes on along the minus strand of CAZCJX010000037.1, from coordinate 13,585 downwards.
GATGGCGCCGCTGAGCAGCAGCGGCAGGGGGACCTGGAAGGCGCCGAAGCTCATCGCTGTGCTCCGGCGTGTTCGAGGCCGCGCGCCGCGCCTTCGAGGAACACCGAGCGCAGCAGGTCGCCCCGACTCACCAGATCGGCGGACGCACCCTCGAAGCGCACCTGTCCCTTCTCCATGAAGTACGCGCGCTGCACCAGCGACAGGGCGACGTTCACCGACTGCTCGACGAGCACCACCGCGGTCCCGGTGGCGTTGATGGCGCGCACCATGGTGAGCAGCTCGCCGACCACCTTGGGGGCCAGTCCCAGGGACAGCTCGTCGATGCAGAGCAGCCGCGGCTCGAGGATCAGCGCCTTGGACAGCGCCAGCATCTGCTGCTCACCGCCGCTCAGCACTCCGGCCGGCTGGTTGCGACGCTCAGCCAGACGGGGAAAGACGGCCAGGCTGCGCTCGATGCCGCGATCGACGGTGCGCCGGTCGCGCCCCAGGGTGAAGCCGAAGACGCGCATGTTGTCGACCACCGACATGCGGCCGAAGACGGCCCGTCCGCCGGGAACCTGGGCGATGCCCAGCCGCACTCGGCGTTCCGCGTCGAGGTAGGTGATGTCGGCGCCGCGGTAGCGCACGCTGCCGCTCCAGGGCAGGCCGACGCCGGCGATGACCCGCAGCAGTGTCGACTTGCCGGCGCCGTTGGTGCCGAGCAGCGCCACCATCTCGCCCTCCTCGACGGTGAAGTCGACGTCGAAGAGGACCTGCAGCGCTTCGTAGGAGAAGTTGACGCGGCGGCAGCTCAGCAGCGGCGGGCGCACGCTGCGGGCGTCGAGGTCGGCGAGGAGCTCCTCCTCGACGATGGCGTCGACGAGGCGGTTGAGGTCGGTGTTGACACTGTGCGACGCCGAGCGCATCAGCAACGCGGCGACGACGCAGGGAACACACACCGCCACCACTGAGCCGGCGGGACCGTAGCGCGAGTCGGCGCTGCCCAGCACCAGCAGACCGAGGATGCCGCCGACGGCGACGAGGAAGACGCCCAGCAGCGCCGAGGCGTGTGGACGCATGCGCGGCGCCACCACCGACAGCGCGCCGGTGTAGAGCGCCGGCACCACGCCGGCGAGCAGCGCGTTGCTGACGCCGAAGGCCAGTGCCATCAGCCAGAACGCGGGAGCCGCGACCACGGCGACCAGCCCGACTGCGGCGGCGCCGATGAGGATCGCGCCGAGGCGCATGAGCCGGGCGGGATCGCGCCGGTACAGCGACTCGCCGTGGCGCGAGCCGGCGATCACCGCCACCGCGGTGAACGCCGGGACGATGGCGAAGAACAGCGCACGCTGGGTCGAGCCGAGTCCCCAGCGCTGCTGCAGGAAGAACGAGAAGTAGCTGGTCAGCGGCACCAGCCCGACACCGAGCGCCGCGGCGACGGCGAGGGTGCGGCGCAGGGTGGGGATGAGCATCAGGCGCTGCACGATCTCGCCGAACCGCAGGCTGGTGGTGGGATCCTCGGGCGGCGCGGCGGTGATGGTGGCCTCGATGCCGGCGCCGGTGCGCACCGCCTGGCGCAGCCGACCCGCGTCCTGCGCGCCGAAGCCCGGGTCGCGCAGGCGTACCGTGGCCAGGCTGGCCACGACGCAGACCACACCCATGACCAGGAAGACCCCGCGCCAGCCGAGTCGCACCGGTCCGGTGAGCAACGCGACGAAGGCGGGCGCGGCGACCGCACCGAGCACGGTGGCCGCCTGGTAGGCGCTGAGCACGCGCACCCGTGCGCGGGCCGGATAGGTGTCGAGCAGGAGCGGCTTGTGCACCGCCTGCACCGAGCCGCTGCTGGCGCCGTCGGCGACCATCACGCAGCCGAGCTGCCACAGCGACGACACCAGGCCGGTGAACAGGGTCAGCAGGCTCCAGGCGATGCCGGTCGCGCTGGCCACCAGGCCGCGCCGCGGCACCCGCTGCACCAGCCCGGCGACAGCCAGCCCGGCGAGCACGATGGCGAGCTGGTCGAAGACCAGGATCATGGTGACCGCCGTCTTGCTGATCCCCAGCGAGCTGCTGATGTCGGGACCCAGGGCGACGTAGGCGTAGAGCTGGAAGGTGTCGATCACGGCGAGCAGACCGACGGCGAGGAGCGGGTACCACCCGGCCGACGAGCCAGCCACGGCCGCGGACAGCGATCCCTCGACGTCGTCGCCGCTGACTCCCATCGCCGCGCGACCGGCCTCGCGCATCGCCTCCAGGCTGGCGTCCGGCGTGTCGATCACGTCGCGTTCCGCGCCCGGGGATCGACAGGAGAGCGCCGCGCAACGCGACCGCCGATGTGCAGCCACTGCGCTCGGCCGTCCTCGATCCCCGCGAAGGTTGCCGTCGAACGGGCCTGTGGCAGCACCACGGGATGGACGGCGAACTCGAGGCCGCCGCGCGGCACCATGCGGAGCACCGGCGTCATGGCCAGCTGCAGCAACGGCTCATCGACGGTGATGCTCGGCGTCAGGGTCAGCGTGCCGTCGCCGGCGGCGGTGACGTCGTAGCGGAAGCCGTAGCGCTGGTAGCTCCCGGTGCATGCGCGCAGGTCCGCGCCGGCGGGAGTCGGCGGGATCTCGGGAGTGCGCCGCAGAGTGACGCCGGCGCGGTCGGCGAGCACCTCGCTGAACAGGTCCTCATAGAGCGCGCGGGCCAGCCCGCCGCTGCTGAGCAGCACCGCGGCCACGCCGTGGTCGGGCAGCAGGCGCAGGAAGGCGCTCTGGCCGATGGTGGTGCCGTCGTGGCCGATGCTGCGACCGCCCTGCCATTCGGCACCGAACCATCCCAGCGCCCAGTGGTCGCCGAGCATGTGGTCGACCAGCTCGATCTGCGGCTGCTGCATGGCCCGGACCGTTGCTGCGTCGAGGATCTGCGTGCCGCCGGTGGCGCGCCCGCCCTCGACGAGGTGCATGCGCGCGAAGCGGAGCACGTCGTCCGCGGTGGCGACGATGTGTCCGGCAGGACCGACGGACCGCGGCAGCGACCACACCGGCGCGGCTCGCGGAGAGCTGAGGTCGGCGTTGTCACCGGGAAGGTGGCCGACCGCCACGGGATGGAGGATCGCCTCCTCCGGCAGGGTCACCGAGCGCTCGCATCCCAGCGGGCGCAGCAGCCGGTCCCGGAGGGCCTTGTCCCAGGTCGTCTCCAGGGCCACCTCGACGACCCGGCCGAGGATGACGTAGCCCGCGTTGCAGTACGAGCACATGGCGCCGGGCTCGAAGAGCTGGGGCAGGCGCGCGCAGTCGGCGACGTAGCGGGCGACGACGTCGTCGCCGCGACCGAGATCGACGAAGTGGTCGCCGTCGATGCCGCTGCTGTGGGTGAGCAGATGGCGCAGCGTGATCGTCTCGACCATGGCCGGCACGCTGAGCCGCAGCTCGGGCAGCGCGGCGATGATGGGTGCGTCGAGGTCGAGGACGCCGCGTTCGACGAGCTGCATCACCAGGGTGGCCGTGTACACCTTGGTGATCGAGCCGATCTGGAAGAGCGTCTCGGGCGTCGCCGGCAGGCCGGTGCGCAGGTTGGCCACGCCGGTGGCCACGGCGACGCTCTGCGTGCCGTCGAATACCGCGAAGGACGCACCGACGACGTGGTGGCGTGCAGCCAGCTCGTCGAGGCGACTCTGCAGCGCGTCGCGGTCCAGCGACGCGCGGCGCGGAGCGCCGGGCAGGCCGCCGGTGCCGGTCAGCTCGGTGGCGGTGGTCGTCACGCTCTCGTGCCGCGGCGGCGGCGGCCGCGCAGTGCCAGGGCGGCGGCGACCGCCGCGGCGACCGCAGTGATGGTGCCAGGCATGGCTGAAACGTCGGGCCCCGTGTCGGGCAGCGCGGCGGCGGCAGGTTGTGACGGAGCCGGGCTCCCGGGGACAGCGGCGGCGGCGGCCAGTGGCGGGCCGGCCTGCCGCGCCGCCCCGAAGCGAAGCGCCGCGGCATACGCGTCGGCAAGCCCGGTCCCCTTGTCGAAGCTCGACGTGTAGGGGCCGAGCGGATGGTACGGCGCGCCGTCGCGGAACTTGTACGCGGTGCGCTTCAGCACGTCGTCGACCTGTGCCGCGGTGGCGTGGGGATTCGCCTGGAACAGCATGGCGATCACGCCGGCCAGCGCCGGCGCGGAGAACGACGTCCCCGACGCCGTGTTGTACGTGCCGACGTCGGTCGCCGCCGGACCGTTGCGCGGCCCGGTGCCGATCGCCATGCAGATGGCGAGGTAGGGACGGCAGGCGGAGATGATGTTGTCGCCGGGCGCCGAGATGTCCGGCCACGTCGACGGCTGGCCGGCAGCGCCGCGCGACGACGTGGCGGACACGCTGCCGTCACGCGTGCCCGTGCCGCCGTCGTCGTACGAGGCGACGGTGAGAACCCCGGGCGTGGGGTCGGCGGACGGGCCGGGGTTGGAGTTGCTGGCGCTGCCGTCGCCACCCTGGTTGCCGTTGGCCCACACGGTGAGCACGCCCTGCGCGCTCAGCGCGTCCTCCAGCCTGGTGATGACCGGGTCGTTGGCGCCCCACGAGCAGCTCAGCACGCGGATCGGTGGACAGGTCGACGCCGGCACCGCGTCGCCGCAGGGCGCTGCATGGTGCTGCAGGACCCAGGCGAAGGCGTTGTCGATTCCCTGCAGCGCCGCGGTGGCGGAGATCATCACCACGCGCGCTCCCGGTGCCACGCCACCGACATGAGAACCGTCGGTCAGCACGTAGGGATTGCCGACGGCGACGCCCGCCACCATGGTGCCGTGGCCGCCATGCCCGGTGTCGCTGTCGACGGTGGTGGGCAGGTCGGTGATGCAGGAGCCGTCGGCGGGAGCGGTCTCCTGCTGGGCCAGGCACGGCAGCGCCGACAGGCTGCGGACGACCTTGTTCGACCCGCCGGGCAGCGCGAAGGCGGGATGGGTGGGATCGATGCCGGTGTCGATGACGGCGATCGCGGTGCCGCGGCCGTCGAGCGGCGCGCCGTCGGCGCCGCGGAGTTGGGCCCGAGCCTGGTCGACGCGCATCGCCGCGGTCCCCGTGGTGCTCGGGCCGCCGTAGTCGGGGAGGCCGATCACCGGCGGGTTGCCGGCGGCCTCGACGGTCGGCGCGCCGAGCATCTGCGCGCTCACCATGGCGGCTCCCGCCGCCGCCACCACTGCGCCGGTTGCCCGCCACCGGGTCGGACCCTTCACCCAGCCAACGTAGCAATGCGAACCGCAGTCCACTTCGGTGGAAACCACCGATCCACCAGGGCCCGATTGGGTTGCGCACCGAATCCGCGGCTGCGCGTCAGGCGCTGACGGAGGCGCGCCCCGATCGTTGCACCGCCGCGGAGTCGCCGCCGAGATAGGCGTCGATGACGCGCTGGTCGGCGCGCACCTCGGCGGGGCTGCCGACGCGGATCACCCGGCCGGATTCCATGGCGGCGACGCGATCGGAGATGCCCATCACCAGCGGGATGTCGTGCTCGATGATCACCACGGTTGCCTGCAATTCCTCGCGGATGCGGCGCAGCAGGCCGGCCAGCGCCTCGCTCTCGCGCTGGGCGATGCCCGAGGTCGGCTCGTCGAGCAGCAGCAGCCGCGGCTGCAGCACCACCAGGCAGCACAGCTCGGTGATGCGCCGGGTGCCGGTGGACAGCTCCTGCACCTGGGTGTGCATGTAGCGCTCCAGGCCCATGGCGGCGATCAGCTCGCGCGCCCGCTCGCGCTTGGGACGCTCCTGCTCCTGCGAGCCGAGCACGGCGCCGATCAGCGTGGTCGGCAGGGTGCGCTCCTGGGCCAGCATCACCGTTTCCAGCACCGTCATGGTGGGGAACAGCGCGGCGTCCTGGAACGAGCGCACCAGCCCGCGACGCGCGCGCAGATACGCGGGCACGCTGAGCTGAACCCGCGCCCACGGCTGCGGCGTCCAGGTGCGCGACAGCGATGCGCCGTCGAAGGTGATCCGTCCGGCGTCGGGACGGGTGAAGCCGGCGATCAGCTCGAACAGCGTCGTCTTGCCGGCACCGTTGGGACCGATGAGGCCGAGGATCTCGCCCTCGCTCACCGTCAGGTCGACGTCGTCGACGGCGACGATGCCGCCGAAGGACTTGCGCACCCCTTCGACGGCCAGCAACGGCGGTGCCATGGCATCGAGCGCGGCCGTTGCGCCATTGCCGTCAGGCCTGCGCAACGGCAGCGTGGTGCCCAGCGCCGGCATGCGAATCACCGACTCGGCGGCGGGCTGCTGCGCAGCGGCGAGCAGCGCGTCGGGGTCGGAGCCGCTGAGTCGCACCAGGGCGCGGACCAGGCGATCGCGTTGCGGTGCCAGCAGGCCCGCGATGCCACCGGGGAAGTACAGGATCAGCAGCAGCCAACCGGCTGCGGTCGCCGCCGTGGTGACCGCGTCGAGGGGCACGAAGTCGGGCAGGCCGAAGATGTAGAAGGCGCCGAGGATCGGTCCGGCGAGGATGCCGATGCCGCCGATCACCGTCATGGCCACGACGTCGATGGACAGCGCGGGAAGAAACGCGTCGGCGGAGATGCGCGGCAGCGCAAAGGCGTACACCGCTCCGGCGACGCCGGCGAGGAATCCGCCGGTGGCGAACGCCTGCAGCTTGCGGCCCCAGACGTTGACGGTGAAGGCGCGCGCCGCGTCCTCGTTGTCGCGGATGGCGACGAACAGCCGGCCCAGGCCGCCGCGCCGCACGTTGGCGCCGATCCACGTGGCCAGGACCAGGAAGCCGAGCGCGAAGTAGTAGTACGCCTTCTGGCCGGTGAGCTGGGTGCCGGCGATGACCGGACGCACCGTGGCCACGCCGCTGCCCAGCGCCCAGGGTTGCTGCAGCAGCCACGACGACGTCATCAGCGCGAAGGCCAGGGTGGTGACGGCGAGCATCAGCCCGCGGATGCGCAGCGAGGGGATGCCCACCGCGATCGACGCGCCCGCCGCTGCCAGCCCGCCGGCGCCGACGGCGATGAAGTCGTTGCCGGTGGCCTGCGCGGTGACGTAGGCGATCCACCCGCCGATGCCGGCGAGGGCGAACTGGCCGAGGGAGAGCTGACCGGCCAGTCCGGTGACCACGAACAGCGAGATTCCCGCGATGGCGATGGCGAAGATGGTGGCCAGCTGGAACGACGCGCCGAAGCTGATCACCGCGGGCAGCACCAGCGCAACCAGCAGCGCCACGCCGCCGGTGATGGCGCCGAGGTGCCGCACCAGCCAGACGCGGCGGAAGGCCTCGGCGATCGGCCGCCAGCCCTGCACCGCCGACCAGCTGCCGACGTCCTCGCGCCGTCCGCTGAGCGCCGGCTGCACCACCAGCGCCGCCAGGATGATCAGGAACAGCACCGCCTCCACCGGTCCGCCCGAGGGGAAGTTCCAGTACAGCAGCGACTCCACCTCCCCCACCGCCAAGCCGGCGACCAGTGCCCAGGGCAGCGAGTTCATGCGCGCGATGACTGCGGCGGTGAGCGCACGCAGCATCAGGTCGGGGCCAAACGACTGCGCCGACAGGAAGCTCTGCGTGGGGAAGATGAGGATGGCGGTGAACGCGGACAGCGCGCCGGCGATGGCCCAGCTCAGCGTCGACATGCGCGTCACCGACACCGATGCCAGGCGCGCCGCGTCGGGGTTGGCGGCGGCGGCGCGGATGGCCAGGCCGTAGCGGGTGCGGCGCAGGAACAGGGTGATGGCCACCACCACGATGGGGCTGAGGATGAGCATCGCGGTATAGGCGGGCGTGATGTGCAGGGTGCCGAGCGTCAGCGAGGGAAATCCCGGCGGCTGCGGATACAGCGAACCGGTGCGTGCCTGGGCGCTGGCCACGCTCTCGAGGCCGAGCAGGATCTCCGCGGCGCCGAGGGTGGCCACCATGCTCATCAGGCGCGGCGCGCTGCGCAGGCGGCGCACCACGGCCACCTCGGTGAGCGCGCCGGTGCCCGCGCCGATCAGCAGTGCAAGCGGGAACATCAGCCAGTAGGAAACGCCGTGCTCCACCACCACGACGCCGAGCACCGCGGCGGCGAAGGCGCCGATCTCGCCGTGCGCGAAGTTGATGATCCGCGTCGCCCGGAACACCAACACCAACCCGACGGCGAGCACACCGTAGGTGGCGCCCGTCATCAGCCCGAGCAGGGCGACGTTGCCGGGCAGTTGCAGTCCGAACAGGCTGAAACTCAGCACCCCGTGGCTCATCGCCCCGCCCCCAGCGCGGCGCTCGCACCTTCGAGGAACACCGAGCGCAGCAGGTCGTCGCGCTGCAGCAGCTCGGCGGCGGGCCCGTCGAAGCGCACCTCGCCGCGCTCCATGAAGTAGGCGTGCTGCACCAGCGACAGCGCGATGTTGACCGACTGCTCGACCAGCACCACGGCCACGCCGCGCGCGTTGATGACGCGCACCATGTCGAGCAGCTCGCCGACGATCTTGGGTGCCAGGCCCAGCGACAGCTCGTCGATGAGCAGCAGCCGCGGCCGCAGGATCAGCGCCTTGGCCAGGCCGAGCATCTGCTGCTCGCCGCCCGACAGGGTGGCCGCCTGCTGGTTGCGGCGCTCGGCGAGCCGCGGGAAGGCGGCGAACGACTCCTCGATGCCGCGGTCCACCTCGCGGCGGTCGCGTCCGTGGGCGAACCCGTACACGCGCAGGTTCTCCACCACGGTGAGGGGGCGGAACACGGCGCGGCCGCCGGGCACCTGGGTGATGCCCAGCCGCACCCGGCGCTCGGCGTCGAGATAGGTGACGTCGGCGCCGGCGAAGCGCACGCTGCCGCGCGACGGCAGGCCGAGGCCGGAGATCACCCGCAGCAGCGTCGACTTGCCGGCGCCGTTGGTGCCGAGCAGGGCCACCATCTCGCCGTCGTCCACCGAGAAGTCGACGCCGAAGAGGACCTGCAGCTGGCCGTAGCTGAAGTCGAGGTTGCGGCAGGCGAGCATGGGCACGTGCGTGCCCGACGAGACCAGCGCGCGCAGCTGCTCCTCCTCGACCACGTCGGTGACGGTGCGGTCGAGATCGGCGTTGACGCTGCGCCGGCAGGAGTTCAGTGCCAGCGAGGAGAACAGTCCGACCACCAGCACCGCGGCCACCGAGCCGACGACGCCGTAGCGGACGTCGAGACCGCCGAGGACGACGGCGCCGAGCACCCCGCCCACCCCGTACAGGAAGATGCCGGCCATGGCCGCGGCATGGGGCCGCATCTGAGCGCGCACGATCGAGAGGTACCCGGTCTGCACCATCGGGATGAGCAGCGCGAAGCAGCCCACCGCCAGGCCGAAGGCGACGAACATGCCCCAGAACACCGGCATGGCCAGGGCCACGCCGACCAGGCAGAGACCGGCGAACTGCACCAGTGCCGCGGCGCGGAAGAGGCGCGCCGGGTTGGAGCGGAACAGCGACTCGTTGAAGCGCGAGAAGGCGAGGATCAGGGTCACCGAGAAGCACGGCAGCGCCGCGAAGAAGAGCGCGCGCTGGCTCGGGCTGAGGCCCCAGCGGGAGTCGAGGAAGAAGACGAAGTAGGTGTTGAGCGGCACCAGCAGCATGCCGAGGATCGCCTGGGCGAGGAGCACGCGCCGCACCGTGGGGATGAGCATGAGCCGGCGCACGATCTCGAAGAAGTGCAGCCGGTACTCCTCCGGCTGCAGCTCTCCCGCGCGGGCCGGCGCCTCGGCGCGCAGGCGCTCGCGCAGCCGCGACTCGTCGAAGCGGCCGAACCCGGGGTCGCGCAGGCGCAGCCCGACCAGGCTGACCAGCACCGCCAGGCCGCCCATGGCCAGGAACACGCCGCGCCAGGTGAGCAGGAACACGCCGCTGAGCAGGGCCACCAGCAGCGGCGCGATCACCGCACCCGCCTCCGCGAAGGCGCGGTAGATGGAGAACACGCGCGTGCGCACGCTGGTGGGGTAGCTGTCGAGGAGCAGCGGCTGGTGGATCGACTGCACCGACCCGCTGGTGGCGCCGTCGACCACCATCACCCCGGCGAGCGCCCAGCCGTTGGCGACGAACGCGGTGAACAGGGTGGCCACGCTCCAGGCGATGCCGGTCACCTTGGCCACCAGGCCGCGCCGGGGATGCGCCTCGACGCTGGCGGCGATGGGCAGCGCGGCCAGCGTCAGCGACAGGCCCTGCAGCGAGACCAGCAGGGCGATGATGCCGCGGGCCACGCCCAGCGCGCGGCTGATCTCCGGCCCCTGGATGACGTAGGCGTTGAGCTGGAATTGGTCGACGATGACCAGAAGTCCCAGGGCGATCACCGTGTACAGGGTCACCCGGTGGCGGCGCAGCTCGGCGCGGAATCCCTCGGTGCGGGCGTCGCCGGTGACGCCCATCGCCGCACGGCCTTCGCGAGCGATCACCTGGCGGCGCCGACCACGGTGAACTCGCTGTAGGCGGCGTACTCGCCGATGCGGTGGCCCTGGCGGTCGAGCAGCACCACGGTGACGTCGTGGTGGTCCTGCTCGGCGGGGTCGACGCCCACCTGGCGGCTGAGCACGTCGATGTGCAGCGACGGCGTGTCGACGACGTGGATGCCGTCGCGGTCGCGGGGCGCGAAGTCGGCGAGGCTGGCGCCCGGCGGCATCGGGTCACGGTCGACGAAAACCGCGTAGCTGCCGTCGCGCGGCGCCTCGAAGTCCTGCGCCGTCCACCGCAGCGTCAGCGGCTCGGGGACGGTGGCATGGTCGGCGGGAAACACCATGACCAGGCGGTCGCTCTGCCGGAACAGGTATGGTCCGCAGCCGGACAGGGACACCGCGACGATCAGCGCCGCGGCGATGGCGAGAGCCCGCGCGCGTGCCACCGCGTCACCCCCCGTACATGTTCGAGTTGTCGTACTCGAAGCAGGCGCTGTTGCCCTCGCAGTTCTGCACCGCGTGGAGCAGGCGGTAGCCCGCGGCGGCGTCCCAGTGGTCGGGGCCGACGGTGCCGCGGTACATGTAGGCGTTGTAGACGTTGCCGCCCAGCTGCATCACGTTGTTGGCCCAGAGCTGGGCGTTGAGCGTGGTCAGCCCCTGGGCGCCCTGCTGCAGCTCGAACATGTCGGAGCAGAACGAGACGATGACGATGGCGCCCTCGCGGCTGCTGAAGCTGTTGCCGGCGGCGTTCTCGATGTTGGCGCAGGTCTTCTCGGCGGGGGTGCTCGGCCATGGCGCGTAGTGCTGGTCGTCGGTGTCCGTGCTGGGGGCTGTGCCGACGGCGAGAGCCGGCTCGCCCTTGGCGTCCTGGAACTGGTCCTGGGGAACGTTGCTGACCAGCGCGACGGGGGCGTCCTCGCTGGAGAACCCGTACCGCGGATTGAAGTGCTGCGACTCGGCGTCGACCAGGAAGAGCACCGCGTAGGATCCGTCGCCGTCGGACCCGCCGCCCTGGAAGATGACGTGGGTGACGCCGTCGGCCTGCATGTGGATCACCGCCTGCTTGATGGTGTTGGCGGTGTCGCTGAGAGTGTCGTGGGGCACCCACTGCGGGTCGATGCTCGACACGCCCGCCGCGTGCAGCTGGGGGACGGTGATCCGGTTGTAGATGTCGTGGTTGATGGCGTCGTCGGCGACGAGCACTCCCAGCTTGTAGCCCGGGGTGCTGGCGAAGAACCCGCGGCTCTGCAGTCCCGCGATCTCCCACTGCATCTGGCGCTCCTGGGCCACCGCCTCGGGCACCCAGATGTACGGTGACCAGCCACGCAGCGCCTGCAGGCTGGCGCCCGACGTCGCGCCGTCGAGGTTGATGGTGCCGTGCTGCGCGTAGCAGGCGTCGGCATTGGCGTCGTCCGGAGGACCGCCGCCGGCGACCACCGCGAACACGTGGTAGTCCTCGGTGAGCGTCGTGCAGATCTCGGTGCCGATGTTGGGATCGGTCTGCGACTTGGCGTTGCTGGCGGACACGAAGACGGGCTGGATCTGCCGCCCGCCCAGGCCGCCGTGCTTGTTGACGTAGTCGACCAGCGCCTGCTCCTCCGACTGCTCGTTGCCGGGATTGGGCACCTTGAGGCCCAGGGCGTTGTTGGTGGTCTGCGTGTCGCTGACGTAGATGAAGCCGATGCGCACGGTGGTGGCGGTGACCCCGGGACCGTTGGCGCCGCCGTTGGTGTTGCCGTTGGCGGCGACCGCGGCACCGCCCGCCGCCGCGCCGCCGGCCGTCGTGCCCGCCGCCGCGCTCGACCCCGGGGCGACCGTGCCGGGCACTCCCGTCGGCCCGCCGGCGGTGGCACCGGGTGTGCTGGCCGCCGCCCCGCCGCCCTGCGCCGTCGCCGCCGAACCGGCCGGGCCGCCCCCGGCGCCGCCACCGCCGTGCACCGAGCTGACCAGCTGCCCGCTGAACCCCAGTGCGAACACGCTGGCCACGGCCAGGGTGGCCACCGGCGTGGCCAGCTGCGAGCGCGAGGCGGAGAGCGCGGCGCCCACCGCACCGAGGTCGAGCCGCCCGCCGCGCATCAGGTGCTGCGAGGCGCCGACCACGAGCATCAGCACCGCCCCGGCGGCCAGGGCCACGGTCAGCCACACCCACCGCTGGGAGGCGCGCGGCACCGAGGTCACCACCGTGGCGCCCGGGGTCGACGTGGCGGCGCCTCCGGCGGTGGCGGGGGTTGGCGTGGCCCGCGGCGCGGCGGCCGGAGTGCCGGCAGGCGCGGAGGGCACCGGGGGCAGCACGGCTGCGGCGCCGGCGCCGGCAACCGGCCCGACCGGCGAGAGCTGGGAGGAACCACCGCCGCCCGAGCTCGCCGCGGGCGGGGGCGGGACGGTGAACGCGGCCGGCCCGCCCGGCGAGTAGTCGACGGCCGCTTTGGTCCTGGTGTGGTCGAACCCGATCGCCCACGCGGTCGGGTCCACCGGGACGTTGACGGCGTTGGCCGGCGTGTAGGCCACCAGCGCCAGGCCGGTGTTCTGGTTGCGCTGCCAGTACTGGGCGAGCGGGGCGATCTCGAAGTGCCAGTCGCCGTTCGCCTGCACCTCACCGCTGGCGTGGAGCAGCGCGCAGTCGTAGCTCGGCGGGTTGGCCTGGTATCCGTTGCCGCCCAACGGCGCGGTCAGCATGCAGGCCTCGATGCTCGCCGAGCTGGCCGACACGTTGTCGGCGGCGCTGCCGTTCGGGGTGAGGCTGAGCGTCAGGCCGTCGATGGTCGAACCGCTGGGCAGTGATTCGAGGTTGAGCTTGAGATACCCGGTGACCACCGGCTGGCCGCCATAGCCGTCGACGTGGATGTCCTGCGGGTTGGAGCTGGCGTAGGGATCCTGGCCGCCCGCGGCCGAATAGGCCTGGTACTCCGCCGACACCGTCCCGGTGTCTGCCCTGGCGCCCACCGCAGCGACGAGCAGCGCCGCGCCCGCCAACGCCAGCGCGAAGCGAGCGGCAATGCCACGGCGCATGGGGCGGCACCCTCCTGCGTTCGAAGCTCTTCCCCGGTGACATGGGATGGTAGGTCGCCGTTGCACCGTCACCGTGGGTGCGAGCACCGAAGCGCGGGCGCGCTTTCGTCGCCGCCACCAAGCGCCGAGCGCGGCGCGCGGCCGTGCGTCAGGCCGCGCGCCGCCGTCAGGTCGTCGCTGTGGCTGCTCAGCCGGCGGAGCCGGCGCCGCCCTCCACGCGGTAGGCCAGGCGTCCGCCGACGTTGAGGGCGCGCACCGCGCCGTCCTCGCG
>CAZCJX010000036.1:0-24164 GCA_964499205.1 uncultured Actinomycetes bacterium | reverse complement strand
GGCGGCCGGCGGCGGCGCGGTGCCGGGCTTCGGCGCACCGCCGCCCCCGGGCGCCTCGGTGATGCAGGGCGCCCTGCCCCCACCGCCGGTGGCGCGCCCACCGTCGAGCCCGCCACCCTCCTACCTCCCCCCGCCCGAGCCGCGGGCACGCGCCGCCATCACCGAGATCGACAGCGAGGAGCGCGCGCGGCCGCCCTGGCTGGGGCCGCTGCTGGCGGTGGTCGGGCTGCTCGCCGCCGCGGGCATCGCCGTCGCGGCGCTCTTCGGCACCGGCGTGCTGGGCGGCAGCAAGGCCGACAGCGGGCCGCTGCAGGTCGGCAACGACGTCAAGCTCGACGTCAGCAGCGACGTCTCCTGCGTCCCGGGGCCCTCGGCGCACGCCGACTACCACTTCGTCGCCACCGGCTCGCTCAGCGGCGCGGGGAAGCTGGTCTACCGCTGGGAGCGCAGCGACGGGCAGCAGACCTCGGACATCCCGGTGACCATCTCCAACCAGGGGTCGTTCCGCTTCACCATCACCTGGCGCGTCGCCGGGCACCAGACGCTCGACGGGACGATGACCTTCCGCATCGTCAGCCCCACCTCGCGCGTCGCCAACCAGAAGATCACCTACAACTGCCCGTAGCGGGCGGCTGCTGAGGGCGGCAGGGGCGCGCGGCGTCGTTGCGCAAGGCGTTGCAGCCTTTTCACACGCATTGACGATGCGGTGGAATTCCACGCGCTGAACCGCCGGGCGCGCTGATCATCACCGACGCTATCGCCGCATCCCCACGCAACTGTCCCTCCCAGTCCCCCGCACAGGTTCTTCCCTCATGAGACGACGCGCCCTGCTCTCGCTGTTGCTTCCGCTCGGCTCCGTCGCCGCGGCGACCAGCGTCCCGCTGCACGCCAGCGCCGCGACGCCGAGCCTCACGGTGACCAGCTCCTACACCGAGGTGCTGCCCGCCGGCGACAACTCGCCCGCCGCCTACGGCACCGCCGCGCAGCCATTCGCGTCGGTCGCGGTCGGCGACGTGGACGGCGACGGGCAGCAGGAGGTGGCCGCGGCGTTCCCGGACGGGCAGGTGGCGCTGCTCAACAACACCCTTGGGATCAAGAACGGCGCCTGGCCGCGCTCGGCGGGCAGCGGACCGGTGCACACCGCGCCGACGCTGGCCGACCTCAGCGGCAACGGGCACCTGCAGATCATCACCACCTCGGAGAGCGGCTGGGTCAACGTTTGGAACGCCGATGGCAGCAACTACCCCGGCTGGCCGCAGCACTCCCACCCCATGGCGAGCAACTTCCTGCCCGGCTTCTTCGGCGGTGTCGCCGCCGGTGACCTGGGCGGCGACGGCGGCACCGAGCTGGTCGCCGGCAGCTGGGACCACACCCTCTACGCCTGGGACCGCAACGGCAACATCCTGCCCAGCTTCCCCAAGAACCTCTGGGACACGGTGTGGGACACGCCGACCCTCGCCGACCTCGAGCACATCGGCCGCATGGACGTCATCGAGGGCAGCGACTCCAGCGGCGGCAACACCGAGCCGTACCCGGCTGGCGGCGTCTACTGGGCGTTCCGCGGCAACGGCTCGACCATCGCCGGCTGGCCGCAGCTGGCCAACCAGACCCCCTGGGCGTCGGCCGCGGTGGCCGACCTGCAGAACGTCGGCCGCAACAACGTCGTCGCCGGTTCCGGCCTGTTCTACGCGGATCCCGCCGGGCACCAGGTGACCGTGTGGGACGAGAGCGGCGCGCACATGTGGAATGGCGCCACAGGTGGCAGGAACTTCGCCTCCCCGGCGATCGGCTACCTGCAGGGGCCCGCCGGCAGCAAGGACGTGGTCGAGACCAGCCTCGACGGCGCGGTGTACGCGTGGGACGCCAACGGCAACCTGCTGTGGTCGCGCAATCCCGGCATGGGCAGCGTGTTCGGCTCGCCGATCATCGCCCCGTACGACAGCACCGGCGCCAACGGCGTGTGGATCGGCTCGGGGCAGCACCTGCTCGCCTACGACGCCTTCGGCAACCTCAAGTACGACACCACCATGCCGGGCATCATCTGGACCAACCCGACGGTTGCCAGCCTCGACGGCCACACCCTGTCGGTGATCGGCGTGTCGCAGGGCACCAGCGCGTCGCCGTCGGCGGAAACCCGCTGGGTGGTCAACGCGTACCAGATCCCCGGCACCACGGCGTCGATGCTCGACCCCAAGGCGAAGGGGCAGTGGCCGACCTTCCACGGCAACAACCAGCGCACCGGCAACAACCTCGGCATGCTCGGCCCCGCGCCGCCTCCCGGCCCCAACGACCACGGCTACTGGATGGTGGCGCGTGACGGCGGCATGTTCACCTACGGCGTGCCGTACTACGGCTCGATGGGCGGTGCGCAGCTCAACCAGCCGATCGTCGGCATGGCGCGCACGAGCAACGGCGGCGGCTACTGGCAGGTGGCGTCCGACGGCGGTATCTTCACCTTCGGCAATGCGCACTTCTACGGGTCGACGGGGGCGATTCACCTGAACCAACCGATCGTCGGCATGGCGCCCACGCCCGACGGCGGCGGCTACTGGATGGTGGCCTCCGACGGCGGCATCTTCTCCTTCGGTGACGCGCACTTCTTCGGCTCGACGGGGGCGATCCGGTTGAACCAGCCGATCGTCGGCATGGCGCCCACACCCGACGGTGGCGGCTACTGGCTGGTCGCCCGCGACGGCGGCATCTTCTCCTTCGGTGACGCCAAGTTCTACGGCTCGATGGGCGGCACCCCGCTCAACCAGCCGGTGGTCGGCATGACCGCCTATCCCGGCGGCGCCGGCTACTGGATGGTGGCGTCGGACGGCGGCATCTTCTCCTTCGGCGCCGCGCGCTTCCACGGCTCCACCGGCGCCATCCATCTCAACAAGCCGATCATCGGCATGGCCGCGACGGCCGACGGCGGGGGTTACTGGCTGGCTGCGTCGGACGGCGGCATCTTCACCTTCGGCGACGCGGTGTTCCGCGGCTCCGCAGGCAACCTGTCGCTGGTCCAACCCGTCCAGGCCATGACCTCCTGGGGGTGACCGCATACGACGTACGCGACGCGTGCACATGGGTTGCACGCGTCGCGTCGTCGGTGCGCATCGACGCTGATGGGCTGAGGGGGCTCGGCGAGTCGTTGCTCGCTGCTGATGCGGCGGCCGCTCCGGAGTGGGGGTTTCCGCATCTCGTGGATGCTTCCGCCGAGGCGGTCGCGGGATGGACGCTGCTGCTGAGCGCGTTGAACTTCTCGTTCTGGCAGGACGAGCCCCGCTGGCGCGTTGCGGGGGCGGACGGGTACATGGCGCTGGCCCATGCGCTGCGGAGGGGGTTCGATGCGGGCGTGCCGTTGGCGGTGGCTTCGCCGGAGACATGGACGCGGTGGTCGGTCGCTGACCTCGCCGCGGTGCTGCAGGGGGATCCGGGTGGGCCTTCGGTTCCGCCCTTGCTGGCGGAGCGGCACGCGGTGGCGGCGGAGCTGGGCGGCTGGATCGTTTCTTCGCATGGCGGGTCGGCGCTGGCCGCGCTGTCGGCGGCTGCCTCGGCTGCCGAGTTCGCGCAGACCTTGGCCTCAACCCTGCGCGGGTTCCGCGACGTCGCCGAGTACCGCGGGCGCCGTGTGCCCTTTCTCAAGCGCGCGCAGATCGCCGCCCACGACTGCGGCGCCGCCCTCGGCTCCCGCTGCCCCCGCGGCCTGCGCGACCGATCCGGGCTGACCGCCTTCGCCGACTACAAGCTGCCCCAGGTCCTGCGCGCCGCCGGTGCGCTGGTCTACGCGCCCTCCCTCGCCGCCCGCGTCGACGCCCGTGCTGAGTTGACGCCGGGGTGCGAGGAGGAGGTCGAGATTCGCGCCCTCACCGTCGTCGCCGTCGACCACCTCGTCACCGCGTTGCGCGCCGCCGGCCGGTCCATCGACGCGCCTGCGGTGGATGGCCTGCTGTGGTGGCGCGGGCAGGGCCTGCAGGCGCAGCCGTACCACCGCGTCCGCAGCATCTGGTACTGAACGCTCAGGCCCCCGAGAGCGGCAGTTCCCGCACCAGCAGTGACGGCGAGCCGAGGAAGCCGCCGCCGACCATGAAGCGCAGGTCGGAGCCGACGGCGTCGACAGCGCGGAGCAGATCGAGCACGGTGCCGGCCACGGTCATCTCGCGGATGGGCGCGCCGCGCTGGCCGCCTTCCACGAGAAACCCGTTGATGCCCAAGGAGAATTCGCCGGTCACCGGGTTGGCGGTGTGGAGGCCGTGCACGTCGGTGACCAGAACCCCGTCACCCATGCGGCGCATCAGGTCCTCAAAGCTGACGTCGCTGGGCTGCACGACGAGGTTGCTCGGTGCCAGCTCGGGCGTGGCGCGGTAGGTGCCGCGCGAGGCGTTGCCGGTGGACCGCACCGGCAACGCCTCGCGGCGCGCGGTGTAGGTGTTGTGCAGGTAGGAATGCAGGACGCCGCGGTCGACCAGCACCGTGCGCTGGGTGGGAACACCCTCGGCGTCCCACGGACGCGAGGCGAGTCCCTCGCGGTAGCGGCCGTCGTCCACGAGCGTGATGCATTCGGCGGCGATCTGCTCGCCAAGACGACCGGCGAGCAGCGAACGACCTTTCTGCACCGCCTCGGCGCTGATGCTCGACGCCAGCGTCCCCACCAGCTCCGCCGCGGCCCACGGCTCGAAGAGCACGGGCGTCGTGCGGCTGCTCACCTGTGACGCGCCGAGCAGTCGTGCGGCACGGTCGGCTGCCTCCGCTGCGCATGCCCGCAGGTTCAGCTGGGTCGCGGAACGGCCGTAGGTGAAGGAGAATCCCGACTGCATCTCCTCGCCGCGCTCGGCGATCGCCTCGACGTACGCGTAGGCGACGGTTGCGTCGTAGGCGGCGTGCAGGCCGCGCGTGTTGTACAACTCGGTGCGGCCGCGCTCGTCGCTGTACACCGAACCGGAGGTGCGTTGCACCGAGGCGTCGGCGCTGCCGGTCAGCGCGTCGAGCTCCAGGGCCATCGCAACCCGATCCTCGGTGCTGCGCGCGTCGAAGTCGTCTGCGACCAGTTCCGGCATGTCTTCGAAACGCGCGCTGTCGGGCAGGCCGTTGCACTCGTCGGGCTCGTTGTAGCGGCAGGCGTCGAGGGCTTGCGCGACGACACGGCGCACGCCCTCGTCAGTGAGGTCCGAGGTGTAGGCGAAGCCCATGCGCGATTCGGAGAAGACGCGCACGCCGACGCCCTGGGCCTCCGCCGACGTCAGCGACTCCACCTCGCCGCCGAAGACCTTGACGGTCAGCTCGCGACCGTGGACGAAGAATGCCTCAGCCTCGCCGGCGCCACCGGCCACCGCGGCGTCGAGGATGCGCTCACCGGTCGCGGAGAATCGCGGCTCGGCGCTCACATCTGCACCCCGCCGACGAGCTTGGTGCCGCCGACGGTGAGCTCCGCGATGCGCAGGTGCGGCTGGCCGACACTGACCTGCACCGACTGGCCGTCCTTGCCGCACGTGCCGGGCGAGAGCGACAGGTCGTTGGCCACCATGTCGACGCGCTTCAGCGCAGCGGGTCCGTTGCCGATGATCGTCGCGTTGCGCACCGGCCGGGTGATGCGGCGGTTCTCGATGAGGTATCCCTCGGTCACCGCGAAGACGAAGTCGCCGGTGACGGGGTTGACCTGACCGCTGCCCAGCTTCATCGCATAGAGGCCGTACGGCGTCGCCTCGATCAGCTCCTGCACCGTCGACACGCCTGGGAGGATGAAGGTGTTGGTCATGCGCGGCAGGGGAATGTGCTGGTAGGACTGGCGGCGGCCGTTGCCCGTCGACTCGCGTCCGTCCTGCCGCGCGCGCAGCCGGTCGAACATGTAGCCGGTCAACACGCCCTCCTCGATGAGGACGTTGCGCCGCGTCGGCACGCCCTCGTCGTCGATGCGCAACGTGCCCCAGGCGTTGCCGACGGTGCCGTCGTCGACCGCGGTGACCAGCGGTGAGGCCACCATCTCACCGACCTGCCCGGCGAACACCGACGCGCGCTTGGCGATCGCGTCGGCCTCGAGGCCGTGGCCGCTGGCTTCGTGGAAGAGGACGCCGCCGAAGCCGTTGCCGAGCACCACCGGCATGGGGCCGGCGGGCGCGGGATCGGCGTCGAGCAGCAGGCTGGCGCGGCGTGCTGCGTCACGCGCGGCCTCCTCCACCACGGCGCCGTCATCGAACTCTTCGAAACCGCGGCCGGCGCCGGGCGTCTCCGTGCCGCTCTGCACCTCGTTGCCGCGCGCAGCGACGGCCTGGACCATGAGGCGAACACGGGTGCGCTTGTCGCGCGCCAGCGTGCCATCGCTGTTGGCGACCAGGATGTTCTGCACGCCCTGGGCGAACACCGCCGTGACCTGGCGGATGTCCCCGCTTTCGGCGCGGGCCACCTCGTCGGCGCGGCGCAGCAGGTCGATCTTGCGGCCGGTCTCGACGGCGTCGGGCGGCATGGCGACCTTCTGCTCGGCGATGGGGCGCTCGCGGAGGTCGACCACGGCCGGTGTGCCGTTGCCCGCGCGCGCTGCTGCCGCCGCCGCGTCGGCGGCGCGGAGGAGTCCGGCCTCGGTGAGGTCGTCGGTGTAGGCGAAGGCGGTGGTCAGGCCGCTGACGACGCGGATGCCCGCGCCCTGCTCGGTGCCGGCCTGGACGCGTTCGACGCGGCTGTCCTCCATGGACACCGAGGCGGCGTGCCGCTGCTCGACGAAGCAGTCGGCGAAGTCTCCCCCACGCCGCAGCGCGCGGGCCAGGGCTGCCTGGACGGCTTCGGTGGCGATCATCGGGCGATTGTACGGCCGGATCGTCGGTCGTCCGCCCGGGATTTGACGCGGTCGACGGCGAATCCCTATCATCTCGGGCGTCTCGCCGGCCACCGTGCCAGGCGACGCCGGAAGGGATGGTCAGGAGAGGGAGAACGCCGGGATGAGAGTGATTCGTCGTGCGCATGCGCTTGCGGCATGCGCTGCGGTGACCGCGCTGTGCGCCGCCACCGGGACCATTGAGGTCCACGCCGACACGGGTTGGTCGTCGTGGTGCAGCTCGAACGGATGGCACGCCGTGACCATCTCCTCCGACCCCACGCTGGTCGTGTCGATCGGCGGTCCCTACAACCAGGAGACCCCGACGGTCGCGCTCTGCTACGGGACGAGTGCCGACGGCCAGCCGAGCGGAGGCGAGCTGATCGGCGGTGCGGCAGGGGTCGGGGTCGACAACACGGCGGTGCCGACCTCACCTGAATTCGTGGCCTGCTTCCCGGACGCTGACTCAGCGCTGGCGCCGGCTTGCGAGGCTGCGGCTAACCCCACCGCGACATGGTCGCCTGCTCCGCCGCCCGCGATCGGCGGCACCCTGACCGTCACGGTGCCGTTCGTTGTGTGCGCCGGCATCAACGTCGTGGTCGGCACGACTTGCGCCGACAGGACGGCAAATCCGCCCTCCCTGGCGGCGACGGGGCTTATCGTCAGCAGCGTGGCGGTCCAAGGCGGCCCATCATGCTGCCCCGACGGCGCAACGCTGGCGCCCACCACCACCGTCTATGTCAACGGGGTTCCCGAGGCGACCACCGTCGGTACCGGTGGCGGCGCCAATCCCTCAGCGATCGGCACCGGATCCACAGGGAGTTCCGCCACGCTGCTGTGCCTGCCCTCCAGTCAATGCGTAACGGTTCCCGGCAGCTGGATCGGCACCTCCGGCGCACCGGCTGCGGAGCTTGTCGTCGGCGGAACAGCCCTGCCTATCGCGCCGGTCGGCCAGGAATGCATTACCGTGGCGACGTCGAGTGACACGTGTCCCGCGCCGTTCTGAGCGAGCATCGCGCGACGCGACAGAAGGCAACCAGGAAGGGAGATATGGCAATGAGCAGGATTCGGCGGGTCTGTCTCTTGACGATTTGCGGGACGACCATGGGGTCTCTGGGGCTTGCATTCACTGCGCCACTGCCCGTCCTCGCCGGAACAGGCCCCTCCCAAGTATGCGAGGACGGCGCGGGCAACGACGACATCCCCCTCCTCACCACACCCGTGACGCTTGGCTTGGAGGTGGGTTCGCCTGCACTGGCGCCGGCCGGTTTGGGCGGCAGAGGCGGCAACTACGTGACGCTGTGCTACTC
This sequence comes from uncultured Actinomycetes bacterium, assembly GCA_964499205.1. Lineage (GTDB taxonomy): Bacteria > Chloroflexota > Dormibacteria > Aeolococcales > Aeolococcaceae > DASRDZ01. Next base: position 16,064 of record CAZCJX010000036.1, on the reverse strand, counting down.
GCCGACGCCATACGGGAGCACCGCTCAGGTGCTGACGGGCGGTGCGATCAGCGTGCACCTCGTCGAATCGGGCAGCACAGTGTCCACCGACGAAACGGCCTGCTATCCGGACGGTTTCGAGTCGCTGATCGTGAACTGCGATGGGTCGGAGACAGCGAGCTACACCGTCACGCCGGCGTCCCCGCCGGGTGAAGGCGCGATGATCACAGCAAGCGTACCGTTCACCATCTGCGCTGGAACCAGCGTCACCGGCACTCCCGCCTGCGGAGCAGGAGCGCCCGCACTCGGTTCGACCGGTCTCATCGTCACGTCGCTCGCCCTCGGTGGCGCTCCGCTCGCTGGGGAGACAGGAGGCACCGTGGCATCGACAGGAGCACTGTACGTCGACGGTGTACTTCAGGTGCCCTTCGGGACGAGCGCCGGTGCAGGAGTGTCCAATCCACCGAGCATCGGGGGCGGCCTGGGCGGACCTGGTCTTCCGGTATGCGTGCTATCGAGCTGCGTCTCCATCCCGGGAGCGTGGGTCGGCAGCAACGGAGCGCCTTTGGGTTCGGTGGACATCGCCGGGACCGTCCTGCCGATCGCCTCGCCGCTACCCGGACCCGCGTGCGAGGTGGCGATCGGAACCACCTGCCTAACGGGGTACTGAGGCTCGGTCGCGGCGCAGCATCCGGGCCGCCATCGACGACTCGGACACTCGCAACGCCGAACCAGTAACCGCCGCCAACCGGTACCCTCTGCGCTGTCCTCGATAGCGTAGAGGGCACCTTGTCTGGCGACGAGAAACAGCTCTGCGGGATGCAGTATCTGCGCCCACGGCGGCAACTACCTTGGACGTTTCAGCCGGCGACCAGCAGCCTCCGGAGGGACGGACAGCTCTCATACAGAAAGCGCTTCAGCTTGTGCACATACAGTGGCGGATCGTCTTCAAACGCGTACACATGCCCCAGATTGCCGATGCGTTCGACGTTGTCTGCCCACCCAGCTGCGTCGACCACCGCGACGGACCGCCGGAAGGGCACCAACTTGTCGGCGTCGTAAATCAGTACGTGTAGAGGGATATCTGGAACTCTGCGAGCGGCACGGTCGATTGCCACCTCCCATATCCGCACGTGCCGCGTGATTCGCAACACCCAAGCTACGGGCCACGCGACCAACGGACCTACAGCAACGTGGAGTCGTCGTACCACTGCGTCGCACAGCACGGAGACAGGATCGAGGAAGGGCCCATCCAGCCACAGCGCATCCACATCCTCGCCTTGCGCGGCCGCTAGGATGCACATCGACGCGCCGAACGAGATACCAACCAGCGCAATCGGGAATTCGGGATAGCGCCTCCTTACGTCTCTGATGACGGAACGAAGGTCGTGCTGCTCGCGGACACCGAAGGTGACCGCCATGGTGTCGTCCGGGCTCGAGCCCCGCCACTGCACCATCGCAACGTGAAAGCCCGCAGCGTTGATTTCGGCGGCAAGTGGGGCGGCTTCCTCAGCGCGTGCCCTGTACCCGGGCGCCACCACGACCGCGATCGGCAGTTCTCCTTCCAGGCCCCAGTATGAGATAGGCGCCCCGTCAGTGGAATTCACCACGCGATGCTCCCCCGGCACGGGCACCATGCGCCGCCGCCCCTTCATCGAGTGCCGGTACGCCTTCCCGAAAAACACCCGCCATGTGCCGACACAAACGCTCAACCACAGCACGAAGAGGAGCGTTGCGACCGATGCCAGTGTGGCGATCAGAGCGACCCTCATGCTACTCATGCGCCATCCCCCAATGCGTGCTCACTGGCTCTGCCTCACGACGTTCCAGCGCTTCCCCGACGTACCAAGTCTTTGAAACGTCCCGACCCGTGCCTCTGCCATCACGACTGCGTCGGGGCCGCCGCCACGCCAGCGAGCATGCCAGCAGCACCAGGAGCCCCGCGCCGATTTCGGAGATGCGGATCGCCGTGGAGTATGTTGACTGAGGTGCGTACGTGACGTCGATCTTCCAGCGCCCAGGGGGCACTACCCAGCCGTTGAGCGCGCCCGCGTACCGAATGTGAGGGAACTGCACCCGTTGTGTCGCACCCGCGCGAACACCACTCGCCATCCATCCGGTGTCGTAGGCGTCTCGCAGACCCAACGTGAGCCCACCGGACGAATCCACGGTAGCGGCGTACTGGGTGTCGCTCAAACGAGACACCTGCGCGTCGGGGATCTCCGTGCCTGTAGCACTCTTCTCGACGAGCACCACGTCGTAGATGCCCAGTTCGCACAGCGAGGGGTGTGCTGCATCCCCGCATGAAGCGCCCACAGTGACATCATGCCGTCCCGTCGAAAGCGTCTCGTCAGCGACGTAGAGCGGGACCAAATCTTGCCTGGCACGCGGGACTGCCACTGTGACGGGTTGCCGTCCATCGACTGCCTCATCGAGTGTCGGCGGCGATTGCTCCGATGCTCGCACGAGGGCTGTGACCGCATACTCTCCTGATTGCGGCACGGTTACGTGAACCGTAAAGGTGGCATGGCCCGCATAGCCGCTGGAGATGTGAAAGAACGGATGTGGGTAAGGATCAAAGTAGTTCCATGTCGCCGGATAGAGCTGTGTATCAACAAACCATCCATTGAGCCTGTAGCCCCCGGGATCGCCCTCCGCGAGGTGGACGGCTCGGACCGACATAGCGCTCCCCGTGACACCTTTGATAGCGAGATACGACGCTTGGCTCCATTCCGGTATTCCAAAGGGGATCAGCTGTTCCAAGGGAATGCTGAAGGTGCGCCAGCCGCCACTCACAGCCACCCGAGTCTCGAATCCACTGGCGCCGTTGGCGCCGAAGAACACCGTGGCGGTGATTGCGGAACCGCGCGTTGCGCGAGCTTGGAACACGACACGCGTCGCCGGTCTCGACACAGCCGTCTGCATATCTTGAGACAGGCGGGCGTACCAGAGCGGAGCCGCGTCCGGACTCACTGAACTGGAGCCGTCGAGGGCGATAGAAACCTGCGGATCTCCGGAGGCGGGCATGGCGCCCGACGAACCATTGTCGGGTGACACGTCCAGCGCAGGCTGAGGGACTTCTGTATCCGTCCGGGCAGGTTCACCCGTGGTGCCTGACGGGACAGTAGAAGAGGCGAGCGCAACCAACGATGCCACCGAAGCATCGTTCCCTCCGCTCGCCTCGCGCTGTTCGCGCGCGGCTGCCGTCACCCGTCCCGCGTAGTCAGTGTTCCGGTAGAGAGCCCATCCGCCACTGTCGAACAGGGGCACCAGGTAATCGGCGCGCCTCAATGCGGCCTTGACATTGTCGGGGCTGTACGCGAGGTAGTCAGGGCCTGCGCTCGGGCTGTACCAAGGAGCCACAAGCACGTACTTCACAGAGAGCAGTCGGAGCAAGTGTCCTGCGCGCTCTGGGTCGCCCAGGAGTTCGGCGTACAACAGGCGCTGCAGCGTTCTCGCTTCCGCGTCGGAGGACCATTTCAACTCCGCGGTAATGGCGGGGTGCGTCCCCCAGATGAGATCACCGTCGTCGCCGGACTCCAACGAGATGTCCGGGCCCTTCGCCCTGCTGTCAAACAGGCGACTCGTCCCTTCGGGAAAGGCGAGCACACGACCCTGGCGATCGGTGTCCGAAGACAGGATCGCGTTCACCGAGGCCTCCGCCTCGGTCTCTCGGAATGGGCCGATGTAGCCCTTGTATGGTGCCCCAAGAAAGTACCCGAGCACCACAGCGCCTATCAGTCCAATAGGCAGGAGTCGCTGGGTAACTCGCCACGACCGCATGCCACGCAAACGCTCTGAGACGCGCCGGGCCGGACCGGTGACGGAAACGCCAGTAGCCGGCATTGCCGATGCCAATGCGACGATGATCGCGAGATCGAAGGCGACCAGAAACGCCAGATGTTGAGGGGTTCGGAAGAAGAAGGCGAACCACGAAAGGTTGTACAACCACCGCACCGGAGCTCCGATGATGCTTCCCGGAGCGCTTATCGCCACCGCGAGAAAATAGGCGCCAATCCAGTACCAAGCCAGACGTCTTCCACGCGTAGCGTGAAACACCAGCCGCAGAACCGCAATCGCGATCCCCCACAGTACGACACCGCGCCAGATGCGGACGACTAGGTCAGGGACGTCCTGCGTGTAGAACGGGGTGAAATACGAGGTGCCCACCGCGGCCGAGAGGACAGACGAATAGCGCTCCAACCCGATCGTCGCCGCGTTCAGCGTACCGGTCGTGTTGACGACCGCCTCGCTCGTCTGATGGAGCCCAACCAGCACCGGGCCAAGCCAGAAAGCGCTGCACACCAGGCCCGTACCAGCGGCGACCGCCACATTACGGCCCGTCCTGAGCAGGTTTTGACGGCCGACGAGCAAGGAGAAAGTCAGAGCCAAGAGCAGGCTGAACAGCGCGGTCTGGACCGAACAACTGCCGACCACACCGAACACCATGCCCGCGGCGATGGCGTTGGCCACTCCCCCCGACCGTGTGACGCTCCGCACGGCAAGAGCCACCGCGAGTGGAGCGAGTGCGTATGCGACTAGGCCGAGTGCATCGCCCGCTATAGTCTGCCCGTACTCGAAGGGTGACAGCATGTACACCAAGCCGGCCGCGAGGCGGCCGGCATAGGCGTACTTGGTGTCCCTTTTCAGGCCGCTGCAACGGATAACCTCCCCGGTCAGGAAGAACATGGCCAGGCCCGACACCAGCATGGTGGACACGATCAACCCCTTCCCCAGCGCGTCACCCGAGACGCCCAATGAGCCGGGCAGGCCGAGGAGGAAAAGCAGCAGCGCGTTGCCGTAGCGATAGCGGACGTAAGACCCGAGTCCGATCGGCGTCCAGGCTGACGACTGGACCTGACTCATGTGCTGAAGGAGGCTCGAGTACGAGGGAACGGCCCAATCCCAGTGGCGACCGACGATTCCCGGTGTGGTCAGCAGAGGCCACAGAGTGACCGCACACACGGCAGAGTAGAGTCCTACGGCGGCGGCGCCGCCACGCCAGAGCGTCCGCTTCAACACTTGTCGCAAACTTCCGCGTTCACGGCAAGCGACCATAGGCAGCGGCGGTGCCGCGCAGATAGGCCTTCATCAGGGACCACCTGTTCTGCTTGCCGAGGATGGCGCCGGCGTACACGGCAGAGGCAAGCGGGTGGAACAAAGTCGCGAAAATCCTCCATTGCCACCGTTTGCCATACTTACGAACCAGGAGGACCCTATTACGCGCGGTGTAGTAGGCGCGCATCGGCGAATCCACAGTGAAGTCCCGCGTCCCAACCTTCAGCCATTCGCCTCGCGGCGAGACGTCGTGCCAGATTCGCGCCCGAGGTGCCGAAACGATGCGCGCACCGGTCCGCTTCGCGCGGTAGCAGAAGTCGGCTTCTTCATTGTGAATCGGGAAATCGGTCGCATCGAAGCCACCGAGGTCGTCGAACAGAGAGCGGGTCATCAACAACGCGTTCTGCACGGCGTCAGGCTCCCACAGCTCGGTGCACTGGCCTCGGTCCATCTCACCGGCGTGTGGGTTGCGGCAGATCCCCGTGGTCAAGTTGAAGCGGCAGCCGAAAGACCAAATCCGTTCGGGCTCCTGCTTGAAGAAGTTCTTGGCGCCGACTATGCCGGCGCCGGTGGTCTCGGCCGCGACGACGAGTTCCGCGATCATCGCCTTGTCCACAACGTTGTCATCCGCCATTGCGAGCAGGTACGTACCCGATGCTCGTGCCGCACCAAGGTTGACAGCGGCGGAGGGCAACAGGTTGCTCGGCGCGGCGATCACTGTTACATCGGGGAACTCCCTTGCCAGGTATTCCCGGGTGTCGTCCGTAGAAGCGTTGTCGACGACGATGAGCTGGTGTAACGGATACGTGGATGCCAGGAGTGACCGCAAGCAGTCTGCTACAGCCCGACGGCGGTTGTGCGTGATGACGATGACGGAGACGCTCGGCTGCATCAGGCGGCTTTCCGCATCCACTCACGGACACCGTCGGCAATGTAGGCGAGACTATCGGCCGCCAAGCCGGGAAAGAGCGGAAGCGAGAGCACTGTCCGTGCGGCACTGCTGGCTTCAGTGCAGTCAGCGTCGCGACGATAGGCGCGGTAGGGCGGAAGCTCGCTGACGTTGTAGGGATAGTGGACGGCGGTCTGGACACCACGGCGCGCAAGTGAGGCACCCAGCGCGTCGCGTTGACTGTGCCTGACAACGTACAGGTGCCACGCAGGATTGCAGTGGCCCACCGCCTCGGGACGCTGCAACTCTGGAGGAAGCATGGTCTTGTAGAGGTCCGCTAGCTGCCGGCGTTCCTCGATCCACCCGTCCAGATAGCGCAACTTGACCCGAAGGACGGCCGCCTGCAGCGTGTCGAGTCGTGCGTTGGTGCCGACGCTGACATGGTGGTGCTTCCCCAACTGACCATGGTGGCGCAGACAGCGTATCCGCTCAGCGAGCCCCTCGTCATCTGTAGCGACTGCCCCAGCGTCGCCCCAGGCACCGAGGTTCTTGGTGGGATAGAAGCTGAAGCACGAGATCGTCCCCAGGCTACCGATCGGCTTCTCGCTGACGGTGGCTCCGTGTGCCTGAGCCGCGTCTTCTATCAAGGCGATGCCGTGCGGATCGATGAGCCGGCGCAAGGCATCCGTGTCGGCCGGGTGCCCATAGAGGTGGACGGCGATGACGGCGACAGTGCGAGGCGTGATCACCCGGGCGACCGACGCCGGCGAAATCGTCAGGGTCTCGGGTGCGACGTCGGCGAAGACCGGCGTGGCACCCGCGAGGACGACTGCTTCCGCCGTGGCTACAAAGCCGAATGCCGGAACGACAACCTCATCGCCGGCCCCGACGCCCAATGCTCGCAGTGCCAGGATCAGGGCATCGGTTCCCGAGGACAGCCCCACGGCGTGCCGGCAGCCGAGATACCGCGCGAACTCGGCTTCGAACTTGTCCACGGCGTGACCCAGGATATAGTCGCCCGCGGCGACGAGAGCGTCCAGTTCCGCGCGGACCTCGCCTGCGACCCGACTGTCCTGGTGTGACAAATCCACGAAGGGTACGTGCTCGCTAGCCACGCCCGGCTTCCTCCATCTCAACAGCGACCTCGTTACCTCCCAGAGCGGCAGAGCGCTGCGCCGCCTGGAGCACGTTCGCTACCCTGACGCCGAGGGCAGCATCGGAGACCGGGCAGGAGCGGTACCTGATCGAATCCACGAAATCCCGGCACTGGACGCGCAACGGCTCCTCCGAATCCAGATGGGGAGCCCACACGTCCCCGGTCCGATATTCCAACCTGCGCTGGCGAATGACGTCGTCTTCGCCGTCGGCAAGGACATTGACCGGCTCATCCACGCCGGCGTCGTACACCTTGAGCTTCTCCACGGCCGAAGTGTCGTCGTAGACAAGCATCTTCCGGTCGCAGCCTACGGTCATCTGTCGGAGCTTTCGCGGCGAGAGCCAATTTACGTGGATGTGCGCAACCGTGCCGCTCGCGTAGTTCAGCAGGAGGTACGCCAGGCTCTCGGGCTGCCCCTTAATCACGCTGAAGGCCGAGCACCTCACACTCGTGGGCGCCTCACCGAGTAGGAAGTCGAGGATGCTCACATCGTGTGTCGCCAGATCGAAAAGCACGTTCGTATCCGAACGGAATATACCCAGGTTGGCTCTCACCGAATCCACGTAGAGGGTGGAGCCCGCCTCGCCATCCGCCAACAACTTCTGCATCCGTCGGATCGCCGGCTGGTACACGTAGGTGTGCCCAACCATGAGAATGCGCCTTTCCGCCGTGGCCAGATCCCGCAATTCTATAGCCTGCGCCGGATCGAGAGCCAATGGCTTCTCGACCAACACATCCTTGCCATTCCCAAGCGCAGCAGACGCGAGATCGAAGTGCGTTCCGGCCGGCGTCGCCAGAACGACGGCGTCGACGCGGCCGTCGCGGAGCACGTCCTCCCAGGAGGACGACGCCACTCCAGGATACGCGCGGCGCACAACCTCTGCTCGGCGAGGATCCCGGTCGACGACCGCGGCGACCTCGCATGCGTCGATGGAAAGCAGGTTCCGAAGAAGGCCTGGTCCCCAATAGCCGAGTCCTACCACGGCGACTCGCACTGGACCGTCCGCTTCCCATGCCGTCCGTTCAGGACCCGGCCTCGCCATGATCATCTGCTGCCACCCCTTTCTACCTGGCGAGGCCGAGCCGGAACGCCCATCACGGTGCCCCCCGGTGGGACGCTCTTGGTCACCACCGCTCCCGCCGCCACAACAGCACCGGCCCCTACGATCACGTTGGGCAACAAGGTGGCATTGGAACCCACGCTGGCGCCGCTGCAAACAGTCGGACCGACAAAACTGTCGAGGGAGGCGGCCGCATTGGCCATCGCGTTGTCGTTGGCGCTGATGACACCGGCCCCGATGAAGACGTCGTCTTCAATCGTCGCGTTTCCGGTGATATGGGAGTTGTCCATGATGCGGCTTCGGTTACCGATGCTCGTGCTGTAGTTGATCGTCACACCACGCGCTACGATCACGTCGTCACCCAGGACGACGCCCTCTCTCATCGAGGCACCGTCACCGACCATGACGCGCTGGCCGAGACGCACCCCCCGGTACACCACCGCGCAGGCGCCGATCACGCAGCTGTCTCCGATTCGCAATGGAGGCAGGTTATCCGCTACAGGTCGGCCGCGGCCGGCGGTGGCCTTCAGTGGTTCCCGACCGAGTACCGCGTTGTCGAAGACCGTGCAATCGGCCCCGATCTGAGTGCCTGCGTAGACAACGACGTTGCGACGCAGCACCGTACCGGCCCCAATCCGGGCACCGGCACCGACCCACGTGCCCGAACCGAGCTCGGCGGAAGGGTGCACCACAGCAGCCGGGTCCACACAGACGTCCCTGGCGATCACGCAAGCTCCTCCGGGGCGCGATCGCGCCTGGACCACGCCAGCGTGGCGTAGGCCGCGCCGCTAGCGAGCACGGCAACGCCGGGGCCGAGGCCGAGGGTGACGGGCGTCTCGGAGCCGATGGAACCGACGACGGCTTCGACGACCAGGCCGACGACCAGGGCCAACGCCATGGGCAAAAAGGTCTGCCGCATGGCTCGCTGCATCCAAACCACGTAGTTGGCTGCGCCCACTGCGACAAGTGAAATGGAAAGCGCAAGGAAACTGGACGTACTGCCTGTGTAGTGCGCTCCGTAAAGATGCGGCACAATGAATGGACCGAGAAGGACCAGCAATGCGCTGCCGATCATCAGCAGAATGGCAGTGGCCGAGAGCCCAGCCATCGCAGTTCTCATGTCCGCATTGCGGGCCAGCCGCGGGAAGGCGACGGTTACCAGTGCGTTACCCGAATACAAGATGCCGGTCGCAAGGAGCTGCTGCGCCGTGAAGTCTCCTGCCTCTGTGTCACCGATTCCGTGGCGCGCCAACGCCAAGGGTAGGTTCCACATGCCCCATATCCCAGCGGCAAGCACTGCGCCGAGCATCCCATCGACGGTGACGGGGCGAATGCCCCGATGCGCGGAGTGCGCCGCCGATGATCCGGTGCGCGTACCACGTAGCACAAACACTATGGCGATCAACCCAATGAACACCACGGGAATCACGGAGGCAAGCAGGGCGCCAGTCGCCGCGCGGGGGCCGCGCGCCAAGAGAGGGCCCAATGCCAGACGTATCGCAGCTGCCGACACCATCAGTGTGGCGAGAACCTGGAATCGGCGATGGCCGATCAGGATGCCGCCCACCGACGAGTTGACCACCACGACCGCAAAGAGAAGGAAACTGAGGATCAGCGGCACGGGGCTGTCGAGTCGCAGGTATGAGGCGAGCGGGACGGCGACGCAGATCATCATCGCGGTGAGCATCGCCCAAGGCCAGACGGCAAGGAGGGCACCCTTGAGCAACGCGGTGGGACGTGCACTGAATCGCGCCGCACGATCCGCGATGGCGTACTGCGCTCCCACTGCTATGAACCCGCCGGCCGTTCCGAGCGCCAAGAGCGTCCCAGTCTGGCTGTACTGTCGTGAGCCAGCCACCCTGGCGATCAACACACTGAAGATGAGGTTGGAGACGGAAACCGCAGCAGTGGCCAAGGTGAGGAGGGCAGCCTCGTAGGTGGCTGACGTCACTCGCATCTCGTCGTCGCCGACGAGCCGCGGCGCCCCTACTGCCGTTGGCACGTCAGACTTCTGCCCAATCGTTGGAGGAAGGCAACGACGCAAGGGCGGTCGCGGGAGCATCCGAGGCAGCGGTGACCTTGCCGCTTGGAGCCGTGGGGTTGAGGTGGAGCAAGGCGATCATCAAGCGTCGCGCGGCGCTGTTCCAGCTGGCACCCTGACTTGCCCGGAAAGCGTCGCGAGAGATGCTCATCCACCTGTCCTGGTCTTGCAGTAGCCCGATGGCTGCCTCGGCGAGGTGACGTGGCTGACTCTCGACGAGTATTCCGGTTACGCCATCGGTGACAGCGTCGCGGAGCCCTGGTACGTCATAGGCCACCACCGGCACGCCGCGCGCCCCAGCCTCGATCGCGACGATACCGTATCCCTCTCGCGTCGCAGGCAACAGCATCACGTGTGCGCGATCAAGAAGATCGATCTTCGTCGCCTCGGAGACATAGCCGTGCACCACGACGTTGGCGCCAGCATGTTTCCGCAACGCCGGGGCGAGGTATCCATCCCCGACAATGTCGAATGTCGAATTCGGGTAGGTCTCCTGAATCAAGCGAAAGGCCTCGAGAGCTTCGAACGGCCGCTTGCTCTGGCAAAGGCGACCCATGAAGATGACCCGGAACGGGCCCCGTCCAGGTGCATCTACACGCTCGCGCCGATCGATGTCCGATCCAGGTGGAACAGACGGGAGCGTGGCGAGCCCATATCGGCCCAGGTCATCCGCTGTCGAAGGTGAGATGGGAACGATCCGGGCTCCCTTCATCCGCCTGAGCCACATCGGTTCCAGCACTCGCCGTCCAAGCCAGGCGACAGGAAGCGGGAATTCGCGGTGCCAGACGTCGTCAGCCATCTGCATATAGAGGGCTACCGAACGCTGGCCGACGATCCGGTGGCTAAGGAAGGGCCGGGTGCTGACTGCCTCGACGACGAAATCCCATTCGCAGTGATGCCGTCTGAGATAGCGACGGGCGTGCCAGAAGACGGTGGATCGAGATCCTGCGCGGACGTAACGCACGCCACGAATGACCTCGTCGCGAGGCGCTCGCTTGGGGCGCGGCACGAATAGGGACACATCATGTCCCTCATCCGCCCAGACCTCGGCAATCCGCTGCACGAAACGCTCGGCACCGCCCGCATCGCGCTGCGCCGGATCCTTCCAGTTGAGCAGAAGGACCTTCATGGCGCAGGAACCTGCATGTTCATGGTTGGCCAGCCAGTACCGATTGAGCAGCGCGCAAGGAGAGCCGGCTCAGGACGAATGTGACGCAATTCCGTCAGGTAGAGGGAGAGCGGCCGGGAGACCCTGCTGCAGAGCGACCAAACCCGCCGAGGTGGTCTTGTCATACCAATGTCGCAGGTACATGCGATAGAAGATCGCCATGGTATCCCACAAGACGGAGAACGTCGCCCTCAGATTGGTAGTGCTGCTGAACTGATAGTCGATGAGAACCGGCGCCTCAATGATTCGCCGATATCCGAAATGGCGCGCGATCGCAAGGAGCTCGAGGTCGAAGGCGAAACGCTTCACCAGCGCCACGTCCAGCACCTTCGTCGCCACCTCGCGGCGCATCATCTTCAGTCCGGTCTGGGTATCTCGGACGGACACCCGGAACAACAGCCTGATGAGCATCTGGTAGCAGGCGGATTGGAACCGCCGGGTGCGTGGGTACTTGACCTTGCTCAACGGATGGCGCTTGCTGCCCACGACGATGTCGGCGTCATAGAGGCGGAGCAATTGGCCCATCCTCCCGATCTCTTCGGGACTGATCTCCATATCGGAATCGATGAAGGTCACGAGATCGCCGCTCGCCAGGCTCATTCCGTAGCGCAGCGCAAACCCTTTCCCCCGGTTCTGCTCGTAGCCAACGACACGGACACGGCTGGTCTGAAGAGGCCATGCGGCGCGGAAGGTCTCCAGATCCCCGTCGACGACGACGACGATCTCCCAAGGAAGGTCGGTCGCGTCCAACGCGCGCACGAGTCGACCGAGGTTTTCGACGATGCGTCTGCCGTCGTGGTAGGCGGGAACGACGACTGAGAGGAGCGGACACGGGAGCGCAAGCGGGGCCTCAACCTCGAGAGGCTGGAGTTCGACGGCACCGACCGGAACCAAGTTGGCTACCACGCCACCAATACCCCCGAGCTCCCTCTCACGATCAACCCACCGAAAACGGCCTCGACCAGACTCAGCCGGCCGCTGCCATGCCGACGATCGGCTTGTTGAGCTTGATATTGCCAGCACTCCCCCGGAAGGCAGCATCACCCTCGGTGAAGACGCCACCATCGGATGCCACCAACCAGTACCCTCCGGCGTCCGGCGTCAGCGCCATGCCGACGATCGGGTTGTTGAGCGCGATGTTGCCAGTGCTGCCGTAGAAGCGCCCGTCACCCTCCGTGAAGATGCCGCCGTCGGACGCGACCATCCAGTAGCCCTGCCCGTCGGGAGTGGCCGCCATGCCGACGATGGGCTTGTTGAGCACGATGTTGCCCGTGCTGCCATGGAACGCGGCGTCGCCATAGGAGAAGATTCCACCGTCGGAGGCAACGAGCCAGTAGCCCTTGCCGTCAGGCGTGGAAGCCATTCCAACGATCGGCTTGTTCAGTTTGATGTCACCCGCGCTGCCGTAGAACACAGCATCACCTTCGGTGAACACGCCGCCGTCAGAGGCTACCAGCCAGTAACCCCTGCCGCTAGGCGTCGGCGCCATGCCGACGATCGGCTTGTTCAGCGCGATGTTGCCGGTGCTGCCGTAGAACTTGGCATCGCCGTAGGTGAAAATGCCGCCATCGGAGGCGACGAGCCAGTAGCCTTGACTATCAACGGTCGCGGCCATACCAACCACCGGCTTGTTGAGCGCGATGCTTCCGGCGCTTCCGAAGAAGGAGGCGTTGCCGTAGGTGAAGATCCCGCCATCGGTGGCGACAAGCCAGTAGCCCTGGGCCGGGCCAGGGACCACCGGGCACCCGTACGCGCTGTAGCCGGTGTAGCCGGCATAGCCGGAGTCGCAGGAGAAGGAGGTGAGTCGGGCCGACGGCATCACCGTCGCCGCAGCGATGAGCGCCCCAACCCCCAAAACGCTGACCGTCCCGGCCAGGCCCCGCCAGTTCCTCTGCGTGCCCACTGCTCCCCCTGGAATCGGCTGTTGTTGGCCCCAAATTAGGTGGTGCCGGCCGGGACCTTACCATAGGGAGGTCCGATTGGACAATACAAATCGCTTGGACGCGAACAAACAAGAGCCCATTCCTCGCGCTCCGGACATCCCCAGGGCGCCCATTTTGCGACACCGAACACATCAAGACCCCTGATAACACCGGCCACGTTTTGGGCCCGCGAGGCCATATCAGCTGGTTGCTCGCCTTCGTACTACCGGCGGCGCTCTCAGTCCTTGTGTTGCGGTCGCTCTCGACGAGCGGGTTCATGCTCGAGGTGGACGCTGCGTTCGGGCCACGTGCTGCGCCGCTTGACTGGAGTTATCGAACTCCGGTGTGGCTCCTCATCCATGCTGCTACGCGCACCCTGGGCGGTGAGGCCACTGGAAAAGTGTGCATGGTCCTGTCACTGTTTCTTTGTGGCTTTGGCGCGATGTTGGCCACGCGAAAGCTCCCGTGGTGGTCGCAGTGCGCCGCAGGACTGCTCGCCGTTCTCAACCCATGGACCTTCGACCGCCTGGCGGAAGGCCAGTGGGGCGTGGTCGCCGCCGCGGGCTGCCTCCTTCTCTGGGTGGCCGCCTGGGATCGTCTGCGCGACCGCCCGGGCCCGCTCCCAGCGCTGGCTGTGGCCCTGGTCACCGTGCTCGCCGCCGCCCTCAGTCCCAACTTCATCGGCATCCTCGCCGTCCTCGCCCTCGTCGCGCTGCTCTGGGCACGACCGTGGCAGGACCCCACCCGGCTGCGCTGGACGGCCGGCGCGCTCGGCCTCTCGGCGGTGCTCCTCCTCTACGGGATCCTCCCCTTCTTCCTCCACACCGGCCCCGGCACCTACACGTCCGTCGCCGGCTTCGGCCGCCCTGACTTCACCGCCTTCCGCGCCACCCCCGACGGCCGCTACGGCGTCCTCCCCGCCCTCGCCGGCCTCTACGGCGACTGGGCCGAACGCACCGGCCGGATCCCCGTCGCCACAACCGGCAACCCGTGGTGGCCGGCCGCCACCGCAGTGCTCGTCGCCCTCGCCGCGTACGGCGGCTGGCGAGCCCGCCACCGCGCCTGGCTCCTCGCCGCCGGCCTGGTCGGGCTCGGCCTCAGCGCCGTCACCGCCACCTCCTGGGGCCTCGACGCCGTCACCGCCATCGCCCAGCGCATCCCCCTGGTCGCCGCCTACCGCGACACGCAGAAGTGGGATGCCCTCTGGCTGGTCGCCCTGGTGATCCTCGGCGCCGAGGCCGCTGCCGCCCTCGGCCACCCCAGACAACCCACAAACCCCACCCGCCGCCGCCCACAACGCACCTGGCTGGGCCCCGCCGCAGCCGCCGCGATGGCCCTGGCCACACTCCTCCCCGCCGGCCTGCACGAGGTCCAGCAGCTCCCCAAGCTCACCCAGCCGGTCGCCTACCCCCCCGACTGGTACCAGGCCGCCGCCTACCTCGCGCGCAACGCCAACCCGCAGGCACCCGTCGCCGTCCTCCCCTGGCACCTCTACGAGCCGCTCGACTTCGCCGGCGGCCGCCTGGTCGCCAACCCCGCGGTCGTCTTCTTCCCCGGCAACCTCGTCCTCCCCGACGACCCCGAGCTCCCCGGCCAACCCGGCCCCGCGCCGTCGCCGGGCAACATCGGCCGGGAGTCGCTCGGCCCGGAGTCCCACCCCTGCGCGCTGGCCGAGGGCCTGCGCAGCATCGACGCGCACTGGGTGGTGCTCGAGCAGACGGTCGGCACGCAGGCCGTCCTCGACCGCCTCACCCCCTGCGGCTACACCCTGGTCGAGGGCGGTCGCGGCCTGGCCTCGGTGCTGCACGGCTGAGCCCCGAGCCCCTGCCCCTAGAATGCGGGCCGCCATTCACCAGGAGGACCGGACCACCATGACTCGCGCCGCGCTCGCCCTCGCCGCTGCCGCCTCGGCTGCGGCCGCCGTTCTGCTCGCCGGCTGCGGCTCCAGCGGTCCCGACACCACCACCCCGCCCACCGGCAGCGTCGCGCCCAGCGTCGCCGCGCCCACCGCCGCCGCGCTGCCCTTCCACTACCAGGCGCTCGGCGAGAGCTCCAGCCCGTCGTTCCACGTCGCGACCGCGGGCGCGTACGGCGTCGCCTGGGTGATCAAGGGCAGCACGCAGACGCCTGGCTGCACGGTGAGCATCGCCATGGTCGCCGACGACGGCACCGCGCAGCAGGTGGTGCCGGGCGAGGCGCTGCAGCCCACCGACACCAAGCAGGGCAACACGCCGGTGACGCTCAACGCGGGCAACTGGCGCTTCCAGGAGGGCGGCGGCTGCTCCTGGGACGTCACCGTCACCAAGGCGCCGTAGCCCAGCCCAGCTCAGCCCGACGGCCACCCGGACGTGTGCAGCGCCGCGTCGCTGCCGATGTCGTGGTCGTAGACGTAGATCTCGAAGCGGTCGAAGCTGAACACACTGGTCGGCCGCAGCTCGGCGGGCGGCGGTGAGGGCACGAAGCTCCCGCCGATCTCGCGCACCAGGAACGTCGGGCCCGACTGCGGCGCGTACCACGAGCTGGCGCTAAAGGTCAGATAGGGACAGAACCATCCGCCGCCGCCGTTGCAGGCGGAGGAGGACTGCTGCACAGCGCGGCTGGTGATGTGCCCGTCGCTCTCCCAGGTGAGCAGGTTGGCCTGCCAGAAGCCCGCATAGCCGTGGGTGAGCCCGCGCGACTCCAGTGCAGCGGCGAGGCCATCGGCGTGCTGCGGCTGCACGCCGAGGTCGTCGAGCGTGGCGCGCTGGAGGATCACCGCGCCGAGGACACCATTGACCAATACCGCCAGCG
>CAZCJX010000035.1:16725-24211 GCA_964499205.1 uncultured Actinomycetes bacterium | reverse complement strand
TGACCACGGCGGCGGCGGCGAGACCCACGGCCAGGGCCGCCGAGGCGGCGCGAAGCCGGTGGCGGCGCAGCGGGAAGGCCTCGCCGGCGCGCAGGGCGGCGGCGCGACGGGAGGCGTCGGCGACCAGCCGCGCGGCGAAGAGCGCGTCGGCGGCGCCGTCGACCTGCACGACCTGCAACGCGGTGGCCAGGCGCTCCTGCTGCTGGAAGCGCGCGTCGGCGAGGCGGGCCACCCAGGCCAGGGTCGGCCGGCGCCGGAGCAGCGGCACCGTCACCGCCAGGAAGGCGAGCACCGCGCCGGCGGCGAGGGCGACGGTCGACTGCAGGGGAGGCCAGAGGCGACCGGCCGTCCAGGCCACCGCGACCCACCCGGCCGCCGCCGCCAGGCCTGCCAGTCCCCCCGACAGAGCGCGGTCGAGGAGGGCCCGCCGGCGGAGCCGGTGCAGCGCGTGGCGCAGTGTGCGCCCCGGGGTCGCGGCGCTCACCGCCATCGCCATCGCCTCAGCACCAGGCTCGCCGCGGCCACGAGCAAGGCGGCCACGCCGGCCTGCTCGGGCAAAGCGCGACGCCACCAGTCGACCCCGGTGGCAGGCTGGCCCGGGGCGGCCACCAGCAGGGGCAGCGCGGCGGTGAGGGGGGCGACGGAAGCGGCCGTGAGCTGCGGCGCCGGCGGCCCCTGGGCCGGGCAGAGCACCCCGGAGCAGCCGGCGGCGGCCGCGCTCCCGCTGGTGACGACGACGCCCGTCGCCAGCGGCACGGCGCTCACCACCAGCAACGCCGCCGCCGCGCCCGCCAGCGCCGCGGCGGTCGAGGGCGCCACCGCCGAGCTGAGCACGCCCAAGGCGGTGGTGACCAGCGCGGCGCCGAGGCACACCGCGATGAAGGCGCCCACCGTCCCCCCATCGACGCCACCGAGGTAGAGCGCCATGCCGTCGAGCGGCAGGGGCACCAGGGCGACGAGGCCGAGCAGCAGCACGGTGTCGAGCAGCTTCCCCAGGGCGAGGCGCCAGGGCGGCAGTGGCGTGGCCTGCAGCGACTCCAGGGTTCCTCGCTCCCGCTCTCCGCTGATCGACCCCGCTCCCAGGGTCACGCCGAGCAGGGAGACCAGGACCAGCGTGGCCGCGGCGGAGGCGCGGAAGAGGGCGGCTCCGGCGCGCATCACCGCGGCGGCGTCGCCGGACCCGGCGCTCAGCGCGTAGGCGGCGAGGCCGGCGGTGATGACCACCGCCAGGCAACCGGAGAGGAGCAGCGCGGTGCGGCGGCGTCGCATGCGCACCCGCAGGTCGCGAGCCAGCACCGGGGTGGCCAGGTGGCGGCGGAGCGAGGCGATCATGCGGGCAGCCCGCGCACGGCGTGGCCGGGTGGCCGGGTCACCATGCCGCCGGCCAGGACGGCCTCGGTGTCGCACGCCTGGGCGAGCAGCGACGCCCCGCCGGACACCAGCAGCGTCTTGCCCATGTCGCGCAGGTCGCGAAGCAGCGCGGCGAGGTCGGCGACACCATCGACGTCGAGCGCGGCGTCGGCGCCGTCGAGGAGGAGGACCTCGGGGTCGTGCACCAGCGCGGTGGCCAGCAGCAGGCGCCGGTGCATGCCCGGCGACAGCCGGGCGACGTCCCGGTCGGCGAGGGCGTCGAGGGCGGTCAGCTCCAGGAGGTCGGCGGCGATGCGACGGCGCCGGTCGGGGGCGATGCCGTGGCAGGCGGCGGCCAGCTCGACCTCCTCGCGAACGGTCTGACCGTCGACGCGGCCGGCATGCTGCGGCAGGTAGCCGACCCGCGCCCGCACCGACCGGGGCTCCCGGGCAGCGTCGAACCCCGCCACCACCGCCCTCCCCGCCGAGGGGCGCAGCAGGGCGGCGCAGACTCGGAGCAGCGCCGTCTTGCCGCTGCCGTTGGCGCCGGCCAGCGCGCAGCACTCGCCAGGCGCGACGTCGAGGTCGACGTGGCGGAGCACCGCTTCGCCTGACCGTTGCAGCGCGACACCGCGCAGCTCGATCATTGCTGCGCCTCCCGGATGTCGGGTGCGGCGAGGGTGGTGGCGAGATTCTGCGAGCGCAGGCGGAGTACCAGGTCGGTGCCGGCCAGCCGCGACGCGGGGAGCCGGCCGACCCGGTGGCCGGAGGCGTCGAGGGTCATCGGCAGTGGGCGCCAGGCGCCGGCGGAGGGATCGAGCCAGTCGTAGAAGAGCTGGGGCGGCAGGGGATTGGTGTTGGGCGCGAGGCGATAGTTGACGCAGCCCAAGGTCCAGCAGCTCTCGCTGAGGGGTGTGATCTCGACGGCGGCCGCGCCGGCCGGGACGGGCACGTCGAGCATGGCCCAGTCGCCGTTGCGCAGGGTCACCGAGCCGTCGGTGACCGCGCCATTGCTCTCGAAGCCCTGGGCGGCGAGGCCGCGAGCCGGCAGCGGTGCCCCCTCGCCGTCAGGCACGGTGAGGGGGACGACGACCGCGTCCAGCGCCGGCATCCCGTCGCCGGGCAGGAGGGGCCGGGCGGCGACCGCGAAGAGCGCGGGCACGCCGGGATGCCGCTCCTCGGTCCAGGCGTCGAGGGCGCGGAGCAGGCTCGCCCTCGGACCGGAGGCGAGGCAGGCGAGGGTGGTGCAGCCGCCGCCCCCGGCCTGGTAGCCGCCGACCGCGGTCTCGGCGACGACGTCGGCGCGGACGCTGGCGCCGTCGGCGATCGTGCCCAGGTCGGTGGTGGAGCCGTCCGAACCGAGCAGGGTGGCGTCGAGCAGGGTGGTGCCCAGGTGGTTGGTCAGGGTGCCGGTCAGGTGGGTGTCGTCGGCCCACCGCAGCGACTGCGCCACTCCCCGGCCGGGCGCGCCGGCGCTCCAGTCGATGACGGCGGTGCTGACCGCCCCGGCCGGGGCGCCCTCGACGTCGAGCTGCGCGCTTTCGTGGGTGGCCTGACCCGCCCCGCTGCCGAGGGCTGCGGCGACCGAGCCGGACGGGACGCGGAGGGTGTCGCCGCCACCGCGTGGCAGCGACACCGCCGCCACGCTCTCGACGCTGGAGGTCGAGATGCTGGCCACGTCGATCACCCGCACCTGGCTGCGGGCGGGGTCGACCCGGGCCACACCCAACCCGGTGGTCCATGCGGCCAGGCCGACACCGCACGCCAGCCCGGGCAGCGCCGCCCAGAGCATGGTGCGCCGGCGCGGGCTCCGAGGCAGGAGGGCGGCCAGCGGGCCGGCGATCAGCGCGTAGCCGCCGAGGGCGACCGCGAGCAGCACCACCCGCGGCGGCGGCGCGCTGAGCATCCCGGTCGCCGCGGAGACCAGGCCGGCGGGGATGGTGGATGCGTCGCCGACCTGGCCCACCGTGCCGCCGCGGTCGCCACGCGCCGAGGTCGGCTCCATGGCCACCTCGGCACGGCGGCCGGGGAGCGCCGCCGACACCAGCGCACGGACCAGGCAGCCCTGCCCGCTCCAGCTCGCCAGCGGCGGCGCTGCCGGGTCGAAGGCGGCCATGACGCTGCGGCCCAGTCCCACGCCGAGGACGGCGACGAGGGGCGTGCCGGAGGTGTCGCGCAGCATCGCGGTGGCGCCGTGGGCGAGCGACAGCGTGCTCTGCGCGACGGGTGCAGGCGGTGCCGGCGGTGATGCGGTCGTCGTGGTGCAGAGGGCGGCGACGGCGCCCGGCAGCTGCTCCGAACCGGCGGAGGTCACCGTGGCGGGCGCTAGGTCCGGCGGAACGCCGTCGAGAACCTGCTGCGCCGCTCCGCCGCCGGTGAGGAGCAGCCCGCCGCCGCCGGCGACGTATGCGCTGAGAGCGTTCCGCTGCGCGGAGCCGAGACCGCCGGTGTCGACGCCGGCGAGCACCACCTCGGCGAAGGTGCGCAGCAGCTGCGGCGCGTCGGGCAGCGTGGCGACGCTGAGGCGCACCACGTCCACCACCTGCGTCCGCCTCCCGAGGACATAGGTGCCGGCCGCGGCGTCCAGCGCACCGGGCGTCGCCGACACGACGGCGACGACGACGTGTCCCCCGCCGCCGCTGGCGAGCGTGCTCGTCGCTGTGGCGATGCGTGCGCCACCGCTGTCGCGGAGCTCCGCGGTGACCGTGCCGGCTGCGGCCTGGACGGCGACGGTGAAGGCACGACTCTCGCCGGCGGGGACGTCGATGGGAAGCTCCTCGACGACGGGTGTCCTGCCGGACGCCGTGGGCGGCGTGACCCGCAGCGTCCCCTGCGCACCGCCGTCGTCCCCGTCGACGCGCACCCGCACGGGCACCCAGAGCCCCGCGCTCACTGGGACACCCGCGTAGCCCGCCTGCACCTGCAGGCGCGGCGGAGACGCGGCGTGCGCAGGGCACATCGTGAGCGCCACCACCGCAGCCGCGGCAGCGCTCGCCGGCAGGGCCCGCACGCAGCTCATGTCCTCTATCTGCGCAAAGCCGATTCGCGCTTCATTCGGATGTCAGACGCTGCGGTCTGGAACGATCCCGATCCGGGGTGCAGTGGAGCGGGCTTTCGTCCAATCAGACGGGGTGGCCGACCGACTGCCGTAAGCGTATACTTACGCGTTAGTGGTGACTTACGCGACGACCGGCTGGGCAGCCCTCGTGGACCCGACGAGGCGGGCGATCTTCGAGCGCCTGATCGAGGGCCCACGCGCCGTCAGCGAGCTCGCCCGCGAGTTCCCGGTGAGCCGCCCTGCGGTGTCGCAGCACCTCAAGGTGCTCAAGAGCGCCCGCCTGGTCGTCGACAGGCAGGCCGGGAAGCAGCGCATCTACCAGGTCGATCTCGACGGCTTGGCGGCGTTCCGGGCGGAGCTCGACCGCTTCTGGAGCAAGACCCTCGCCGCCTACAAGGAAGTCGTCGAGCACACAACAGAGGAGGTCCGATGAGCACCCAGGCAGCGCCCACGACCATCAGCACCTCGATCGTCGTCGAGGCCCCGATCGAACGAGCCTTCCGCGTCTTCACCGAGGACTTCGGCCGGTTCAAGCCACCGGAGCACAACATGCTCCAGGTCGAGATCGCGGAGACCGTGTTCGAGCCCCGCGCGGGCGGCTACCTGTACGACCGCGGCGCCGATGGCAGCGAATGCCGCTGGGCGCGCGTGCTGGCGTACGAGCCACCCCACCGGGTGCTCCTCACCTGGAACATCAGCCCGCACTGGCAGATCGAGACCGACCCTGAGAAGACGAGCGAGTGGGAGGTGCGCTTCATCGCCGAGTCGCCGAACCGCACGCGCGTGGAGCTCGAGCACCGCAACCTGGACCGCCACGGTGAGGGCTGGGAAGGGATGCGCGAAGGCGTCAGGGGCGACCAGGGCTGGCCGCTCTACCTGCAGCGTTACGCGGAGCGTGTGGCGGAGACCGGCTGAGCGCAGCGAATGGCAGAGGGTGGGCATCCCCTGGGGGCTTGGTCACGTTTCGGTGGCCAGGCCCCCGGTCCATTTCTGGACTGAAAGCCCCACCGCGCTCATCGCCCCGGCCCCGCGCCTAGATTGGATCGCATGCCCGAGCGTGTCTTCCGGGACCGGCGCGACGCCGGTCGGGTGCTGGCACGGCTCCTCGAGCCGTACGCGGGTCGCGACGACGTCGTCGTGCTGGCTCTGCCCCGCGGTGGCGTGCCCGTCGGCTTCGAGGTGGCCACCGCGCTGGATGCGCCGCTCGACGTGCTGGTGGTGCGCAAGGTGGGCGTCCCGGGCCAGCCGGAGCTGGCCATGGGGGCGGTCGCCACCGGCGGGCTGGTCGTCCTCGACGACGACGTGGTGCGCGGTCTGCGCATCGAGCCCGACGCGGTGCAGCGCATCGTCGACCAGGAGCGGCGCGAGCTGGCGCGGCGCCAGATGGCGTATCGCGAGGTGCGGCCGCCGCTCGAGGTGAGCGGCAGGATCGTCGTGGTCGTCGACGACGGGCTGGCCACCGGTGCCAGCATGCGCGCGGCGGTGGTCGGACTGCAGGAGCGCCATGCGCAGCGCATCGTCGTCGCCGTTCCCGCGGCGCCGTCGTCGACCTGCCGCGAGCTGCGGGCCATCGCCGACGAAGTGATCTGCGCCACAACTCCGGCGCCCTTCCATGCCGTGGGGCTGTCGTACTGGGACTTCGACCAGGTCAGCGACGACGAGGTGCGCGAGCTGCTGCGCGCCGCGCCGGGGCAGACGTCGACGCAGCGCCGCGACGACGCCGCCGGCATCACCGCGATCCGCACCGAGCTCACCCCGCGGAGCACCAGGCGCACCGCCGGCGACGCCATCCTCGACCTCTGCGGTAACGCGCACTTCGTGCTCATCGGCGAGGCTTCGCACGGAACCCACGAGTTCTACGAGGAGCGCGCCGAGATCACCCGGCGGCTGATCACCGAGAAGGGGTTCTGCGCCGTCGCCGTGGAGGCTGACTGGCCGGACGCGTACCGGGTCAACCGCTTCGTGCACGGTCGCGGCGGCGACGAGACCGCTGAGGAGGCGCTGCGCGGCTTCCGGCGCTTTCCGACATGGATGTGGCGCAACACCGTGGTGCTCGACTTCGCCGGCTGGCTGCGCGAGCACAACCAGCACGCGGCCAACCCGGCGCGCACCGCCGGCTTCTACGGGCTCGACCTCTACGGCATGTTCCGCTCCATGCACGCAATCGTCGAGTATCTCGGCCGCGTCGATCCCGAGGCGGCGCAGCGCGCGCGCCAACGCTTCGCCTGCTTCGACCACTACACGGAGGACGCGCAGAACTACGCCTACGCCGCGGCCTTCGGCGCCGGTGAGCTGTGCGAGCGGCAGGTGGTGCAGCAGCTCGTCGAGCTGCGCGAGAAGGCCGCCGACTACCTGCGTCGCGACGGTGTTCTCGCCGGTGAGGAGCAGTTCGACGCCGAGCAGAACGCGCGCGCCGTGGTCAACGCCGAGGAGTACTACCGCACCATGTTCGGTGGCAGCATCCACTCCTGGAACCTGCGCGACACGCACATGGCGGACACCCTCGATGCCCTCGCCCAGCATCTCACCGCACGCCGCGGGCGGCCGGCGCGCATCGTGGTGTGGGCGCACAACTCGCACGTCGGCGACAGCCGGGCCACCGAGCGCGGCAGCGTCGGTGAGCTGACCCTCGGTCGTCTCGCGCGCGAGCGCCACCCCGGCGACACGCTGCTCGCCGGCTTCACCGCCTACAGCGGCACGGTCACCGCGGCGGACGACTGGGACCAGCCGGCGCAGCGCAAGGCAATCCGGCCGGGACTGCGCGGCAGCATCGAGGCGCTCTTCCACGACGTCGCCGAGCCGGCGTTCATGCTGCCCTTCACGTCAGCCCCGCTCAGCGCCGAGGTGCTGCGGTCAGCCCGGCTGGAGCGGGCCATCGGCGTCATCTACCGTCCCGACACCGAGCGGCAGAGCCACTACTTCCGCGCCCGCGCCGCGGACCAGTTCGACGTGGTGATGCACCTCGACGAGACCCGCGCGCTGGAGCCGCTGGAGCGCACCCCGGTGTGGGAGCGCGGCGAGGTGCCGGAGACGTATCCATTCGCGGTGTGAGCGCTCTGCCCGGTGCCGCGCCGCGCC
>CAZCJX010000035.1:0-16625 GCA_964499205.1 uncultured Actinomycetes bacterium | reverse complement strand
ATCCCCACCGAGCGGCGGGGCTGGCACGACCGCCTCGCCGGCACGGTGGTGGTGCACGGCATGGTGCGGCCCTGGTCCTGGGAGTGGGACGGCACCAAGTGGGTTCCGGACACCTACGGCAACAAGTCGGCGGTGGTTGCGCCGACCGGCCGGCAGGCATCACCGGCAGCCGCGCCGCCACGCTCGCGCTGGACCTGGACCGACGCGTTGCCCATCGCCGTGCTGCAGCTTCCCGTGGCCTTGGTCGGCCAGCTCGCCGTGGTGCGGGCGACCCGCGCCATCGGCCTGGGACGTCCCGAGCCCAGCGTCGGCTCGCTGATCCTCGACGTGGTCAGCTACGGCTGCATCGCCGCGCTGATCTGGGTGTTCCTCGGCCTGCGCCGCAAGGTCGGCCTGCGCGACATCGGGCTGCGGCCGCTGCCCTGGCGCTGGCTGGTGGCGGCCATCCCCGCCCTGGTGATCGCCTACACCGCCGAGCTGGTCTTCGGCGAGCTCGGCGACGCCGTCCTGCCCGCCTCACCGGCCAACCAGTGCCACGACATCCAATCGGCCTACGGCAGCAACCTGCTGCTCGGGCTGATCGGCGTCGCGGTGGTGGCCCCGCTGATCGAGGAGGTGCTCTTCCGCGGCGTCATCTTCGGATGGATGCGCGGCCGCATGCCGCTGGCCGCCGCCGTGGTGGGCAGCGCCGCCGTGTTCGCCTCGGCGCACGTCCTCTACCTGCAGTGGACGCTGCTGCCGCCGATCTTCGCCATCGGCTGCGTTCTGGCCATCCTGTACCACTACAGCCGTTCGCTGTGGCCCGGCATCGTGGTGCACGCCTCGATCAACACCATCGCCACCCTGGCGCTGTTGCTGCGCGCCGCGCACTGCTGAGCCCGGTCACACGCTGCGCAGCGCCTCGGTGGGCGAGAGCCGAGCGGCGCGGAGGGCGGGCAGCAGCCCGGCAAAGGCGCCGATGGCCAGGGCGGCGCCGAGCCCACCCGCCCAGGCGACGGCGGGGACGACCACCGACCACTGCTTGGTGCTGGCGTAGACGGCGGTGGCGACGATGCCGATGAGCACGCCCGCGGCGCCGCCGAGCACCGCCAGCAGGGCGGCCTCGGAGAGGAACTGGGTGCGGATGTGGCCACGGGTGGCACCAAGTGCACGCCGCAGCCCGATCTCCGACCGGCGCTCCAGCACCGAGATGACCATGATGTTGGCCACGCCGACCGCTCCGACCAGCAGGGCGACGGCGCCGAGCCCGAGGAAGAGGCCGTTGAAGGCGCTCTGCGCCGCGGCGCGGGCGACCAGCGCCGACGAGGGCTGGCTGACGTTGACCTGGTTGGGTGCCTCGGGATTCGCCGTGGCGGCGAGAACCGCCTGCACCGCGGCGACCTGGTCGGTGGCGGTGCGCACGTAGACGGTCGAGGGATGGCCGTCGAACCCCAGATAGCGCTGCGCCGCAGGGAAGCCCACCAGCACCGCGCTGTCGATCTCCGGTGTCAACACCGAGGGGTTGAGGATGCCGGCGACGTAGAACCACTGCGAGCCGATCCAGACGCGCTCACCGGGAAAGACGCGGTCGATGCCGAGGCGCTGCGCCGCGACGGCGCCGAGCACCGCCACCGGCTGCGCCGCCGTCGCCGCGTTGAGATAGCTGCCGTGCGCCACCGTGGTGCCCACGTCGGAGAGCAGTCCCAGGCTGGCGGCGAGGACGCTCAGCCCGTTGGTGTTGAACTGGGGGATCAGTGGTGAGCGGTAGACCTTGGCGCTGACCGCGCCGGTCTCCTGCACCTGCTGCACCGGTCCGATGCGCGCGATCATCGCCGGCGCTGCGGTGGGCAGCTCGGCGGCGTGGCCGAGGAACGTCTGGCCGTTGCTGACGGTGAGCAGGTTGGTGCCCAGGCGGTCGATCTCGGCGAGCAGGCCCGCCTGCGACGACGACGACAGGCCGAGCACGGCGACGATGGCCGCCACGCCGATGGCGATGCCCAGCGCCGACAGGCTGGCCCGCAGCTTGCGGGTGCGCAGCCCGACGCTGGCGACCCGCGCCATGTCGGCGGGAAGCAGGCGTTTGCGCACCGGCGGGCTCGCGGCGCCCGCCGGTGCTGTTGGAGAACTGGCCAGGGATAGCGGCAACGCGGCAGCCGCCGCCGTGTCGGCGACGATCCGCCCGTCGCGGATCTCGACACGGCGCGGGAAGCGCGCCGCCAGCTCGCGATCGTGGGTGATCACCACGATGGTGGCGCCCGCGGCGTTGAGCTCTTCGAGCAGCTCGACGATGGGTGCGCCCGAGGCGCTGTCGAGGTTGCCGGTGGGTTCGTCGGCGAGCACGATCGCCGGCCGTCCCACCAGCGCCCGGGCGATGGCGACACGCTGACGCTCGCCGCCGGAGAGCTGGCTGGGACGGAACCCGGCGCGATGCGACAGGCCCACCCGGGCCAGCGCCTGCGCCGCCCGGGCACGCCGCTGGCGGTTGCCGACCCCGGCGTAGAGCAGCCCGCCGGCGACGTTGTCGAGCACCGTCTCGTGCTCGGCGAGGAAGAACTGCTGGAACACGAAGCCGACCCGCCTGGCGCGCAGCGCGGCCAGCTCTCCGTCCGACATGCGGACGACGTCGACGCCGGTGAGGCGAACCTGGCCGGCGCTGGGGCGGTCGAGCGTGCCCATGAGGTGGAGCAGCGTCGACTTGCCCGACCCGGAGGGCCCCAGTATCGCCACCAGCTCGCCGGCACGGATGCAGAGGTCGACGCCGCGCAGCGCGGCGACCGGCGGATGCTCGGCGTAGAGCTTGGTGACCCCGGCGAGCTCGATGACCGGTGGCCGCTGGGCGACGCTCACGTCGCCGGCACCACCACACGGTCGCCCGCGTTGAGGCCGTTGCCGGTCACCTGCACCAGGCCGCCGGCGTCGTCGAAAAGGCCAGGTGTGACCGCAACCAACTGGTGCCCGCCGTGGGCGTCCACCACCTCGACGGCATAGCCGCCGCCGGCCAGCGCCAGCAGCGCGGTCACCGGGACGACCATGGCGTTGTCGACGGTGGCGGTGGTGATCGACACCTCCACCGGCGCCTGGTCGAGGCTGCCGGCTGCTGACGGGTCGGTCAGTGTGATGTCGACCTCGACGGTCGGTGTCGAGTTGCCGCCGCCACCGCCACCGCCACCACCGGACCCCGACGGCGTGGTCGCCACCGTGCCCACCGACGACACCGTGCCCGGCGTCGTGCGGTTGTCGGGCAGGGTGATGGTGACCGCGTCGCCCACCTTGACCTGCGACTGCTGCGCGGCGTTGAGGTTGACGATGACCTGCCGATTGGTCGAGGTCACCTGCATGATGGTGGCGCCGGGCTGCACCGCACCCCCGGCCGCCGGCGTCACCGCGGTGACGATCACCGCTCCCGGCTCCACGACAATGTCGCCGAGCCGCACCACCCCGGTCTGCGCCGCACCGATCGAGGCCTGCCAGCGCTCCACCGCCGCCTGGGTGGCCGCGGAGAAGTGGTTGCTCTGGGCCAGCCCGCCGCCGAAGCCCAGCGCGATCAGGTTGGCGGTGAGCTGGCCGACGTCGGGACCGTCGGCGGCGCCGAGCGCCAGACTCCGCCAGGGAGTCACCGTGCCGTAGAAGAGGGGCACGGCGACACCGCTGACCGCGTAGAGCGGCTGCCCGCGCGACACCGTCTGCCCCACGGCGGGCAGCGCCGTGAACAGCGTGCCCGGATTCACCGCCGTGGCCAGGGCGGTGCTCAATGCGGCCTCGGCGTTCTGCAGCGTGGTCTCGTCGGCGCGGATCCTGGCGCTGTTCTGGTCGGCGGACTGCCTGGCCTGCAGCTGCGCACCGGCCAGGGCGTTCTGCGCCTGGCTGCGATGGGCGTCGTCGGGGGCCGCGTCGACCGCTGCCTGGTCCTGGGCCAGCGCCTGGTTGCTGGCGGCGGCGCTGTCGGCGGCCGCGGTGCGGTCGGCGGCGAGCGCCGCCTGCGCGGCGGCAACCTGTTGCTGCGCCTGGGTGATCGCCTGCTGCGGAGTGCCGGACGGGGCCACCACGTTGGCTGCGCCGCCGTAGCCGAGCGTGCCGCCCACCGAGGTCTGCGACGACAGCGACCGCTGCGCCACCGTGGCCAGCGCGGTGGCCGCGCCGTTGTCGAGGGCCGCGCCGCCTTCCTGGCCGCCGCCGCCACCGCCGAAGGGATGGGCGAGGGCGACGGTGGCGCCGCCGCCGGCGAGCAGCACGACGGCGACACCGGCTGCGGCCCACAGGGCCCGGCGCCGGCGGACGCCCCCACCGCCAACCTGCAGCGCGTCGTCGAGAGCCGTGTCGCCCGCGGCCACCGATGGCGTTGCCGCGCTCACGAGCCGCCCCCCGCCACGCTGTATCCGCCCTTGCCGCCGTCGCTGCCGCCGCCGCTGGCGCCGCCGCCCGTCGACGTGCTCGGCCCGCTGCCGCCGCCACCGGGCTTGGGCATCAAGCTCTGGCAGGCCTGCTGCGCCGCCTGGAACTGGGGCGCCTGGGGATCGACGGAGTGGGGAAGCTGCAGCTTCATCGTGCCGGGGCCGAACTCCGGATCGGGGAAGTCGGCGATCCCGTGCTGGCGCATGCATTGGGAGAAGCGCAGCGCGGCCTGCTGCATCGCCGCCTGCTGCGCCGGATTGGGCTCGGCGCCCCGAGGCAGGAGCGACCGGCAGGCCTGCTGCGCCGCCTGGAATCGCGGCGACTCGGGGTCGATCCCGCTGCTGGAGTCGATGCGCAGGCCGCCGCCGCTGCCGGGGTCGGGGAAGTTGGTGATGCCGTGCTGCCGCATGCAGCGCGAGAAGGCCAGCGCGTCCTGCGACTTGGAGAGGTCGGCGGCGGCGGTTGCCGACGGCGACGCTGCCGCGCCGAGGTGGGCGACACCCAGCTGCGGCGCACCGCCACAGGCGGCGAGGAGAGACGCCGCGGCCGCGCAGCCTCCCCACCGGACCCCGGCGCGTCGCAGCCGGTCGGTCCAGGCGCCGCGGCGGCGTGGCGATGTGATGATGTCCGTGCTCACGAGAGTCACCCTCTGGTGTCGGGAGGTCTGTCGCCCCATGTGGTACGCGCGGCCCGGTTGCACGCCGGTGACACAGGTGGACGGCACACCGCGACCGGCCCGTCGCCGCGGCTGTAACCGTGGTGAAATCGCCGGCGTGGCAGAGAAACACCTCTGATGCGCATCCTGGTCGTCGAGGACGACAACGAGCTCGCCGACGCCATCGCGGCAGGGCTGCGCCGCGACCAGTTCGCCGTCGACGTCGCCTACGACGGCAGCAGCGGACTGGAGCAGGCGCTGGCCAACGACTACGACGTCGTCGTGCTCGACCGCGACCTGCCCGGCGTGCACGGCGACGACGTGTGCGCCGAGATCATCGCCGCGGCGCGGCGGAGCCGGGTGTTGATGCTGACTGCGGCCGCAACTGTCGAGGACCGCGTCGACGGGCTGGACATCGGGGCTGACGACTACCTGCCCAAGCCCTTCGCCTTCGCCGAGCTGGTGGCGCGATGCCGCGCCCTGGTGCGCCGCGCCCAGCCGGCGATCCCGCCGCTGCTGGTGCGCGCCGGCCTCACCCTGGACAGCGCCCGCCGCTGCGCCAGCCGCGCCGGCCAGCGGCTCGACCTCGGTCCCAAGGAGTTCGCCGTGCTCGAGGTCCTGCTGGCGGCACAGGGCCGCGTGGTGTCCGCCGAGGAGCTGCTGGAACGCGTGTGGGACGAGGCGGCCGACCCGTTCAGCACGGCGGTCAAGGTGACCATGAGCCGACTGCGCCGCAAGCTCGGCGATCCTCCCCTCATCGAGACCGTCTCCCAAGCCGGGTACCGCATATGACGACGATTCACCAGGTTGCCGCGCGACTCCGCCGGATGCGCGACGCCGTGCCCCTGCCGCGCCCGACCGTGCGCCTGCGACTCACCCTGATCTACGGCAGCCTCTTCCTGCTCTCCGGCGCGGTGCTGCTGGTGGTCACCTACGTGCTGGTGTCGCAGACCTCCCCGGGCACGGTCTTCGCTGCCAAGACGACGCAGGGCGGAGGGCTGGTCACGGTGAATCCCTCCGGGACGACCACGATCATCGGCCCGCGGCCTGGCCTGCTGCAGGCACCGGTGCTCGGCTACAGCGCCGCTGGTTCATTCGACGCGCCACCGCCGGAGAACCTCGACACGCTGGCGCAAAAGCTCACCGGTGTGGCCACGCAGCAGCGCAATGACGAGCTGCACCAGCTTCTTGTCGTGTCGGGTATCGCGCTCGGCGCCACGGCGTTGCTCTCCATCGGCCTCGGCTGGCTGGTGGCGGGACGCGTCCTGCGTCCCCTGCGCACCATGACCGGTGTGGTGCGCGACATCTCGGCCAGCAGCCTGCACCGCCGCCTGGCGCTGCGCGGTCCCAACGACGAGATGAAGGAGCTGGGCACCACCTTCGACGGGCTGCTGGAGCGGCTGGAGCAGTCGTTCACCGCGCAGCGCCAGTTCGTCGCCAACGCCTCGCACGAGCTGCGCACGCCGCTGGCGCGGCAGCGAACCCTGGTCGAGGTGGCGCTGCGCGATCCAGCGCCCACCGTCGAGTCCCTGCGCCAGGCGCACCAGCGGGTTCTCGCCGCCGGCGAGCAGCAGGAGCAGATCATCGAGGCGCTGCTCACCCTGGCGCGCAGCGAGCGCGGCGTCGACCGGCGCCAAGCCTGCGACCTGGCGGTGATCGCCGACGAGGTGCTGCTCACCCGCTCACCCCAGCTCGAACAGCGCCGCCTCCATCTCGACGCGTCGCTGCACGACGCGCGACTCTCCGGCGATCCCCAGCTGGTCGAGCGCATGGTGGCCAACCTGGTGGACAACGCGGTGCGCCACAACATCGACGGTGGGAGGATCAGCGTCGAGACGCTCACCGTCGACGGACATGCGGTGCTGCGCGTCGGCAACAGCGGCCCGGTGATCCCCGGCGGCGAGATCGAGCGACTCTTCCAGCCGTTCCAGCGCTACGACGCGGCGCGTGGCGTGCACGCCGACGGCGTGGGGCTGGGGCTGTCCATCGTCGATGCCGTGGTGCGGGCGCACGGCGCGACGATGACCACCAATGCACCGGAGAGCGGCGGGCTGCAGATCGAGGTCGCCTTCCCGCTCAGCCCGCTCAGCTGCTGACCGAGCGCAGGGCGCTCAGGGCGTCGCGCACCGGTCCGTGCATCGCTTCGAGCTGCTCCACGCGATCGAGGAAGTCGTCGCGCAGCCCGGCGCGGCACTGTTCCTCGATCAGGCCGCAGAGCCGGGCGACGCGCGACGCGCCGACCACGCCGCTGGCGGACCTGAGGGTGTGGGCGGCGAAGGCGAGGGCGTCGCTGTCGCCGGCCTCGGCGCTGGACCGCATGGTTCGCATCAGTTCCGGCGCCGATTCGAGGTAGCTGTCGATGATCCCGTCGAGTGCGCTGCCCTTGCCGAATGCCTCGACCAGGTCGGCGATGGCCTCCCTGTCGAGAACCTCGTCAGGGTCTCGCGCAGCCGTCGCGTCGCCGCTGGTGGCGCGTCGGATGTCGCTCTGCAGCACGGTGAGCAGCGATTCGGCGCGCACCGGCTTGGGGACGAACGCGTCCATCCCGGCGGCCAGGCAGCGATCGCGATCGTCGTTCATCACGTCGGCGGTCATGGCCACGATGCGCGGTCCCTCGCCGGGTGCGTGCAATGTGCGGATCCGTCGCGTCGCCTCGATGCCGTCCATCACCGGCATCTGCACGTCCATGAAGACCAGGTCGTACGGCAGTCGCGCCACCGCCTCCACCGCCTCGGCGCCATTGGCAGCGACGTCGGGACGGTAGCCGAAGCGCGCCAGCAGGCCGAGGGCGACGCGCTGGTTGACCGGGTTGTCCTCGACCACCAGGATGCGCCATGGATGGCGCTCAGCCACCGTGCTGTCGAACACGCGCTCGGTGGAGCGGCGGGGCGGCACGCGCCCGCGGGCGAGTAGGCCGACGATGGTGTCGAGCAGCTGCGACTGCTTGATCGGCTTGGCCAGCACCGCGTCGAAGCCGGCGTCGCGGTCCTGGGCGACAGCGCCGGCGCCGACCGAGCTCAGCATGACCAGGCGCGGTCGCCGCGAGGGGTCGAGGGCGCGCAGGTCGCGGGCCAGCTCGACGCCGTTCATGTCGGGCATGTGGTAGTCGATGAGGGCGACGTCGAAGCGTTCGCCGCGTGCCCACTGCAGCGCGTCCGCGGCGCTGGTGAACTCCATGGGGACCATGCCCCAGCGCTCGATGAGGTGATGCAGGATGCGCAGGTGGGTGACGTTGTCGTCCACCACCAGCACCCGCGCGCCCGAGGTGTCGCCCAATGACGGTGCCGGCGACGAGGGCACCTCCGGCGCCCGGACGGTGAAGCGGAAGACGGAGCCGCGCCCCGGCATGGACTCCACCCAGATGCGGCCACCCATCAGCTCGCAGAGCTGGCGCGAGATGGCCAGTCCCAACCCCGTCCCACCACGCGACCGCGTAGCGGTGGTGTCGACCTGGCTGAAGGGTTGGAAGAGGAGGTGCATGTCCTCCTCGGCGATGCCCCTTCCCGTGTCGCGGACGCTGAACTCCAGCTCGAACCGGCCGTCGTCCGCCGGCCGCGCCTCGACGCCGACCACGATCTCCCCCGCGTCGGTGAACTTCACGGCGTTAGAGAGAAGGTTGACCAGAACTTGGCGGAGGCGGCCGGTGTCGATCGACACCGTAGCCGGCACGCCCTCGGCGATCTCGTAGGCCAGCTCCGGCCCGGTGCTGGCGACCCGGCCCGACACCAGGTCGAGCGCCTCCTCGATGACCAGCGCCACCTCGGTCGGCGCCGGTTCCAGGGCCAGCTTGCCCGCCTCGATCTTGGAGAAGTCGAGGATGTCGTTGACCAGGGTGAGCAGGTGCTCGCCGGCGGTGCGCACCGTCTCGGCGAGCTCGCGCTGCTCATCGCTGAGCGACGTGTCCAGCAACAGGCTGGTGAGACCGATGATGGCGTTCATGGGAGTGCGGATCTCGTGGCTCATGCTGGCCAGGAACGCGCCCTTGGCGACGGTCGCCGCCTCCGCAGCCTCCCTGGCCGCTTCCAGCTCGGCATAGACGGCGACCAGCCCGCGGTTGGTCTCGGCGATCTCGGTGGACAGCGCGGCCACCTCGTCGCGCAGGCGTTCGAGCTCGTCGGTCATGCGGCCACACCGCCAACCGGCGACGGCCGCACCACCACCACCGTGGCGTCGTCCGTGCCGCGGGTGCGCTGACCGTGGATGAGCGCCGCGATCACCAGTGGATCGTGGTCGAGCAACCCGGGGAAGGTGTTGATGTCGAATCCGTCACGAACCCCGTCGGTGCTGATCACCAGCACGGCCCCGTCGAGCTGATAGGTCATGCGGCGGATGCGCGGTGCGGTGAGGTCCATGCCCAGCGTCCCGTTGAGCGATACCATCGCCTGCGACCCCTCCCGGCCGACGAGGCGGCCGGTCACGTTGCCGACACCGACGAAGTCGGCGCGCCGCCGCTGCGGGTCGAGCCGGCAGAGCGCGGCAGCGCCGCCGCGCGTCGGACGCATCGCGGTGTGGAGGCGCTCCGCCAGAGCCTCCAGCTCGTCGTCGCAGCGGTCGGCGAAGGTGGCCACCGCCACGCGCGCCGCCTCCGCCGCACGCGGGCCGTGGCCGAGCCCGTCGACCACCAGCGCGGTGGTCCGCCCGCCCCGCTCGGCGACGGCCCAGGCGTCGCCGCAGTCGTCCGCCCCGTCGAGCGCAACCGACATCCCCGCCCAGGGCTGCGCCGCGGTGGCTCCGTCGGGGAGGAATCGAGCCATCACCACGGTGCCCGTTCCCGGCTGCGTGTAGACGTCGAATGCGGTCGCGATGCGGCGGACCGCGGCCAGCCCGCAGCCCAGCCCAGCCGGTGCGGGGGTCGCCCCATTGAGCGCCGCATCGATGTCGACGATGCCGGGTCCGCCGTCGACGCTGACGACCTCGACGCCGGGGCCGTGGCCCGTGGGCACCGGGCGGGCCAGGATGGAGCCACCCGGATCGGCATGGCGGAGCAGGTTCGCCGCCAGCTCGGTGACCGCCAGCTCGACGTGCCCCAGCGTGGTGGCGTCGATGCCCGCCTCGGCCGCGATGCGCGAGACGCGCCGCCGCGCCGCCCCCACGTCCTCGACGTGGACGACGCGACAGCGGACGTGCGCCGGCTGCGTCAGCGCTTCCATTTGGTGATGGTCACGCGCGTTCCCGCGCCCGGGCCGGTGACGATGTCGAACTCGTCGACCAGCCTGCGGGCGCCGGGGAGGCCGAGGCCGAGGGTGCCGCCGGTGCTGTACCCGTCACCGAGTGCGGCGTCGACGTCGGCGATGCCCGGGCCCTCGTCGCTGAAGGTCGCCCGCAACCCCACCCGGCCGGCTGAGCCGACCGCCTCGACGCGCAGGGTGGCCGGGGCCCCGCCCGCGTAGCGGAGGATGTTGCGGGCCAGCTCGCTGCCGGCGGTCACCAGCTTGGTCTGGTCGACCAGCCCGAAGCCGGCGGCGACGGCGTGCTGGCGGAGCACCGTGCGCACCCGCAGCAGGTCGGGCTCGGTGGCGATGCCGACCACGGACGGGATGGCGGATTCCATGACGGCGCTCACGGTGCTGCCGGTGACGCCGCCTCGTCAGCCGCCTGTGCCTGGGCCTCGCGGCGGCGGCGCAGGAAGGCCATGCCCTGCTCGGCGTTCAACGCCGTGGTCAGCCCGCTCATGACCATGCCCATCTCCACCAGGGTTATGGCCACGGCTGGCTGAATCCCGACGATCACCGTCTCGGCGCCGA
The DNA here is from genome assembly GCA_964499205.1 of uncultured Actinomycetes bacterium. Lineage (GTDB taxonomy): Bacteria > Chloroflexota > Dormibacteria > Aeolococcales > Aeolococcaceae > DASRDZ01. Next base: position 5,855 of record CAZCJX010000035.1, on the reverse strand, counting down.
GCAGCCGGGTCATCGCGGCCATGCGGGCGATCACCCTGGCGATGAAGGAGTCGACCATGCCGAGACCGCCGACGTCGATGAGCGTGCCGGTGGTGCGACTGCGGGCGACCTCGTTCATGATGGCCGCCTCGATGGCCACCACGGTGCTGTCGTCCAGGTCCCCCTGCAAGGAGATCAGCACGTCGGTGCCGATCCGCATGATCGGGACCGACTCGCTCATGCGCCGGCGAGCTGCGTGGCGCTGCCGTTGCGGCCGGCGATCATGTGCAGGGCTAGCTGCAACGCGTCGCGCAGGGTGTTGCGGCTGCGCAGGTCACCGAGCTCGATGCCCAAGTGCACCATGGCCTGCGCCGTCTCCGGGCGGACCCCACTGAGGATGCTGGTCGCACCCATCAGCCGGGCGGCGTGCACCGTCTTGAGCAGATGCTGGGCCACGTCGGTGTCGATGGTGGGCACGCCGCTGATGTCGAGGATGACGATCTCCGCCTGGAGGTCGGCGATCTGGCTCAGCAGGCTTTCGGTGAGCCGGCTTGCCCGGTTGCTGTCGAGGGTGCCGATGATGGGCAGCGCCAGGACCCGCTCCCACACCTGTATGACCGGCGTCGACAGCTCGAGGATCTCGTCACGCTGCCGGCGGATCAGCTCCTCCTGGGCACGGCGCTCGGTGAGGTCGCGGGCGACCTTGACGTAGCCGACCAGGTTGCCCTCGTCGTCGCGCATGGCGGAGAGCACGATGTTGGCCCAGAAACGGGTGCCGTCCTTGCGCTTGCGCCAGCCCTCGGTCTCGTACCGGCCGGTCTCCCGGGCGACGCGCATCTCGCGCTCCGCCAGCCCGCTGTGGAGGTCCTCGTCGGTGTAGAAGGTGGTGACGTGGCGGCCGATCACCTCCTCGCTCGTCCAACCCTTGAGCCGCTCGGCGCCGCGGTTCCAGGTCACCACATTGCCGTTCTGGTCGAGCTGGATGACCTCGTCGACGATGCTGTCGAGCATCAATCGGTAGTCGGTCTTGGTCGGTTGCGCCGCGGGGGCGTCCGGATCGATGCTCACGGCACCTCCTACAAGCGATTCGCTTCCTTGGGTCCCCCCGCTGCGAGAGCGTGAACCATTCGAGGGAGCATGGTCAAGCGTGCCGCCCCCTCAGGTCAATCGACGCATGTGCGTCATCCCGGTAACAGTTCACCGGCGACGGCTCGCCGACGGGTGGGCCGGCATGCGGCGCCTGCGCCGCTACACGCCGCGACGGTTGCCGTAGAGCAGGACGTGCAGGCGCGTGGTCAGATTCCAGCCGCGCGCCAGCACGTCGGGAGCAAGCTCGTGCATGCGCGCGGTGATCGCCGCGGCACTGGTGCCCTCGGGCATGACGTAGACGGGCGCGAGCCGGTGGCGCTGCACCAGCGCATCCACCTCGTCGAGGTCGGCGGGCGAGCAGGCCACGAACTTCCACACCGCGCGACCCGTCGCCTGCAATGCCTCGAGCGCGGCGGGGCGGTAGCGCCGCGATTCGGGATTGCCGGAGTTGTCCAGCTTCGGCGACACGTTGAACTGGGTGACCACCGGCACCAGCTCGTCCAGTGGCACCACGGTGCCCGCCGTCTCCACCTCGACCCGCGACATGCGCAGCCGCCGCAGCAGCGGCACCAGGCGGCGCTGCTGCAGCAGCGGCTCACCGCCGCTGACCACCAGCATGTCCGTCCCCAGCGCCGAGATCATGTCAGACACGGCATCAACCGCAAAAAGCCGCCGCTCCGCCGCGGGGTCGTACCGGCTCCAGTCCCAGGTGTACGGCGTGTCGCACCAGGAGCAGCGCAGGTTGCACCCCGACAGCCGCAGGAAGGAGCAGCGCCGTCCCATCGACGGTCCCTCGCCCTGGAAGGTCGGCCCGAACACCTCGGCCACCGCCAGCCGCGTCCCCACAGCACCCGCCGCGGCGTCACTCGCGATAGGTGCAGACACTGGTGCAGGTCTCCTCGATGGTGACCGCCGACAGCGGCAGCCCGCGCGCCCGCAGGTGGCGGTACACCCACTGCGCCACCGCCTCCGAGGTCGGCGACTCCATGTCGAGCGACTCGTTGAGCACGTAGTGGTCGAGGTGCTCCTCGACCATCGGCGCCACGGCGGCGGCGATGTCACCGAAGTCCATCACCATGCCGGTGCTGGGGCCGCTCTCCTGCAGCCGGTCGCCCTCGACCTCGACCCATCCCACCCAGGAATGCCCGTGCATGCGCCGGCACTTGCCCTGGTGGCGGGGCAGCGCGTGGGCCGCCTCGAAGGTGAATCGCTTGCGAATCGTGAAGACGGCCACGGCTCAGCTCTCGTATGCAGTGGGATCGGGAACGCCGGCGAGCTGGAACGCCTCGCGCCGCTCGTAGCAGGTGCCGCAGCGGCCGCAGTGCAGCTCACGACCGTTGTAGCACGACCAGGTGCGCTCAAACGGCACGCCGTGCTCGGCGCCGAGGCGGACGATGTCCGCCTTGCTGATCGACACGAACGGGGCCAGGATGCGCAGGTCGGCCAGGCCGGCCATGGCCAGCTTCTCCATGGCCTCGAAGGACTGCACGAACTCGGGCCGGCAGTCGGGGTAGATGGGGTGGTCGCCGCCGTGCACCGCCAGGGCGACCGCGGCGGCGTCGACGCTGCCCGCCAGCGAGCAGGCGATGGCCAGCATCACCGCGTTGCGGTTGGGCACCACGGTGGCGCGCATGCTCTCGTCGGCGTAGTGGCCCTCGGGCACGTCGACGGAGGCATCGGTCAGCGCCGACCCGCGCAGCAGGCGGGTCATCCCCGCGGCGTGCAGGTCGACCAGGTCCCACGGCGCGCCCAGGTCGTCAGCGAGACGGCGGGCGTAGTCCAGCTCCTTGCGGTGCCGCTGCCCGTAGTCGAACGAGATGCAGTGCAGCGAATGCCCCTGGGACCGCAGCAGGTGGGCCATCACCGTCGAATCCAGCCCGCCGGAGACGACGGCGACCACCTTCACGGCAGGTCCAGCTCCGCGTCCGCCGGCAGCAACGGGTCGCCGCCGCCCGACACCGGCAGCTCCAGCACGAACACGCTGCCGTCCCCGGGCGCGCTGCGCTCGATGCGCAGCCGGCCGCCGTGGGCCTCGGCCAGCTGCCGCGAGATGTACAGCCCCAGCCCGGTGCCCAGCGGGTAGCCGAGCCCGCGGTCCTCGATGCGGAAGAACTGCTCGAAGACGCGCTCGTGCAGCGCCTCGGGGATGCCCCGCCCGCGGTCCTGCACCGACACCCGGGCGACGTCGCCGTCGGCCTCGACGCTGACCTCCACCTCGGGCGCCCCCAGGGTGTAGGTGAGCGCGTTGTTGAGCAGGTTGTCGATGATCTTGCCGAGGTTGTCCGCATCTGCGGTGGCGTCGAGGGAGGTCACGCCGTCGTGGAAGGTGATCCGCCCGCCCAGCATCTCGGCGCGCGGCCGCGCCCGTTCCACGGCGGCGCGTGCGGCGTCGACGAGGTCGATACGGCGCGCCTCGCTGCGCACCACGCCGCGCTCCAGGCGTGCGCCGATGAGCAGGTCGTCGACCAGCCGGGCCAGCTCGGCGACCTTGCCGGCCATGACGTCGACGGGCCGCAGCCAGCGCTCCGAGGGCGGTCCGAAGGTGCCGTCGCGCAGCATCGAGAGGTAGCCGTTGAGCACCGTCAGCGGCGTGCGCAGCTCGTGCGCGGCCATGTTCATGAAGTCGCGCCGGGCCTCGAAGAGACGCGCGTTGCGCAGCGCCAGCACGGCGATGGTGCCCACCTGCTGCAGCACCGCCAGCGCGTCGTCGTCGAAGACCTGGTCGCGCAGCCGGCCGACGCTGATCACAGCGACCGTGCGTCCCTGCTGCAGCAGCGGCACGATGAGCACGCGCTCCATGCCGCCGATCAGCTCGGCGGCCGAGGGCGGCGCCGTGCCGCGACTCATCTGCGCCGGCCGGTGCTCGTGCACCGCGGCGTGGAGCAGCTCGATGGCCTCGACGTTCCAGGTGCTCCCCGGTCGCAGGGCGGCCTCCGCGGGTGTCGCCACCGAGTCCTCGATGACCACCACGTCGCCGTCGACGCGGCCGAACGAGGCGCGGTCGGCGTCGACGGCGGCGGTGACCCGCTCGATGAGCCGGCGCACCAGGCGCCGCGGCTCGAGCTCGGCGCCCAGCTCCATGGCCGCCTCGAAGCCGACGGCGAGGCGGTGCGCCGTCTTGGTGGCGGCCTCCAGCAGCAGCGCGCGATGCAGCGACATGGCCACGCGCAGCGCGTACTCGTCGAGCAGGCGCCGCTCCTCGACGATGAAGCCGTCGCGGCCGTCGCGGTAGTAGCCGATGATGCCCAGCGTCACCGCCTGACCGCCGAGCTCGGTCACCCGAAGCGGCACCAGCCGGGCGCTGCTCGGCGCGCCGCTGATCTGCGCCGCGATCGGGCTCTCCTGCGCCGCGTCGGCGGTCTCCACCGGCCGCCCCGCGGCCATGGCCCGCTCGGCGAGGCTGCCGGACAGCGGCATGGTGGTGCCGACCAGGCCGGCGAAGATGTCCCCGCTGGCCCCGGCCAGGCGCAGCAGGGTGGGGTCAGCCGGCTCCCGCAGCACCACCGCGCACTGGATGCCGGGGATCAGCGCAGCGCCCTGCTCCGCGGCCAGCCGGGCGACGGACTCGGGGTCGGTGAGCGGCTGGAGCGGCTCGGAGGTCCGCAGCAGGGCCTCGAGGTGACGCTGGGCGCGCACCTCCTCGGGGCGCACCGCGGCGCTCTCCTCAGGTTGCCCCGGGGTCCGGCCGATCTCCGGCTCCGCCGGCTGGTGCATCACACCTCCCAATCCGCACTGCTGCTCGCGCGTGCCAGCTTAGAGGCACGGCGCCGGGAGCGTCTCGAACCGGGAGGTGACTACCCCGCCGCCAGGGCGCTCCAAACGCTGCGCATGTCGCTGATCCTGTCGGTGGTGACCAGGTCCGGCGACCCGCAGGCGGCGATGCGCCGCAGGGCCGCGGGATCGTTGACGGTCCACGCCGAGACCGGCAGCCCCAGGGCCGCGGCGACCTCGAGGAGGTGCGGCGTCAGCACCCAGTGGTGCACGCAGACGCCCGCGGCCGACACCTCGCGGCAGAGGTTGCCGAGGTGGAGCGGCAGCAGGCGCCGCCAGGGCACGCCGCCGGCGCGGGCGATGCCCTCGTCGCGCCGGGCGACCACGTCACGCGCGCTGGCCACCAGCTCGCGGGCGACGAAGGCGGCGTGGCCGGGGCGGCGATGCCGCAGCAGCGCCGCGCAGACCCGCGCGACGTGCTCGCGGCGGCGCAGGCCGACGTCGGGAAAGGAGCGCCAGCGCTCCACCCGGCCCGCCCCGTCGAGCATCGCCAGCAGCGCGGGACGGCTCTCGGTGCAGACGGTGAAGCGGCGCCAGTCGCGACGCCCGCGCAGCCAGCGGGCCAGCACCGGCGCGGTGGCGTCGGTCTTGACGTCGAGCAGGATGGGCATGCCGGGCAGGTGCTCCAGTCCCTCGTCGAGGGTGAGCAGCCAGGGCTCCACCCAGCGCAGGTCGGGCAGCCGCAGCGAGGAGATGGGCACCTCGCCGACGCACTCGTCGTGGCGCAGCACCAGGCGCGCATCGGCGGTGGCACAGACGTCGAGCTCGACCACGTCGACGCGCAGCCGCATCGCTTCGGCCAGTGTTGCGGCGCCGGGCGCGCCACCGGGACGCCCGATGCCGAGGCCGGCGTGGGCCACCCAGCGCGGACGTCTTGGCATCGACCCCCAGGGTGCCACGCGGGGGCGGAGCAGGGGGTTGGCGGCAGAGCATGAAATGGTGAGCGTCCGGCGATGATGCAGCGAAGCGCGCCACCGCCCGGGTACCCTGTCGCCCGCGATGAGCATCGAACCGGC
>CAZCJX010000034.1:0-24427 GCA_964499205.1 uncultured Actinomycetes bacterium | reverse complement strand
GCAGCGTGGTGCAGCCGCTCGCCCAGGCGGTGCTGCACCGCACCGGCGCCACCTTCGTGGTGGTGCTGGATCGCCAAGGCGTGCGCTACTCGCACCCCAACCCGGCGAAGATCGGTCGGCGCGCCACCGACTCCGGCCCAGCGCTGGACGGCAAGCCCTGGATCGGTGCCGACGACGACTCGCTGGGCCCGGCGGTGCGCGCCAAGGCGCCGGTGTTCGACCCGCAGGGTGGCGTGGTCGGCGTGGTGTCGGTCGGCTTCCGCGAGGACATCGTGCATTCGGCGATGGGCGGCGAGATCGCTCTCGTCGCGCTGACCCTGGGCGCGGCGCTGGCGCTGGCCACGGTGGGCTCGTTCCTGCTGGCCCGCCGGGTGAAGCGACGCACGTTCGGTCTCGAACCGGCCGAGATCGGACGGCTGCTGGAGCAGCGCGAGGCCATCCTGCACGGCATCCGCGAGGGCACCGTGGCCGCCGACCTCAGGGGCCGGATCACCCTGGTCAACGACGAGGCGCGCGACCTGCTCGGCCTCGACGCGTCGTGTGTCGGCCGCTCGGTCGACGACGCGCTGCCGGCCGGTCGGGTCCGCGACATGCTGCACGGGCAGAGCGGCGGCGCCGACGAGGTCGTCGTCAACGGCGATCGTGTGCTGGTGGCCAACCGCATGCCGGTTGTGGCCAGTGGTGGCGTGATCGGCTACGTGGTCACCCTGCGCGACCGCACCGAGCTGGAGGACGTGCTGCGCGAGCTGGACTCGGTGCGCGGTGTCAGCGACGCGCTGCGCGCCCAGGCGCACGAGTTCAGCAACCGGCTGCACACCCTGGCCGGGCTCATCGAGCTGGGCCGCCGCGACGAGGCGCTGCGCCTGATCACCGACGAGCGCAGCGCGCAGCAGGCGCTCGACGAGACGCTGGCGCAGCGCGTCGAGCACCCCATCCTCAGTGCGCTGGTGCTGAGCAAGTCGGTGGTCGCCGCCGAGCGCGGCATCGACCTGCGCATCAGCGACGACACCCATGTCAGCGGCGACCTCGGTGACGCGCGCAGCCTGGTCACCATCGTCGGCAACCTGGTGGACAACGCCTTCGACGCCGTCGCCGCGCTGCCGCCCCCGGCGCCACGCCGCGTCGACCTGTTGATGCGCTGCGAGGGCGCGACGCTGATGATCGACGTGCGCGACTCCGGGCCCGGCGTGGATCCCGCGCTGGGTGCGGCCATCTTCGACGAGGGTGTGACCAGCAAGTCGGCCAACGGACGGCAGCGCGGGCTGGGGCTGTCGCTGGTGCGCCACGCGGTGCAGCGGCGCGGCGGCGTCATCGACGTCGTCAACGACGGCGGTGCGGTGTTCCGGGTGCGCCTGCCGCTGGGTGCGCCGGCGGCTGCCGCGGTGGCGCCGGCGGCGGTGTCGCCGTCGTGATCCGCACCGTCGTCGTCGAGGACGACTTCCGCGTCGCCGAGCTGCATCGCGCCTACACCGAGCGCGTTCAAGGCTTCAGCGTGGTGGGCACGGCGACGACGGGCGCGGAGGCGGTCGCCCTGGTGGCGCGCGCCCGGCCCGACCTGGTGCTGCTCGACATCCACCTGCCCGACATCAGCGGCATCGAGGTGATCCGCCGGCTGCGCGAACCGCTGGGACATCCGGTCGACATCATCGCCATCACCGCCGCCAAGGAGGTCGAGACGCTGCGCGCGGCGATGCAGGGCGGCGTGCTGCACTACCTGGTCAAGCCGTTCCGCTTCGCCGCGTTCGAAGAACGCCTGCGCAGCTACGCCGCGGCGCGCGAGCGTCTCGCCCACCTCGACGAGGCCGACCAGCGCGAGATCGATCGCCTCTTCGCCCTGCTGCGCTCCTCGGGCGCCGTCGAGGACCTCCCCAAGGGCCTGTCGCCGGCGACGCTGGCGCTGGTGGTTCGCGCCCTGCGCGACGCCGGCGGCGCCATCTCCGCCGAGGAGGTCGCCGCCGCCGCCGGCCTGAGCCGGGTGACCGCCCGCCGCTACCTCGATCACCTCGCCCAGGTCGGCCAGGTCGAGGTGCGCATGCGCTACGGCGGCCCGGGCCGCCCCGAGCATCGTTACGCCCTCATGGGAGCCCCCCAACCTTAGGCGGCCAACTTGCGCGGTTGGAGAGGCGGCATTACAGTTGACCCCGCAGGGAGGCCACAGGGGTTGGCCCGGCACTAGGGGCAGTGATGCAGGGCCGGTATCGTGCGTGGGCAGGCAGGCCACGCCACCGGGGGGATTCGCCGCGACGCGGCCAGGTCGGCGTGACCATGGTGGAATTCGCCTTCGTGGCGCCGCTCGCCTTCCTGCTGCTGATCGGCGTCGTCGTCCTCGGCATGGTGGTGAGCGACCAGGTCGGCCTCACCAACGCGGTGCGCACCGGCGCGCGCGCCGCCGCCATCTGCGGCTCCGATCCCACCGGCTCGACGGTGCTGCCCGACGGGAAGACCCCCTGCACCTCGACGAGCGGCGTTGATGCCAATGTCGGCAGCTACGCCCTCAGCGTGCTGCGCGGCATCCAGGGCGCGGTGTCGGCGCCATCGATCACCGTGGTCGCGCCCGACGGCACCACCTCCACCTCGCTGGCCACCTGCCGCAAGGGCTACACCGTGGTGGTGTCGGCGTCCTTCGCCCAGCCGCTCTACGTGCCCATGCTGGGACGGGTTCTGGGCGATTCCGGCAGCAACACGCGGACCATCAACGTCAAGGCGGAGGCGACGTGCGAGCAGTGACCCGCGCCCGCCGTCCGCGCGGCCAAGCGCTCGCCGAGCTGGCCATCGCCGCGCCGCTGCTGGTGCTGCTGCTGGTCGGCGGCGCCCAGGTCGGCGCCATCGTCTACTCACAGGTGACCATCGACACCGCGGCGCGCGAGGGCGCGCGCATCGGCTCCGAGCAGCCGGTGAACTCCGGCGCCTACCCCGGCGGCGTGCCGGCGACCACGCCGATCACCTGCTCTCCGGCGACGACCCCGAACAACCCGGTGTGCAAGGCGGTGTGGAACGCGTCGGGGTTGCTCGACGGCAAGACCTTCACCATCACCATCGCGCCGCAGGCCTCCGCATCCGGCTCGACGGGACCCGCGTGCGCGGGCGCACCGTCGGACGGCTACGTCTCGGTCACGGTGACCTACGCCGCGCCGGTGTTCGTGCCGATCATCGACCGGATGATCTCCACAGGACCGGGCGTGCACACGGTGACCACCACGGTGGCCGACCGTGTCGAGCCCTGCACGCTGACGGGGGGATCATGAGGATGCGCCGACACGGTGAGCGCGGCCAGGCGCTGCCCATCGTCGCCCTGTCCGGCATGGTGCTGATCGGGGCCACCGCGCTGGCCGTCGACCTCAGCCTGCAGACCAGCGCCAAGCGGCAGATCCAGAACGTCGCCGACACCGCGGCGCTGGCGGGGGCGCGCGACCTCTACGCCTCCGGCGCGACGCTGGGCGGTTCTGACCAGTCCACTGCCGTCGCCGACGCGCTGGTTGCGGTGGCGGGGAACATGGGATGGTCCGTCGACCTCAGCTCGCAGGACAGCTACGGCGACTGCTCCGGTTATCCCACGCCGGCGATGAACCTGTTCGGGCTCCACGGCGTGTGCAAGACGGTGACCTACCAGGGCGACACCATCACCATCAGCACGCCGCCGGCCAGCCCCGCCAACGTGGTCGACCTCGACACCCACGACCTGCAGGTCGACATCTCGCAGACGCAGAGCACCAACTTCGCCTCGGTGATCGGGTTCTCGTCGGCCAGCGAGAAGGGGCATGCGGTGGCGCGCCACGCGGCGGGTGGAGTCGTCTACAACTGGGCGCTGTTCTCCAACCAGTACATCCAGACCGGCAACTCGATCTCGATGGTGGCGGGAAACGTCTACGCGGGTCGCGCCGTCAACGTGCAGTCCGCGGGGAAGGCAGCGTTCTGCGCCAAGAGGACCGGTGTGGCCGGGGTCGACGACGGATACATCTTCCTCGGTGCCCCGCAGCAGGGTGACGGTCTGCCCGCGTCGAGCCTGGCCGGCCAGTGGGGCATGCTGCCGGCGACCTCCCGGGTGATCACTCCGCTGAGCACATCCGGCCTGTCGCCGGAGTGCACGTACGACAACCTCAGTGCGAGCAAGTCCGGATATGTCATCCAGTCGGGCAGCAGCGTGCAGTCGGGGTCACCGTCATGTCCGACGCTTTCCGGCGCTGGGCCGGCGTACTACAACAGCACCGTGCAGGCCTGCGAGGTGACGCCGGTGGTCCTTCCGCCCGCGCCGCCGCCGCAGCAGCCGGCCGGCGCCACCTTCACGGTGGCGGCGCCGTGCAACGCCGGCAAGGGGGCAGGCTGCTGGAAGTCCACGCCGGCGGACGGGGTCTGGATCGTGCCGCACAACGCCGGCTGCGATCCGGCGAGCAACTGCTTCGACCTCCGCATCATGCAGTCGATCGGAACGCCGTCGCCGCCACACATCACCATCTGGCTGAAGCCGGGAGCCACGTTCGACGTCAACATGACCGGAGGTGGAGGGTCGGTTCTCGTCGCCGGACCGTACAACGCGGGCACGGGACTCGCCGGCGACAACCGCTACGTCGTCTACGGGGAGTCGGGCTCGTCGATGAGCGTCGTCGGAGGCAAGACATCGGTCGAGTTCCAGACCGGATCCATCTACATGCCCAGCGGCACGGTGACCTGCAGCGACTCCACCGCCAACCTCACCCTCGACTCCGGCCAGGCCGTCGCCGACACCTGGAACGTCTCGTCAGGCAACAAGCCCAACCCCGAGATCACCTACAACGGAGCCTACGCCGCGGTCAGCTCGGAGACCCTCCGCCTCGTCGAGTAGGCCGCCCGCGGCTCACGCCGCAGCAGGCGCCTCGCGCGGGGTGCGCTCCCCGCCGGCTGCAATCGCCGGCTCCGGACCACGCTCGCGCCGCGAGCGCGCGAAGGTGAGCGCGCCGAGCAGCGCCAGCGGCATGCGCTGCAGATCGAGCAGCACGGCGAGCGCGCCGGCGTGCCCGGGATCGACTCCCCAGTGGGTGAGCAGCCCGACCAGCACACCCTCGCGCAGGCCGATGCCGCCGACGGAGATCGGTGCCACGCTGGCCAGCAGCGAGATGGGCACGGAGACGGCGTACACCGTCCATGGCGCCTGGACGCCGATGGAGTGCCCGAGGGCGACCAGGGCGAGGATCTGCAGGCCCCAGCCGGCGATCGACACCAGCAGCGTGGCCAGCACGGTGCCGGGCCGCTGGCGCAGCAGGGCGAAGGTGGCGGTGAAGGGTTCGATGTGGTCGGCGAGGCGGCGGACGGCGTGCGAGCTGCGGCCGCGGCAGACGGCGGTGACCCGGTGCGAGCCGAAGGCGAGCGGCCAGGTGCCCAGCATGAAGGCGACGTAGACGGCCGAACCGGCGAGAACGCCGCCGCCAACCAGGGAGTGCAGCATCGCGGCGCCGACCAGGCCCCAGGCGGCCATCGCCAGAGTGCCTGACATCCGGCCCGCGGCGATGGCGGCGATCACCCGGCGGCGCCCGGCGACGCGGCCGGCGGCGAGCACCTGCACCGCGTAGCCGCCACCGCTGGGCGTCACGTGGCCGACGAACAGGCCCTGCAGGTACCAGGAGGCGAGCGGCCACCAGGCCACCTGGGGAGCGGCGGCGCGGAGCATCAGGCCCCACTCCAGCGTCCCGGTGACGGCGGTGCCGGCGACCAGCAGCATGGCCAGGGCCGCCCAGGCGGGGTCGATCCCGGCCAGCACAGCGGCGGCGCCGCGCAGGTCGACGGCGTGGAGGAGGAGGCCGATGCCGGCGGCGGTTCCCGCCAGCCGCAGCGCGCGCGACCGCCCCAGGTGTCGCCAGTTAAGCCGCATCGTCATCCGGTCTATCACAGTGAGTGCAGGTGGCGAGGGGGCCGGAGCGGCGGCGCGTCCCCTGCGGGGCTCAGCCGCGCGGCTCGGGCCAGCCGGCGACGCGGGTGACCGCGCCGTCGTGGTCGACCAGGCGGGCGGGGAGGCCGGCGGCGCGCAGCCAGTCGACGGCGGCGGCGCCGCGGACGATGGCGCCGGTGGAGGCGATGTTGGCGTCGAGGCAGTCGCCGGCGACGACGGTGACGGTGCGCCAGGGCCCGGCGGCGGGCAGGCCGGTGGCGGGGTCGATGATGTGGTGCAGCACCACGCCGCCCCGCGTCCAGCGCCGCACCGCGGTGCTCGAGGTGGCCACGCCCCCGCCGCGGATGGCGATGGTCTCGCCGTCGGGGGTGATGGCGGCGTCGCTGGAGTCGGCGACCTGGACCTGCCAGCCGTCGGGCGGCGGCTCGCCGGCGACCGCGATGTCTCCGCCAAGGCTGACCAGAACTCCGGTGCCCTCGCCGATGGCGCGGTGGGCGGCGGCCGCCGCCATGTCGGAGGCGAGCGCCTTGGCGGTGGAGCCGAGGTCGACCTCGACGCCCTGCGGGATGACCACGCTGCCGGTCACCTGGTTGAGGATGATGCGCTGCCAGCCGGGAACCGGCCGCACCACCAGCGAGATCGGCCCACCGTCGCGCGGCACGGCGTCGAAGTCCTCCGCGTAGCCGACGGTCTTCACCGCGGTGCCCACGGTGGGGTCGACCGCGCCGCCACTGAGCCGTGCACCCCGCAGCGCCGCGCGCAAGGCGGTGAACAGCAGCGGCGACACCCGCGTCTCCCGCCCCGCACCGCGGTGCAGCTGGGACAGCTCGCTGTCCTCACGGAAGCGGCTGCAGGACTCGTCGATCTCGCGCACCACCCGGTCGACCGCGGCCTTGGCGGCGTCGAGCCGTGCCGCGTCGGTGACCACCACGCGCACCGAGGTGCCGATGGCGCGGTCGTCGGCGATGCCCAGGGTCATCGCGAGCCGCCGCTGACGGCGTGGCCGCCGCCGCCGAAGCCGGGGAGCTGGGGCGGCTGCTGCAGCACACCGCCACCGCTGCCGTCGGAGGGCGCCGGCTGCGGCTGCGACGTCCCGCTGCTGTCGGAGGGCGCCTGCTGCTGCGAGCCGTCCTGAGCCGGCCCCGGCGTGGTCGTCGCCCCGCCCGTCCCGCTGCTCGCCGCCACCGTGCCGGGGATGGTCACCGCCGCGACGACGCCGAAGGCCACCACCGCGCCGGCGCTGCCGACGGCGATGGTGGTGCGCCAGCCGCGCAGCTTCTGCAGCGCGGCGTCGCGCTCACGGGGCGTCATGGGTTGCCTGGTGCTCATCGGCGTGGTCACAGCCTCGCACGCGAGGCTTGCGGTTGCCTGAAATCGGCCGCCGCCGCGGCGCGCAATCGCAGCGCGAGGACGGGACACGCCGCCACGGCACGGCGCGCGTGCGGCATCAGGTGCTGCGGCACGGGCCCGGCAGCGACGATGGGATACCCCCAGTCGTCGACCTGGATCATCTCGGGCAGCAGCTCGGCGCAGGCGCCGCGGCCGTCGCAGCGGATGCGGTCGACCGCGATCTCCTGCGCCGCCATCACGCCGCCACCGCGCCGTGTCGCGCACCCGCGGCCGAGCACCGCCCGCGCCGCTGGTGCAGCAGGAACTCTTCGGCGAACACGCGCAGCGCCGAGGCGACGAAGGCGGACGCACCGTCGGGATGCCGGCAGGCCCCGCGCCCCGGCAGCTCGCCGGTCCACCGCCGGATTCGGTCGAGGTCGTCCACAACTGCCCGGCCGGCGGCGAGGCGCTGCAGTGCCTCGGCGATGGCGCGCAGCCCGAAGACGCAGGGACCGCACTGCCGCGCGCTCTGGTCGGCGAGGTACGCGGCGACGCGCGCCGTCTCCACCACGCCGCAGCGCTGCGACGGCAGCACGCCGACGATGCCGCAGCCCAGCGCGTGCCCACGCGAGCGCATCGCCAGGGTGTCGACGGAGAGCGACCACGCCTCGTCCGCGGCCACCCAGCCGCCGAAGTAGCCGCCGAGCAGCACCGCGTCGCAGCCGCCGGCCAGCCCGCCTGCCGCCGCCACGGCGTCGCCCACCGTCGAGCCCTGCTGCACCTCGATGACACCGCCGTGCGGCACCGCACCGGTGAGGGTGAGCAGGCCGGTGCCGGTGCTCTCGCCGCAGCCCAGCTCGCGGAACCAGCGGTCGCCGAAGCGCGCCACCATCGCCGCGTGGGCCAGCGTCTCGACGTTCTGCACCAGGGTGGGACGCCCGCCGACGCCGCGCTCGAAGGGGCGCGGCGGCACCGTCGTCGGCAGGGCGATGCCCTGGTTGACGAAGTGCACCGCGGCGCTCTCCTCGCCGGAGACGTAGCGCACCGGCGCGCTGACCACGCGGGCGCGCCGCCAGTCCTCGGGAGAGCGCTCGGCCAGCGCCCGCTGCAGTGCCTCGCGTGCCGCGACGTGGTCGGTGCCGACGTAGAGCACCACCTCGCGCGCACCCACCGCGCCGGCGGCGAGGAAGGCGCCGTCGAGCACCAGGTGGGGACGCGTCTCCATCAGCACCCGGTCCTTGCGGCTGAGCGGCTCGCCCTCGGCACCGTTGGCCAGCACCACCGCGTCGCCGCGGGAGTTGCCCGCGACGGCGCGCCACTTGGTGCCCGCGGGGAAGCCGGCGCCGCCGCGCCCGCGCAATCCGCTGCGCTCCAGCACCTCGATCACGGCTGCGCCGGTGGCGGGCAGGGCGCCGATGCGGGCGAGATGTTCGGCGCGGTGCTCCATGCCCTCGTTCAGGTCAGCTCCGGCAAGAACGCTGAGACGGGTCATCGTGCGGCTCCCGACTGGGGGGTGGATGCGGCGGCGGCCGCGGCGCGGCGCTCGCCGGCAAGGGGATCGCCGGGGGAGAGCAGCCGCCAGGCGAGCGCGCCGAGCACGGCGGTGACGCAGACCACGGTGATGCCCAACAGCCAGCGCGAGAACGCGTCGGTGCCGGTGCCCAGGCCGTGCGCCACGGCGAGCGGCCAGGCGGCATAGGCCAGCCAGTGCACGCCGCGCCAGAGGCGCACCCCGATGACGTGGCGCAGCAGGCTGGTGGCGATCACGGCGAGCATCAATTCGACGGCGACCGCGCCGAGTCCCAGCCAGAAGGTGCGGTAGTAGGAGCCGAAGGGCACCAGCGCGCCGACGCCGAGGTGGGTGTAGGGGTCGACCACCGCGGTGACGATGTGCAGGGCCAGGAACACCAGCGACATCAGCGAGATGTCGCGGTGCAGGGCGGCGGTGAGGAAGCGCGGCCAGCCGCGGGCCTCCACCCGGGCACGCGCCAGCAGGCCCAGGCACACCACCGCGCTGAGCAGGACCAGGCTGACGGCGCCGGCGCCGCGGGTCGTGTACCACAGCAGTTGGTTGTTCATTGCCGACCACGATGGCGGATGCAACTGCGAGCACCCTGGGGGGATCCTGTGGGCTTGCTGGGAATGGCGAGGGGCGCACCCGGAGGTCCCGGATGCGCCCCTGCCGAGGGATGGGAGATGTGCCGGTCGTCTAGACGGACGGGCCGACGCCCGCCGGGGCGCCGCCGCCGCTGATGCCGCTGGTCCCGTCGTTGTCGGGCCGCCCGAAGCCGCCGCGGTGGTCGCCGCCCGCCGGGCGGGTGCCGTTGACCGCGTCGGTGATGCGCTGCTGCGTCATCGACTTGAGCTGGGTGGCCTGGGCCTGGGTGATCTGGCCACTGCTGGCCCGATCGTCGATCTCCTTGTTCTCCGAGGCGACCCAGGCGTTGATCACCGTGTTGACGTCGACGTTGTGCGCCTTGGCCACCGCGGCGATGGTCTGGCCGTTCTGCAGCGCCGTCTGCAGGTCGGCGGTGCTGATGCCGATGGCACCGGCGACCAGGGTGAGGTCCTCGCCCTGCAGCCCGCGCATGTGTCCCGGGCCGCCCGGGGGGCGCACGCCGTTGACCATGTCGGTGACGCGCTGCTGCGTGGTCGACTTCATCTGCGTCGCCTGCGCCTGGGTGATGCGGCCGGCCGACAGCGCGCTGTCGATCTCGCTGTTCTCCGAGGACACCAGCGCGCTGATCACGGTGTTGACGTCGACGTTGTGCGCCTTGGCCACCGCGGCAATGGTCTGGCCGTTCCGCAGCGCGGTCTTCAGGTCGGCGGCGCTGATGCCGATGGCCTTGGCGGCCACCTGCAGGTCCTCGGCGCGGCCGCCCGGCCGTGGCCCGCCCGGCCACCCGCCGCGGCCGTCGTGGTCGCCGTAGCCGGGGGCTCCGCCCGAGGGATCGGGCGTCGCGCTCGGCGAGGCCACGCTGGCGGCGGCGTGGGAGATCACGTAGCCGCCGAGCAGCCCCCCGGCGACCAGGCCGGTGACGGTGGCGGCGCCGGCGACGCGCCGGCGGACCAGGCCGGGTCGCGGCTGCCTGGCCTGCGGCGGGGGACCCTCCGGCTCGGGCACCCCGGTCCAGCTTCCCGTGGTTTCGGTGTCGTCGCTCATGGTGTGGTGTCGATCCTCGTGGGCCCCGAGACCGCTCGGGGGTCAGATGTTGCGCCAGGATGCGGCGCGACCCTCAGACCGACCCTTGGGAAAGCTTGGAATCGCCTGTGAGTTGAGCGGCGGCGGGATCGGGCATGGGCAGCTCGATGCGGAAGGTGGCCCCGCCGCCGGGCGTGTCGAGCACCCGGATGCCGCCGCCATGGGCGGCCACCACCGCCGCGGCGATGCTCAGGCCCAGGCCGCTGCCGCCCTGGTCGCCGCTGCGGCCGGGGTCGGCGCGGTGGAAGCGCTCGAAGATGCGCTGCACGTGGCCGGCGGGGATGCCCTCGCCGTGGTCGACGACGTCGATCACCGCGCGCGGCCCGTCGGGGCGCAGCTCGATCTCCACCGGCGTGCCCGGCGGGGTGTGCACCAGCGCGTTGCGGACGATGTTGCCCAGAACCTGGCGCAGCCGCATCTCGTCGCCGATCACCACCAGCGGCGCGGCGATGCGCGCACTGACCGACCGGTCGGGATCGCTGGCGCGCGCGTCGGCGCAGGCATCGGTGACCAGCGCCTCGAGGTCGACGCGGCTGCGCTCCAGGGGACGGCCCTGGTCGAGGCGGGCGAGCAGCAGCAGGTCGTCGACGAGCACGCCCATGCGCCTGGTCTCGTCCTCCATGCGGCGCATCGCCAGCCGCATGTCCTCGCTCTCCATGTCGGGGGTGCGGCGGAGCAGCTCGGCGTAGCCCTGCATCGAGGTGAGCGGGGTGCGCAGCTCGTGCGAGGCGTCGGAGATGAAGTGGCGCAGCCGCTGCTCGTTGCGGGCGCGCTCGGCGAAGGCGGCCTCCAGCTGGGTGAGCATGGTGTTGAGGGCGAGGCCGAGGCGGCCCACCTCGGTGGTGTCGTTGGACGGCTCCACGCGGCGGCTGAGGTCGGTTTCCGCCACGATCGACCGCGCCGTGCTGCCCATGCGCTCCAGCGGGCGGAGGCCGCGGCGCACCATCAGCCAGGTCAGCAGCACCAGGATCACGGTGACCCCGCCGCTGACGCCGGCTTCGAGCAGCAGCAGGTGGCCGAGCGTCGAGCTGATGTCGTCGATGGGCACGGCGACCTGCAGCGTCCCGCCGCTGACATCGGCGGACGCGTCGGTGTAGACGCGATAGTGGTCGACGCCACCGCTGCCGGGGCTGGTGGAGAAGCTCGGCCCGCTGGGAGTGGCGGGAGCCGATGCGGGCAGCACGGGCGTGCCGAACACGTCCTGCTGGTCGTGGCTCAGGGGATGGCCCTTGATGATGGTGCCGTCGGGCAGCACCAGCTTGGCCCAGGTGTTCTGCGGCAGCGCGCCGGCGCCGAAGCCCGGGCCGCCGCCGCCGGGTCCGCGCCCGCCGAACACCGGGGCCAGCAGCGCCTCCTCGACGCCGCGGTGGGCCCCCAGGATCTGGTCGTCGACGCGCTGCACCAGGTACGACTGCAGCGAGGTGTAGGTGGCCACGTCGGCGGCGATGAGCCCGAGGATGAACAGCGGCGCCAGGATCAGCACCAGCCGGAGTCGCAGCGACATCACGCCGTGCGCGGGACGCGCATCACATAGCCGACGCCGCGGACGGTGTGGATGAGCTGCGGCTCGACCCGGTCGACCTTGCGTCGCAGGTAGCTGATGTAGGTCTCCAGGACGCTGGCGTCGCCGCCGAAGTCGTAGTCCCAGACGTGGTCGAGGATCTGCGCCCGGGAGAGCACCCGGCCGGCGTTCATCAGCAGGTAGCGGAGCAGGCGAAACTCGGTGCGGGTCAGCTCCACCGCCTGGCCGGCGCGGTGGACCTCGTGGGTGTCCTCGTTGAGCTCCAGGTCGGCGAGGCTGAGGCGGCCGTCCTCCGCGCCCGCCTGCGGCTGGTGGCGGCGCAGCACCACGCGGATGCGGGCCACCAGCTCCTCGATGCTGAAGGGCTTGGTGACGTAGTCGTCGCCGCCGACGGTGAGGCCGTGCACCTTGTCCTCGGTGGCGTCGCGCGCGGTGAGGAAGATGACCGGCACCTTGAGGCCGTCGTTGACCAGCCGCTGGGTGAACGTGAAGCCGTCCTCGTCGGGCAGGCCGACGTCGAGGACGATCAGGGCGGGGCGGAAGTCCATGACCGCGTGGCGGGCGTCGCGGGCGGTGGCGGCGGTCTGCACGGTGAAGCCCTCGTACTTGAGGGCCATGGCGACCAGGTCGGTGATGGAGCGCTCGTCGTCGACGACCAGCACCCGGGTGGGCTCGGAGGTCACGTCTCGCATGATGCGACCGGTTCCTGGGAGATTGCTGGGAAACCTGTGGGCGCTCGCTCAGAGCATCGCGGGCGCCGCTCGTGGCATCGTTGTGCGGCAGGAAGCGTTCGTCATTTCGTCTCCGGGAGAACGTGTGCCGTGATGGAGCTCACCGCAGTCACCGCCGAGGCCGACCCGCCCGCCGCCGACGCCCCCTTCGAGGAGAAGATGGCGTACTACCGGTCGCAGCACACCACCGCCGGCGTGCGGGCCACCCACCTCGTCGGCATCCCCGCCGTCGCCGCCGCCATGCCGCTCGCCCTGGCCCGCCCGCGCCTCGGCGTGCCGCTGTTCCTCGGCGGCTGGGCCCTCCAGGTGCTGGGCCACAAGGTCTTCGAGAAGAACAGCCCGGCGCTGACCAAGGGCCTGGTCACCTACCAGCTCTGCGGCCTCGCCTTCTGGTGCGAGGAGGTGGCCGGGCTGATCAGCGACTTCCACGCCCAGCGGCGCGACGCCTCCGGCTCGCAGCGGAGCGCGACCGCGGCCTGAGCCGGGTCCGGGCTCTGGCTCAGAACCCGCCCAGCACCTGCTCCACGAA
Source organism: uncultured Actinomycetes bacterium (assembly GCA_964499205.1). Classification (GTDB taxonomy): domain Bacteria; phylum Chloroflexota; class Dormibacteria; order Aeolococcales; family Aeolococcaceae; genus DASRDZ01. Next base: position 11,254 of record CAZCJX010000034.1, on the reverse strand, counting down.
CTCCTCGACGCGGCGCTCGCCCTCGGTGGGCCAGCCGCACACCAGGTAGTCGAAGCCGGCGTCGCGCCACTGCTCGGCGGTGCGGCGGACGTCGTCGAGGGGGCCGGAGAGGGAGAGCGAGGAGGCGCGCAGGATCGAGGCGGGGTCGCGGCCGGCGGCCTCGGTGTGGCCGTCCAGCAGTCGAGAGAGGCGCTGCATGTCGGCGAGGGAGCCGTAGGCGTGCCAGACGTCGGCGTGGCGGGCGATCAGGGGCAGCATCCGCTTCTCGCCGCGGCCGCCGATCCACAGTGGGGGGTGGGGCGACTGCACCGGCCGGGGAAGCATCTGCGCGTTGTCGAGGGCCAGCTGGCGCCCGGAGAAGGAGACGCGCTCGCCGGTCATCAGCGCCTTGATCACCTGCACGCCCTCCTCCAGCAGCGAGATGCGCTCGCCCAGCGTGGGGAAGGGGATGCCCAGGGCGCGGTGCTCCGGCTCGAACCAGGCCGCGCCCAGGGCCAGCTCGAGCCGGCCGTGCGAGGCGTGGTCGATGGTGATCGCCTCGGCGGCGAGCACCGAGGGGTGGCGGTAGGTGATGCCGGTGACCAGCAGGCCGAGGCGGATGCGCTCGGTGGCGGTTGCCAGGGCGGCCAGGGTGGTCATGCCCTCGAAGCAGTTGCCCGGCCCCTCGCCGTACATCGGCACGAAGTGGTCGAAACCCCAGGCGCCGTCGAAGCCGAGCTGGTCGGCGAGGCGGACCCGGCGGAGCAGCTCGTCCCAGTCGAGACGCTGCTGGGCGATGTCGAGACCGAAGCGCATGGGGACGCATTTTGATCGCGCCGCACCCCTCCGCGGCAGGCGACGCGTGTGCCGCGCCGCCGCCGCTCGCCCCTCCTGGCGGGCCTGGTTCCCGCATAGCCGTCCACCCGGCGGGAGAACCCTCTCACCAGTAGATGACCCCGCCGATCGCGGCGGCGTTGCAGGCGTGCCCGTGTGCTACAGATGCCCCGTGCTCCCGACCGGCCGCCGCCGCGCCAGCAGCCGCGGGCAGTCCGTGGCCACCGCCGCCGTCGCCGTCGCCGCCCTGCTGCTCAGCGCCTGCTCGGCCGCCGCGGCGCGCCCCGCCACCACCGCGGGCCCCGCCGCCACCGACCCACCCGGCGCCGCCGCCGCGCTCCCCGTGTCGACGCCGTCGCCCACGCCGCCGATCCCCCTGCGCGTCGCCGTGCGCGCCTACCACGAGCCCCTCGACCACGCCCACCGCAACTACTGCGGCGCCGGCGCCACCGAGGTGCTGCTCTCCGCCTGGCTGCCGGCCCCGCCCGACGTCGAGACGGTCGCCCGCGCCATCCTCCTCGACCCCGACAGCGGCGCCACCGGCGCCCACACCGCCGCCGGCATCAACGCCCTTCTGCGCCCCCTGGTGCAGCGCGCCCTCGGCGGCCGCGACCGCTACCGCGGCGAGCACGTCACCACCCTCGACGGGGTGCTGCAGCGCCTGCGCGCCGACCTCGGCGACCCGGACGCTCTGGCCAGGTTCGGCCACACGGTCCCGGTGATGCTGCAGACCATGACCAAAACCATGCCGGGCTGGCGCGGCTGGCAGGCGACCCACATGATCACCGTGGCCGCGGCGAACCTGGGCACCGGCAACCCCGACGTCGACACCGTCACCTACGCCGAGACGCCCTCGCCGATCGCCGGCTACACCGGCCCCGACTTCCAGACCGTCAGCGTGAGCGCGCTGTGGACGGCGATGCAGGCGTTCCTCGCCGATGACCCCGCCGACCCGATCAACGTCATCGACTGATCAGCCGGCGGCGCGCGGCAGCTCCTCGGCGAGGCGCCGCAGGTCGCCGGCATGGTGGGTCAGCTCGTGCGGCATGTCGTGGGCGATGTCGCGCAGGCGCAGGTCGCCCGCCTCCTCGTGCACGCCGGCGCGCGACCATGCGTCCTCCGGCAGCGAGCGCACCAGCGCGGTGAACCGTGCCACCGCCGCCTCGATGCGCGGCAGCGACGCCGCCATCGGCACCTCGTCGAACCGGCCGGCCACCGCCGCCTCGTCCTGGTCGTACCCGGGCAGCAGCGGCCGGTCCTCGGTGGCGATGCGCCGCACCCGGCCCTCGATCAGCTCGGTGGCGTCGGCGAGGTGGGCGCAGTACGCGTTGGGCGACCACACCGGCGGGGCGATCCGCCGCGCCCGCAATGCAGTCGGCACGCCGCCGGCCGCCGCCACCACGTCACCCAGCGACGCCTCGCACGCGGCGGCGATCTCCGCCGGCGCCAGCGCGTAGCGGAACCCGCACTCGCGGCAGCGGAACACCCCGTCGGCGTCGCGCTCGACCTGGTTGACGTCCATCAGCCGCCCACCGCGCTGCTGCGCACCGCCTCGACCAGGGCCGGCAGCACCGCACCGGCGCGCCCGCGCACCACCGCCGAGGCGGCCCCGTCGAGGTCGGTCTCGCCGTCGTTGACGATCACCAGCAACCCCCCGCTGCGCGCCGCCTGCAGCGGCACGCCGGCGGCCGGCCACACCGAGAGCGTCGACCCCACCGCCAGGCACACGTCGCACTCCGCCGCATAGGCCATGGCCCGCTCCACGTCCGCCTCCACCAGCGCCTGCCCGAAGCTGATCGTCGCCGCCTTGAGCATGCCGCCGCAGGCCTCGCAGGTGGGGTCGCGGTCGCCCTCGCGGACGCGGTCGAGCACCACCTCCATGGGCAGCCGCCGCCCGCAGGAGAGGCAGCTCGCCTCCCTGGTGGTGCCGTGCAGCTCGACGACGGTGCGCGAGCCCGCCGCCTGGTGCAGGCCGTCGATGTTCTGGGTCACCACGGCGTTCACCTTGCCCATCGCCTCCAGCGCCGCCACGGCGCGATGCCCGTCGTTGGGCTGCGCCCGGTCGACGGGCGACTCCAACCGCAGCTGCCAGGACTCCCGGCGCACCTCGGGGTCGGCGACGTAGTTCTGGATGGTGTAGCGCAGCGGGTCGCGGGTCTTCCAGACGCCGTTGGGCCCGCGGAAGTCGGGGATGCCGGACTCGGTGGAGATCCCCGCCCCGGTGAAGACGAGGACCCGGCGCGCCTCGGCCACCCAGCGGGCGATCGTGTCGAAGCTGTCGCGCTCGCTGTCCATGGTCTCCCGCAGTGTAGGGGTGGCGCCGTCACAGATAGGCGACGGCCGACGGAGTGGGCCCAAGTTCGACGTTTATACTCGCGTGACCGAGAAAGCCACCGGTGGCGAGTACCCAAGGGGTGACAGTGACGATCGCGGCACGGCTGGCCGGGCTGAATGGCCCGTGAGCTCGCCAAGCGGGTGAGCCGGGCCGGCCTGTCCGCCGACGTGGTGGCCGACGCGTTCGTCAGCGCCGTCGTCCCGCCGGGGCTGGACGCCGCCCAGGACGCCCGCGCTCGCGGGGACGCCGCCGCCTTCCTCGGAGCCCTGCTGCGCCACCTCGACGGCGACCCCGGCGCCCGCACCGAGCTGGAGCGCCTGCTGCGCGCCGTCGCCGCCGAGGTGGTGAGCAGCGGCGACGACGCCGGGATCCTGCTCGACCGCCTCGAGTCCGGCGCCCACGTGCTGCTCGCCGCCATGCTCGAATCCGGCCGGGCCACCCCCGAGGCGGTGATCGCCACCGACCAGCGGCTGCGCGACGTCCAGCACCTCGCCCGGGTGGCCATCAGCGACGCGCTGGCCGACTACGAGCGGGTGATCGACCGTGCCGTGCTCGAGGTCACCCGCGCCATCGAGAGCGGCGCGGCACCCGAGGAGGTGATGGCCGTCGCCGCCGCCGGCCTCTGGCACCTGGTCGAGGCCGACCGCGCTCGCCTCTGGCTGGACATCGGCGGGGGCCGTCTCGAGCTGGTCGCCTCCGCCGGCGTCAGCAGCTCCCCGATGGGCTTCTTCGTCAGCGCTGAGCACGGTGTTCTGGCCGACATCCTCCACAACGCGGTGCCCACGCGGCAGTGCCCGGTCGACCCGCGGGCCTGGGAGGCGGCGGTGCCCAACCTGCCCATCCCCGCCTCGGCGCTGTTCGTGCCCCTGGCCGCCGCCGGGCGCAGCTTCGGCATGCTCTACGCCCTGCGCAACGACCCCGTCCCCTTCAGCGACGTGGCCGAGCGCTCCGCGGCGCGCTTCGTGGAGCGGGTCGAGCCGGCGCTGGCATGGGCGATGCAGGTGCGCTCGCTGCGCCGCTGGGCCGACGCCTCGCAGGACTTTCTGCGCTTCATCACCCACGAGCTGCGGCGTCCGCTCACGGTGTTGCGCGGCTACCTCGACATGCTCGACACCGTCGACCTCGACGAGGCGCGGATGCTGCGCGAGCGAATGGAGCGGGCTGCCGACCAGCTCGCCGAGCAGCTCACCGGCATCAGCGAGACGGTCACCCTCGAGGACCCGGTGCGGCCCCTGGAGCTCTCCCGCGTCTCGCTCTCCCAGCTGCTGCGCTCGGTGCAGCAGGCGGCGCGCGACGAGGCCGAGCAGATGGGCGTGCGCCTCGAGGTCGAGGTCGAGGACGGCGACGTGGTGGTGGAGTGCGACGTCGCCAACGTGCAGCACGCCCTGGCCAACCTGCTCAGCAACGCCTTCCGCCACACCGCGGGGGAGCGCCGCGTCTGGCTGCGCGCCGGCCTGGAGCGCACCCGCTTCCTGCGCTTCACGGTGCGCGACGAGGGCATCGGCATCACCCCCGGCGACCAGTCCAAGGTGTTCCTCAAGTACTACCGCTCCGACGCCACCCGGCGGGCCGGGGCCAGCGGCAGCGGCCTGGGGCTGTACTTCGTCCGCCTGGTGGCGGAGCGGCACGGCGGCCGCGTCTCGGCGGAGAACGTTCCCGCCGGGGGCGCCCAGTTCACCCTGGAGCTGCCGCTCGAGCCCGGCCTGGTCGCCTGGAGCATCTGAGCTCGGCGGCGAGCCCGTCGCGAAAAGCGCGACAGGGGGTTCCCATGCGCCGTGCGAACCGTACTCTTACGCCATGGCCTTCGGACGCCGCTCCCCGAACCGGCAGGTGGTCGACAACCGGCCGCGCGGCCTGGTCCCATTCCTGAAGCGCTGGACCATCCCGGTGATCGGCGCCATCACCCCGGTGGGCCTGATCATCGTCAACATCGCGGCCTTCATCGTGAAGCACCTGTCGGAGTTCCGCTGGTCGATCACCGCGGCAGCGTTCATCAGCTCGATGATGCTCAACAGCTGGTTCGCGCTCAACATCTACCGCGTCGTGCAGCGCCGCCGCCCCGAGCACTCCCTGGTGCAGGAGCGCAACCAGGAGATGGTGCTGGTCGGCGGCATGGCGGTGGTGATCGTGTTCTCGGTCCTGGCCGCCCTGTTCTGCTACTGGGGGCTCAGCGATCCGGCCAGCCTGCCCAACGCGGCGACCTTCGTCAGCGGCGCGCTGGCGATCGTGATTCCCATCGTGCTGCAGGGCGTCTTCGGGCGGGAGAGCCGGCGCCTGCGGCGCGGCAACGGCGGCGGTATGCCGACCCGCGTCACGCCGGGGCCGCGCGGGACGCCGGGTTCCGGCGCGCCGCCCGCGCCGACGGTGCCGGGGCAGGGGACGAGCGGGTACACGCCGCCGCGGTATCTGCCGCCGTCGTGAGTTTCACCTAGTTGCATATCGCCGGTTCGGTGGCGGTGGTTACCGGCGCGTCATCCGGCATCGGCCGCGCCACCGCGCTGGAGCTGGCGCGGCGCGGTGCGGTGGTCGTCGCGGTGGCGCGGCGCGAAGAGCTGCTGCAGTCGCTGGTGGCCGAGATCGGCGGCACGCGCGCCTCGTACCGCGTCTGTGACGTCGCCGCGCACGAGGATGTTGTCGCCGCCGCCGAGTCAGTTCTGGCCGAGCATGGCCGCATCGACGTGCTCGTCGACAACGCCGGCGCGCCGCTGCACCGCGCCTTCGCGGAGTCGTCGGTCGCCGAGCTGCAGCAGGTGATGCAGGTCAACTACATGGGCACGGTGCACTGGATGAAGGCGGTGCTCCCGGCGATGGCGGCGCAGGGCCGCGGCGCCATCGTCAACGTCGCCTCCACCGCCGGCGCGGTGCCGTGGACCTGGGAGGCGGGCTACTCGGCGTCGAAGGCGGCGGTGATCGCGCTCACCGAGGCGGTGGCACCCGAGCTGGCCCTCCTCGGGGTGCACTGCGGGTGGGTCAACCCCGGGCTGGTGCGCACCGAGATCTTCAGCGAGGAGGCGATGCGCCACGTGCCCCGCGGCGTGCAGCGCGCCTTCCTCGAACCCGCCACGGTGGCACGGGCCATCTGCACCGTGATCGAGGAGGAGCGCGCCGGCCTGACCGTGCCGCGGCTGATGGGTGTGCCGCCCCTGGTGCGCCAGCTGCTGCCGCGCTTCTACCGCAGCGGCCTGCGCCGCACCTACGAGGGTACGTTGCGGCGGGATAAAGCACGCGTGACGCCGCCGCCGGACGGGTAGGATGCTGCCGTGGGCCACACCTGGCCCACCCAGCAACGCTCAGGGGGTTCCCATGGCGCTCTTCCGCCGCGAGAACATCGCGGTCCCCGACGACCGCAAGGGCCAGATGGTCTTCAAGTGGCCGGATGTCAACATCCGCCGCTGGAGCCGGGCCATCGTCGCGCCCGACGAGGTCGCCGTCTTCATGTACCAGGGGCAGGTGATCGGCACGCTGCCCCCCGGGCGCCACGTCGTCGACGCCACCGAGCTGCCCTTCCTGGGCATGTTCAAGGACATGCTCACCGGCGGCAACGCCTACCGCACCGAGCTCTACTTCGTCAGCACCCGCGAGTTCCCCGACCTGCGCTTCGGCGGCCGCATCGACGACGTGCAGGATCCGCAGACCGGCCTGGTGGTGGGGCTGCGCGTCTTCGGCGAGTACAGCGCCAAGGTGCACGACGGCGCCGCGCTGATCACCAACCTGACCGGCACCGTCAACGTCACCGACAACACCGGCATCACCGACTGGATCGCCGAGCAGCTGCTCAAGGTGCTGCGCTCCGCCGTTGTGGCCAACATCGTGCGCAACGGCTGGCCCGTCCTGGGGTTGGCGGCGTTCGTGCCGCAGATGGAGCAGTCGGCGCTGGCCGATGCCGGCCAGCAGCTGGCCACCTACGGGCTCACCGTCGCCCGCATGGGCAACTTCACCGTCTCGCTGTCCGACCAGGACGAGGAGACGCTCAAGGGCCTGGCCAAGGACACCGCCTACTCGCGCCTCGCCGGCGGCTTCCAGCAGTACGCCGCGGGCGAGCTGCAGCTCGGCGCCGGGCAGGGCATGGCCAAGGGTGGTGGCGCCACCGGCGGCGCCTTCCTGGCCACCGGCGTCGGCCTGGGTGGATCGGCGCTGCAGCAGCAGCAGAGCCCGCCCCCGCCACCGTCGCCGGGATTCGCCGGAGGGGGACCGGGATTCACGCCTCCGCCGGGCGGTCCCAGCGGCGCCGGCGGCGCGCCCGCCGCTCCCACCGTGACCTGCCCCAACTGCGGCGCCGCCTCGCCCGAGGGCGCCAAGTTCTGCGCCCAGTGCGGCACCGCGCTGGCTCCCGCGTCGGTGACCTGCCCACAGTGCGGTACCGAGGTGCAGGGCGGGGCGCACTTCTGCCCCAACTGCGGGCACGATCTCACCGCGCCCGCGCCCGCGCCCGCACCCGCGCCCCCGCCCGCCGCGCCCGCCGCGCCCGCCGCGCCCGAGGAGCCGCCGGCATCTCCCCAGCAGTGATCGCCAGCATCGGCTCCATCGTCGCCCGCGCCGGCGGCGGCCAGAACTTCGGCGGCGGTGGCGGCGGCTTCCGCAGCGGCGGTGGCGGCGGCTCCTCGTTCGGGGGCGGCGGAGGCGGAGGCGGCTTCTTCTTCCCGTTCTTCGGGGGCGGAGGTGGCGGAGGCGCCGGCGGGATCCTCGCCTTCATCGTCCTGGTGCTGGTCGTCGTCTTCCTCTTCGGCGTGGTCCGCTACTGGCTCGGCCCCGCCGGCCGCGCCCGCCGCGCCGCCGCCACCGCGCCGCCGCTGCCCCCCAGCGCCTACGAGCGCCCCGACGCCAGCGCGACCGGCACGACCCCGGGCACCGCGGCGATTCCCGCCGCCGCCCAGGGCTACGACGACAGCCACCCCGTCGGCGTCCCCGAGCGCTTCCGCGGCGAGACCCTCCCCGGCACCGCCGACGCCGCCCTCGGCGCCACCGGTGGCGAGAGCGTTTCGGCCGGAATCGACAGCATCAAGGCGCACGACCCTGCCTTCGACCAGGCCGCCTTCCTGGCCGAGGTGGAGCGCGCCTTCTTTGTGGTGCAGCAGGCGTGGAGCGAGCGCAAGCCGGAGATGAGCCGCCGGGTCATGGCCGACGGCATCTGGCAGCAGCACAAGGTGCAGATCGACCAGTACCTCGCGCAGCACCGGCGCAACATGCTCGACAACCTGTCGATCGGCGACGCCGACGTCGTCGCCGCGCACAGCGACCAGTCCTACGACACCATCACCGTGCGCATCCTCGCCGCCTGCGCCGACTACGATGTCGACGACAGCTCCGGCAAGGTGGTGCGCGGCAACCGCGACGTCACCCAGTGGCGCGAGGACTGGGCCTTCCAGCGCTCCTCCGACGCCACCACCAAGACCGGCGCGGGGACGATGAACCAGCGCTGCCCCAACTGCGGCGCTCCCCTCGACGTCGACCTCGCCGGCGTCTGCAGCTACTGCAAGGCGCCGATCATGAGCGGCAAGTACGACTGGGTCCTGACGCGGATCGACCAGGTCCAGTCCTGGTGAGCTGACCGACAACCCGACAGGCGGGAGGATGGGCCATGGCCACGCTACCCAAGTACGTCGTCGTCCTGATGCTGGAGAACCGCAGCTTCGACCACATGCTGGGGTTCTCGCGCATCAGCGGCACCGACGCCGTCACCGGACAGCGGCGCGAGGTGGACGGCGTCGCCGGCGACCCGGCGAAGCACGTCAACGTCTACCAGGGACAGGCGTACCCGGTCACCGAGAACGCCGACTGGTGCATCCCCGTCGACCCGGCGCACGACTTCGCCGACGTGTACCAGCAGCTGGTCGGCCCCGGGGCGGTCTACACCAACGGCTCGCCGTATCCGCAGCCGAGCAACACCGGCTTCGTGGCCAGCTACATGGCCCAGGTCAACCTGCCCAAGTACGCGGGCTGCGGTGCCACGCCCGGCGACGTCATGCAGTGCTTCGCGACCGAGCGGCAGCTTCCCGTGCTGTACGCCCTGGCCAGCGAGTTCGTCGTCTGCGACCGCTGGTTCGCCTCGATGCCCGGACCCACCTGGCCCAACCGCTTCTTCGTGCACGCGGCGTCGTCGGGCGGCCTCGACCACAGCCCGTCGTCGCTGGAGATGCTCGACGGCTACGCCTTCGACCCCTTCCGTTTCCAGCACGGCCAGGTCTTCACCTCGATGGAGTCGGCCAACCTCCCCTGGCACGTGATCTCCGGCTACTGGCTGCCCCAGTGCTTCGCCATGCAGGGGATGCGCGGCTACTGGGACCAGGGCGAGATGCGCTTCATCGAGCACTTCGACGACGTGCTCGCCGAGGTCGGCGCGCAGGGCCGCGGCTACATCTTCATCGAGCCCAACTACGGCCACATCATCACCGACACCTACCGCTGCGGCACCTCGCAGCACGCGGTCGACGACGCCACCCGCGGCGAGTGGCTGCTCAAGTGCGTCTACGAGAAGCTGCGCGGCTGGGACCACTGGGGCGAGACCGCGCTGATCGTCACCTGGGACGAGCACGGCGGCTTCTACGACCACGTCCCGCCGCCCGCCGCAACGCCGCCGGGAGATGGTGCCACCAATGGCTGCAACAGCAAGTACGACTTCGGCTTCGACCGCTACGGCGTCCGCGTCCCCGCGCTGCTGATCTCACCGCTCACCGAGCGCAACCTGGTCGACGGCCGCGTCCACGACCACAGCAGCGTGCTGGCCGCGGTGGAGGAGGTGTTCGGCCTCGGCTCGTTCACCGCGCGCGACCAGGCCGAGCGCAACGCCGGGGCGACGCTGGCCACCCTGTTCACCCGCGACGCGCCGCGCCCCGACTGCCCGGAGACGCTGCCGGTGCCGGCCAGCTCCGGCGCGCTGGGCGAGTGCGACCCGCTCACCTCCATCGAGGACGTCGTCAACCTCTCGCCCTTCGACATCCTCGACCAGCCGGTCAGCGACGAGGCGCTCGGCCACAACCTGCCCCTCTTCGTCCACATCGCCCACCTGCTCCACGTCAGCGCGTCGTCGCCGAAGGATGCGCCGGCACGCGCCATCGAGCTCGCCGGCGCGCTGGCGGCGCGGTCGGCCACCAAGGGCTTCCTGCACAACGTGCGCCAGGACCTGGCGACCCTCACCGCCAAGGGCAGGCGGGCAAAGCAAAAGGGGCAGCTCTAGCCAGAGCCGCCCCTTTCGAATCCGAAGAAGGGTTTGCGCCGCCCGGGCTCAGACTTCCTTGAACTCGGCGTCGACGACGTCCTCGCCCGACTGCGGCTGCGAGTGCGCGCCGTCACCCGGTGCGCCCGCGCCGCCCTCACCGCTGGCGCCACCCGCAGCACCGCCCGCACCCGGCCCGCCGCCCGCATTGGCGTACACCGCCTCGCCGATCTTGCCGATCGAGCCCTGCAGGTCGTCGTGCGCCCGCTTGATGGCGTCGCTGTCGTTGGCGGCGATGGCGTCGCGCACCGCCTTGATCTTGGCTTCGAGGTCGCTGCGCACGTCGGCGGGCACCTTGTCGCCGGCGTCGCCGAGCGCCTTCTCCGCCTGGTAGGCCAGCGACTCCGCGCGGTTGCGCGTCTCCACCGCCTCGGCCCGCTGGCGGTCCTCCTCGGCGTGCGACTCGGCCTCCTTCACCATGCGCTCGACCTCCTCCTTCTGGAGCGTCGTCGAGCCGGTGATGGTGACCTTGTTCTCCTTGCCGGTGCCGCGGTCCTTGGCGGTGACGTGGAGGATGCCGTTGGCGTCGATGTCGAAGGTGACCTCGATCTGCGGGATGCCGCGCGGCGCGGGGGCGATGCCGTCGAGCTGGAAGGTGCCGAGGATGCGGTTGTCCCGCGCCATCGGGCGCTCGCCCTGCAGCACCACGATCTCCACCGACGGCTGGTTGTCCGACGCGGTGGAGAACACCTGCGTCTTGGCCGTGGGAATGGTGGTGTTGCGCTCGATCAGCTTGGTGTTGACCTCGCCCTCGGTCATGATGCCGAGCGACAGCGGGGTGACGTCGAGGAGCAGGACGTCCTTCACCTCACCGCGCAGCACGCCCGCCTGGATGGCGGCGCCGACGGCGACGACCTCGTCCGGGTTGACGCCGCGGTGCGGCTCCTTGCCGG
>CAZCJX010000033.1:0-25959 GCA_964499205.1 uncultured Actinomycetes bacterium | reverse complement strand
GCGGTCTCGAAGCCGTCCATCTCGATGAGCAGCTGGTTGAGCGTCTGCTCGCGCTCCTCCTGGCCACCCGCGACACCGCCGCGCCGCCGGCCGGCCGCGTCGATCTCGTCGATGAAGACGATCGCCGGCGCCACGCTGCGCACCTGGCGGAACAGGTCGCGCACGCGCGCCGCGCCGACACCGACCAGCGACTCGACGAACTCCGCGCCGGAGATGGAGAAGAAGGGCACGTGCGCCTCGCCGGCAACGGCGCGGGCCATCAGCGTCTTGCCGCAGCCGGGAGGTCCGAACATCATCACGCCCTTGGGCGGCCGTGCACCCAGCGCGGCGAAGCGCTCCGGATCGGTGAGGTAGTCCTTGACCTCGGCCAGTTCGAGCACCGCCATGTCGGCACCGGCGACGTCGGCGAAGGTGACGTGGTCGTCCTGCTGTCCCCCCTTTCGGGCCCTTCCCTTGCCCACGCTGGCAAAGTCGGCGAGGCCGCCCATGGCGTCGCCACCGCCCTGGACGCTGATGAAGATGAGCGCGAAGAGGTTGGCGAGGAGGACGAGCGGCAGGACGTACGCAGCGAGGAAGTGCACGACCTGCTTGTCGGTCTGGCTGTCGACACTCACCGGGCTGACACCGGCCGTGACCAAGCGGTCGATCAGCAGCGGGGTCTCCGCATCGCTGGCCGGGTATGTCGTCCAGAACTGCGCTCCTCCGACGAACTTGCCCGTGATGCGATGGTCGAAGTCGTGCAGCACGGCGCTGGCGACTCCGTGCTGGTTGAGATCGACCAGCAGCGTGTCCAGGCTGACCTGGCGCCCGGCGACCGCAGGCTCCGTGTAGCGCAGCGCAGCGATGAAGACACCGCCGAGCACCAGCAGGCTCACCAGCAGCGCGAGCACCAGCGCCGGCGCGCCGCCGAGACGGAACGGCAACAGGCGCTTGCCGCGGCGGCGGCGGTCGCGCGCCCAGACGCGCAGACGGTGAAAGGGATTGCGACGCGGCGCGGCCATGCCTTCTTGTGGCTCAAGGGTATCGGTCATCATCCCTCTCAGGAGGCTCGCTTGCGGCGGATCACGAGGGTGGCCCCTGCCATCGCAGCGAGCGGCGCGATGAGCAGGATGGAGATCAGGCCGAAGGGAGTGGCCGGGGAGGCCAGCGCGGGTCCGAGCAGCCCGCTGCGTCGCAGGTCGCCCAGAGTGGCCTCGGCGCTGGGTTGAGGCGAGGCAGTGGCGGCTGCTGGGGACGGGGAGCCGGCGTATGCAGCGTCCTGGCCGCTTGCCCCGGCTGCGGAGTTGCCGCTTCCCGAAGAGCCGCCCCTCTGCGGCGATGTCGGACTGCCGCCGGGGGATGGGAGCGTGATCGGTGGTGGCGGCAGGACCGCAAGGGGTTGCGACCGTCCGGACGGGTCGGTGAACACGTCGGCGCCGAAAGAGGGTTGGCACGGTTTCACCTGGGTGTCACAGGGCCCCGGATATGTGCCGGACTCGTAGGCCGCGAAGCCGATATGTCCGTGGCCGTCGTGGCCGCCGGTGAGCTGGAAGAGATCTTCGAACGTGCTCAGCAGCGAGTAGTGGTTGTACTGACGCGTCGTCTCTTTGGTGCCCGGCCTGACGTACGGCGAGAGGACCACGGCGCCGACCTGGCCGCCACCAGCGCCGGTGACCCCTGCACTGGCGGTGTTCATGCCCGCCTGCTCATTGCAGCAGCTGGTGGAGTCGCTATTGGGCGTGCCGTCGAAGTGTGACTCGTCGAAGGTGATGACCAGCATGCCGTCCTTCGCGAAGGCAGGGGAATGAACGATCTTCGGCACGTAGATGGCGAGGAAGTCGTCGATGGCGGTGAGGCCGCCGACCGTGCTCTTGCCGCCCGCGTCGGGAGCGGCACAGCTGGTCTGGGTGTTGCCCGACGGATCGTGGCCGTCGTCGCAGAGGTTGGGAGTGATCCACGAGAAGTTCGGCGTGGTGCTCGCCGAAGCCAGGTCGTGCAGCAGTCCCGTGTTCGGGTCCTGGAGGCGGACCACGTCCGCGCCGCACACCGGTTTGTCGATGATCGAGTGGAAGTACATGAAGGGATCGTGGCGGGCCGCGTACTGGTCACCCTGGTTGCCGTTGCTGCTCATCGGCTTCTCAGCCGACTGCGTGGTGTCCTGTCGAGGCGACATGGGGTTCGGGCAGGTCATCGGCGTGTCGCGGCCGGAATCCTGCCCCATGTCCTCCATGTAGCCTTTCCAGGTGTATCCGGCGGCGGAAAGCTGGTCAGGAAAGGTTCTCGTCCCTGCGGGGTAGACACAGCCGCTCGACGCCGACGTCTGGCCCCAGGTGCCGTCCGTCGGCGAGCCGGGCGAGACGTCCTGGTAGACCTGGCAGTCGCTCTGCGTGTCGGGGTTGGGACCCTGTCCGCTGAGCAATGCAATGTAATTGGGCAGGCTCTGGTGGGCGACGCCGAAGTAGCCGGGAATGTAGGCGCCGGCGTCGCGGAGGCTGGGCAGGTACGAGTTCTGCGTTCCCTCGAAGGCGCTCGCATCGCTCTCGTTCTCCAGCATGATGATCCAGACATGGCGGATGGGCGGAAGCGAGCTTCCCGCCAGCGCACCGGTCGGGTGCGCTCCGCCGGCGACACCGAGCAGGCTGGCTCCCAGCATGCCGAGAAAGAGGGCACGCCGCGGCCGGGAAAGACGGAGCGTCGGATTCATCGGCGCGCGCCTCGTGTGCGAATCGCCCGTTCACGCCGCCGGCTCTGCGCGGATGACCACCGGAGCAGCACGACGAGACCGACCAACGTCGCGCTGGCGAGGCCGCTCAGCGACGCGCCGGTGAGAACCTCACGACCGCTGCGAGCGCTCAGTGACGTCATCGGCATCGTGTCGCTCGGTGGCGCGCCACTCGGCGCGCTCTCGGTGCCGGGCTCGGCGTCGTCCGGGAACTCGTACGCATATGCCAACTGGTGCTCCTCTTCGCGCTGCTCGGCGGCAGCTGCCTGTGCCTGTCCCTGGGCTGCCTGGCTCCCCTGCGCCTGTGCTGCCAGCGGCGCCGAGCCGCGGTCGACCACAACTGGTGGCGGGAGGTTTCCCAACCCCAGGACGACATTCCCACCCTGCGGGCCGGACGGTTCTGACGTCCCGCCGGGGCGAGGGCCACTACCGGGCACAACTGCTGCCGGTCCAACCACGGCGACGGTGTCGGCGCTGTAGAAGGCGAGGTTGGTGGCCGACGGCGCGTACTGCAGCCGGATGGTGTGCTGTCCGTCGCCCACCGTGGTGGTGAGCGTGAAGGTGCCGTCGGGGCGCGTCGGCACGGGACTGCCGTCGACCGGGTGGCCGTCGACACTGACGAGGATCGGCTGCTGCACGGCCGGCGCACCTGTCCCGTCGATGGAGAGCCGTCCGGTGATGTGCAGCAATCCCGGCTGCACCACCGCCGGCCCGGTGTAGGCGAGCGTCACCGGCATCCGGCACGTCTCCGCGTCGTTGGAGGGCGCATCGCCGTTGTCGGGGATCAGCCCGGCGATGAGGGTGGCGCCGGTGCGCTGCCATATCACAGCACCGCGCAAGCTCCCGGTGAACGGCGGTACGCCCTCCTGCGACTCCAGCTGTGCGGTCTCGTTGGGGTCACCGACACGCACGTCGGACCCGTACGTCACCGCGTCGCACGCCAGGGTGGACGATCCGTAGGCGGCGGGCTGCTGGTGATTGGGCTGATAGTGCCGGCCTTCCGTGCATGTCTGGAGGTCGAAGACCTCCAGGCCGGCGCCGCCGGGGCCGTTGAGATCGAGGAGGGCGCGATGTTGGCCGGAGCGTGGCGAGAGGTCTTCCATGCTCCAGCTGTCGACGTGCAGTCCGGTGTCGGCGACGCCGGACATCTCGAAGGAGGCGTAGCAGGGCTCGTCCACCTGGCTGCCGGCGGTGTCCAACGCCGCAGGTCGGCCGGGCAGGCAAGCCCAGATGACGCCGTCGGGATGGCCGTGAGCGGCGGTGTTGTCGCCGATGGGATCGTACGCCAGCACCTGGCTGGCGGCTCCGACGTGGGACAGACCGTTGTCATCCGGGCAGTAACCCGTGTCGACGCTGACCAGCGTCGCGTCCAGATTCGATGCCGGGACGCCGTTGGAGCTGTGCAGATCGGCGGACCAGAGGGCCAGCTGGTTCTCCATGGCGGCGACGCCGTTCGACCGGTTGTGGTTCGGGTCGGGAACGTTCTCCGGCTCCAGGGTGAAGTAGATCCGATCATGGTTGGCGTCGTACGTGATCGTGTCGATCACCGGTCGGTCCACCGGGAGAGCGGGCTGGTTCAGCCACGGCCCGCTGAAGGCATCGTCCAGCTGGGTCTCGGCTCGAGCGCGGGCATACTGGTCCGGCGGAAAGTGGACGATCACCGCGCCGGCGTCGGGGACCTGAGCATGGGCTGCGCAGGCCGCTGGGTCGAGGCGGTGGATCATCGCGGTGAAGGGGGCAGGCCCGCGCTCGCCGGTGCGGGTGTAGAGCAGGTCGTTCCCGGTGAAGGCCACGGTGCCGTTGGCGTCGTCGGACGAGTCGCCGGTGAGCGAGCACTGGTGGATGGGAACCAGGTAGCACGAGTTCTGCACCGTGCTCGTGCAGGAGGTGGTGGTGTGCGGTGTCGTACCGGTCGACTGGTCCTGAGCCGAATACGGGCTGAGCAGGACGGGCAGCGTCCCCGGCGAGGGCATGGTGTAGCGCATCGTCTGCCAGACGGCCCAATGTGCCTTGGTGTTGTCCTCATGCATTCCGGCTCGGGCGGCTGCGTCCGGAGTGCACGCGGGGTTGTAGCAAACGATGCCCACGTTCATGTAGACGTTGCCCGCGCCGTCGATCTCGTAGTCGGCGACGTGTTCACCCGAGTCCTCGTTGGCGAGGAGGTCGTAGTGCAGTGGTGGGATCACCGGGTCGTAGGGGGGCCAGTCGAACAGCGAACGCTCTACGCCGCCGTAGCCGGGGAGCGTTGCGCCCAGGCCGATGTCGTACCCGCCGCTCCGGGTGGCGTGGTACACGAGCAGGCGCGGCTCGGCGGTGCCGCCCGGGTCGTAGGCACCGTAGGCGACCATCGCCAGCTTCACCAGGTCTCGATTGGGTGCAACTGCGAAGTTGGACGTGAAACCGCTCGACGGGCCGCTCTCGAACGGCGACGTGAACGGCGTCCAGGTTGCGCCGTCGTCGTCGCTGTAGCCGCGTAGATAATTGCAGACGATGCGTCGCTTTCCCGACGGCGCGCGGGTGACGGAGAACGTTCCTGCATAGGGGCAGGTCGCCGAGCTGCTGCTGATGGCGTAGTCGGTTTGGTTCCAGCGCCCCTCGATGCCGAATACTCCTCCCGCCGGTTCTGCCTGGGAGCATGGGTGATAGATGGGGTCGGGTGCGGCGTAGTAGTCGATCCAGAGGTGCCCGTCGTCGTCCGGATCGGGCGTCATGTCGAGCCATTGGATGGTGCAGTCGGGAAGACCGTTGCCGCCGTCCGCAAGCGCGTTCCAGGTGTGGCCGCCGTCCCGCGACCAGTAGAGGCGCAGGGAACCCACGTAGCCCCCTCGACTCTTGCCAGTGTCCTGGCCGGTGTCCAGATGCTGCTCGTTCTGGCACCACTGCGGATGCTGTCGCTGGCCGAAGCACTGCAGGGTGGCGACGTAGACGACGTTCGGGTCCTGGCCTGCCGCCAGGGCGTAGGGGTACTCACCGATGAGGTTGGCCGCGTCCGAGGGCGAGCCGCTGGCGAGCCGCCAGGTGGTGCCTTCGTCGTTGCTGGCGACGAGCGCGTCGCCGTTGCTCTCTTCGAGCGCGTAGACGGTCTCGTGCATGGCGTCCTGCCCGGCAACGGTGATGCGACGAAACCGCGGAGACGGCGCCACCTGACTGCCGTCGAGGACGACGCTCCATGTCGTTCCACCATCCAGGCTCCGCTGGATCTGGCTCCAACTCGCCCCCCCGATCCGATAGGCCACGCAGGGATGCAGCCGGTCGACCACCACTTTGAACGGGAGCGGGAACTCGTTGTCGTACGAAGGATCAGGCACGGCCTCGCCGGGTGCCTGCGGCGCGTCCGCGGTGACCGTGTGCCAGTCGATCAGCTGGGGCGAGCCGTATCGCACCCACCCGTTCGGCGAGCCCGGCGGAGGCTGGGCGGTGCAGGCGGCCGCGGGGTTGTGTTGTGAGGGAAGGGCCGGCGGCGTGGTGCTGCTGCTGCGAGGATTGGTATACCTGGTGCAGACGGGCCCGTTCGCGGGCGAAGGACAGGGGACCGGTGACTGCACGGCGACCGGAGGCGTGCCCACCGCCGGCGCGGGGAAGTTGCACTCGCCATTCGATCCCCGCGTCAGGCAGCGCAGGTCAGTGGGCGAGGGGGCTGCCGAGGGAGCCACCTGCGCCGTCGTGTCGACGAAGGCGTGCGACGCGCCGAACATCGCGACGCCCGCGATCACGACGCCCGCGCTGGCCACAAGCAGCGCCGCCACCCGCCGCCGCGCGGACGGTCCGCGCCCAGCAGCGCACCGCGGCAAGCGACGGCCGCTCACCGCGGCTCCCGCAAGCGCACTCGCACGGTGTCCTCCTCTCCTCCGGCGACCCGCCCTTTGCCGGCGACATACACAAGACGAGACATTCGAGGTCGCCTGGCGTTTCAGCCACCGGCGGACCTTAATTACTCAATAACCCCCGGGACAGACAGGGAGGGGAGCGGCGGCGCGCCGCTCCCCCTTTATCCCTAGAAACCTGGCTGAGTCAGCCGATCACGGCTCCCAGCAGCCGTCGCGGCCGAGGCTGCCGTTGTTGCCGTCGAAGTCGTTGCCGCTGACGTGGCCACAGGCCACGGGCAGGGGCGCACCCGCGGGGTACACCGAGCACTGCGGATCCACGCCGACGCTGCCGCCCGAGTTGGAGCCACCGTTCGATGTCGGCGACGAGGAGCAGGAGCCGAGATCCTGGGCAGCAGGGTTCTCCGTCCCGCTCTCGTAGTCGGAAACGCCGAAGTATCCCTGCGACGCCTGGAGCTGGGTGAGGCCAGCCGGCGCGCCCAAGGGGTTGTTGTCATTGTTGCCGTCAACCACGACATAGGCACCGGGCACGTTGGCAACGCCGGCAACGTTGGTGACGCCGGTGTTGGGGCCGCCCAGCGGGTTGGTCGTGTTGGGCACGTACACCACGCCGTTGCCGAACGGGTTGGCACCGACCTCGACGAGGCCGCCCGTCACGCCGGTCGCGTTCGGGCCGAGCTGGGTGCACACGCCGGCCTTGACGGGCGCGCCGGTGTTCTCACCGTCGCCCGACACAGGGGTGGCCGACGAGTACACGCCGGTGGTGGCGCAGCCGCTGGCGAACACGGTGTGCCCACCTGCGACGGCAAGACCGGCGACGGCGATGACGCCGCTGGACAGCAGACCGAGACTCTTGTTTCTCATTCCCAAATCCTCATAGTGTGAAATGCATCCGGTTGACCCTTCCCCGCCGGAAGTGCGTGTGGCTACCCAAGCCGACGGACAATAGGCGGTCCTCCTCGTGAGCCCGACGATGGTTTGGCTAGATGGCGCACGTCTGCTTGGCGACGTCCGCGGAGCAATCACCCAGGCCGGTCACGTCCAGGTCGGCCCCCAACGGGTCACCTCCTCCGACGTCGCCGACGAAGACGACGTCGTCCACTCCGTTGAAGGAGAACACCTGGTGTTTGGCGCCGCTAAGGTCGGTGGCCGTGGCGTAGCAGGGCCCGACGAAACGGGCCTTGACCCCGAGCGTGCGTCCGGTACGGTGCTCGAAGCTTTTCAGGTCGTCGGCGAGCGCGACGACGCGCATCTGGGTGGGGAAGAAATGACAGAGCGGCGTCGTCACCCGGTCGCCCTTCTCGACCGCCAGCTCCTCCGCGCCAACGCGCGGGAAGAGGTGGTCGGTGCCCAGGGCGTCGTCGATGCCCAGCTGTCGTGTCGCCAGGGCAAACGCCTGGAAGGTCCGCGTCCGCCAGAGCGCCACGGCGACCTCGATGGCATCGTGAGGTGAGACCCCGGGGCCTGCGCTGACCTGCGGGAAGCGGGGGGCGTGCCGCAGCATGTCCTGGCCGGGCACGAGCTTCACCCCGAAGGGTTTCCATGCCGCACCACAGCTTTGTGGAACCTTGTCGATCGGGGTGGCGACCTGCACGGATGCGCATGCGCTCCCCGGCGCGTAGGTCACCAGGAGCGAGTTGACCAGGTCCGCCGGCTTGGACGGTCCGCCACCGGGAATCACCTGTGGCCCGAAGGTTCGCACCGACGCGGGGGACACGGACGGCCCGTGCGCCGCCTCGGGAACAGGCGCGCTGCCAGCGCCCCCGAGGACCCGCGTGGCCGCCACGACACCGCCGACCACGACGACGGCAACGGAAGCGAGCACCCGGATCATCGTGCGCAGCATCCAACGCGGTGCGCGCAGCTTCGCACCTCAACCTTCCTCCCGAGTCGTCTCATCCCTTCGCACCGCGACGCCCATCCGGGCGGCAGTCCGCGACGCAGTCTAGCGGCGCCGCACCGGGCAAAAGGTTAACCATCGATGAGCGGGTGATTGTCAGCCGGACGCCGCCCACTTGCGCCCGCACACCGCCCAACCACAACCAGCTCTTAACGCCTTGACAGCACGACTCGATGCATGCTCTGCTCCCAGTGGCGACGTGCGGCACGCATGGGTGCATCGCACGACTGACGGGTTGACGCCAAGGAAGGGATGTGAAGATGGGCCGTATCAGCCGCCGTACGTTCCTGCGCGCCGCAGGGGCGACGGGATTGGTCGCCGCGACGGGCGGCATCGATGCGCTGACGCGCGTCGCCACTGTGCGGGCGAGCAACCCGCTGCCGCCCCCCGGACAGAGCGGAATCGAGCACATCGTGGTGGTGTGCATGGAAAACCGCTCCTTCGACCACTACCTGGGGTGGGTGCCCGGGGCGACCGGGCAGCAGTCGGGGCTCACCTACCTCGACGACGCGGGCAACCCGCACAGCACGCACCGGCTCACCGACACCTGGACCGGCTGCGGGTTCAACGACCCTGACCACTCCTACGACGGCGGCCGCACCCAGTACGACGGCGGCCTGTGCGACGGTTTCCGCAAGGGCGGCAACGACGATTACGCGCTCGGTTACTACACCGCGCAGGACATCCCCTTCCACGCCGCGCTGGTGAAGCAGTTCACCATCTGCGACCACTGGTTCTGCTCGTTCCTCGGGCCGACATTCCCCAACCGCATGTACACCCACGCGGCGGGAACGGATCGCATCGACAACAACCTGCCCTACGTCCAGGGCACGGTGCCCTCGACCATGCCGACGATCTGGGACAACCTTCAGGCCGCAGGGGTGAGCGCCAACTACTACTTCAGCGACGAACCGTTCCTCGCGCTGTGGGGAACCAAGTACCTGCCCATCTGCCGCGACGCGTCGACCTTCTTCGCACAGGCGGCGACGGGCACCCTGCCGCAGTACAGCTACATCGATCCGGGCTTCGTCGACGAGGAGTCCGGCAGCTCGTTCGACGACCATCCCCACGCCGACATCCGCCGCGGCGAGGCGTTCCTCGGCCGCATCGTCAACGCGCTGATCAGCAGCCCCTGCTGGCCCAAGACGGTGCTGGTCATCACCTACGACGAGTGGGGCGGTTTCTTCGACACCGTGGCACCGCCGCAGCTGCCTGCCGACACCACCACCAGCCTCACCGGCGAGCCGGCCACCTTCGACCACGGGCAGGCCGGGTTCCGCGTGCCGACGTACGTGATCTCACCGTTCTCCCCTGTCGGCGGCATCGCCACCAACGTCTACGACCACACCTCCATCCTCAAGATGGTCGAGTGGCGCTTCGGCTTGCCGGCGCTGACACCGCGCGACGCGGCGGCGAACAACATCGCCGAGGTTCTCGACTTCACCGCGCCGAACATCACCGCGCCCCTGATGCCGCAGATCCCCGATCCCGGCCCGCACGTCTGCGAGGGCGGCATGGACCTCAGCGCACCGGTGTGGCCCGACTTCGCGCAGCTGCCGGCGACCATCCAGATCAAGGCGGCGGTCGCGGCGGCGGGACACACGGTCTCGGTCGGCACGGTTCTCTGACGCCAGCAGAGCAGCGGCGCGGCGCCTGAGCACGCGGGGTTAAGACCTGGCGAGGGTTGCAAGCTCGACCGCATCACAACGGTCTGCATGGAGCGATGGACCCTCTCCTCCAACGCCGCATCTCACGCCGCGCCGTCCTGCGCGCCGGCACGGGCGTCGCTGCCGCAGCGCTCGGCGCCGCCGTCCTCCCCGGAGGCCTGCGCCGCGCCCTCGCCGCGCCGCGGCGCTGCGCCAGCTCGTTGAACGACATCGAGCACGTCGTCATCCTCATCCAGGAGAACCGCTCCTTCGACCACTACTTCGGCACCTATCGCGGTGTGCGCGGCTTCTCCGACCCGCACGCGATGACGCTGCCCGACGGTGCGCCGGTGTTCTGGCAGCCGGACGGCAGCAACACGAGCAACCCGCCGGTGGGACGCCTGCTGCCCTTCCGGCTGGACACACGGCCGCTGCCGCCGGCAGCCAACGGCACCTGCACCGAGGACATCACCCACTCCTGGGGCAACCAGCACTCCTGCTGGAACAACGGTGCCATGGACAGCTTCGCCCGAGTCCACCTCGCCGCCGACGACCCGTACGGCGCGGCGACGATGGGCTACTACACGCGCGACGACATCCCCTTCTACCACGCCGTGGCCGACGCCTTCACCATCTGCGACGGCTACCACTGCTCGGTGCTGGGGCCGACCGATCCCAACCGCCTCTACGCGATGACGGCGAGCATCGATCCCGCGGGCGTCAACGGCGGACCGGTCACCAGCAATCCCGGCATGTCGCAGTACGGCAGCCTGTCCTGGACGACGTATCCCGAGCGCCTGCAGGCCGCCGGCATCAGCTGGAAGCAGTACAGCGACCCGGAGTTGCAGCTCACCTCGTCGAACGTGCTGCAGCTGTTCGCCGCCTACCAGGATCCCAGCACAGAGCTCTACGCGCGCGGTGTGCTGCCGACATTTCCCGAGGACTTCACGCGCGACGTGCTGAGCGGTGAACTGCCCCAGGTCAGCTGGCTGCAGATCGACGACGTCACCTCGGACCATCCGCCGGACGCGCCGGGACTCGGCGAGGATGCGCTGAGCCAGATCATCGACATCCTCACCGCGCGCAGTGACGTGTGGGCCCGCACGTTGCTGCTGGTGACCTGGGACGAGAACGGTGGGTTCTTCGACCACGTCGCGCCTCCCACCGCGCCAGCGGGAACGCAGCAGGAATGGCTCACCGCTGGCGGCGCACAGCCGCGCGGCCCCATCGGCCTCGGATTTCGCGTTCCCATGCTGGTGATCTCGCCGTTCAGCCGCGGCGGCCTGGTCTGCTCGGACGTGCTCGACCACACGTCGACGCTGCTTCTCCTGGAGCGCCGTTTCGGCGTCGAGGTGCCGAATCTCAGTGCCTGGCGGCGCGCCACCGTCGGCGACCTCACCGGCGCGCTCAACCTCGCCGAGCCCGCCGACGCGTCGCGCCCGCCGCTGCCGATCCCCACACTGCGCGATGCGCCAGTGGCGGTCGCCTGCATGCAGAACGGCGCACCGCTCAACGACGCGGGCGCCACCGCCGCTGCCTACCCCGTGCCCTCACCGCAGTCGATGCCGGCGCAGGAACCCGGCCGGGCGCGGCGGCCGAGCGGTGCATGCGGCGCGCACGGCGACGACAGCGGTGACAGCGGTGACAGCGGCAGCAGCCGTGACACCGCGACAGCCGCGCCCCGTCGAACACACCACACCTTAATCCCCTCCTAACCACACGGCCAACGCACGCGGCGTCCGAACGCGCGACGATGTCCCTCGTGGTCGTCGAGATCCGACCGGCATCCCCGCCGCTGGTGCGCGCCGCGGGCGGCGTCGTCTGGCGTCCTGCGCCGATGCACGGTCGTGACGTGCTTTTGGTGCACCGGCCGGCGTACGACGACTGGACATTCCCCAAGGGCAAGCTGCGTCCCGGCGAGGACGAGCAGGCCGGCGCGCTGCGCGAGGTGCTCGAGGAAACCGGCATCCAGTGCCGCCTCGGCCGGACGCTGGGCGCGACGTGCTACGTCGACCGCCGCGGGCGCTCCAAGATCGTCTACTACTGGATGATGCGCGCGCTGCGCGGCGCCTTCCGCCCCAATGTCGAGGTCGACGAGATCGCCTGGGTGACTCTCGGCGAGGCTGTCGAGCGGCTCAGCTACGCGCGTGATCGCGTGCTGCTCTCCGCCGTGGTGCCGCAGCGTCCCGCCGTCGAGGTCGCGTAGGCGCGGGTCGCGGCGGGGCCGACATCCAGGTGCGCAGGCGGCGACGGTCCAGCGCTTTCCACGCCTTCGGCCACTGCGCGCGCTTCTCCTCGGCGGCCTGCAACTCCATCGCGTACAGCGCGCCGGTGGCGAAGGCGCGCGCCCTTCCGCGTCCGGCGCGGCCGCGCAGCCACTCCGCGGCGACCACGGCGTCGTGGAAGTCGCCGAGCACCTCCTGTACCGCGGCGGCGGCGCTCGCCAGCGCGGTCGCCGGCTTGCCGGCCACCGGCGCCACCGCCTCGGCGGCGTAGCGCACCCGCTTGGCGTCGATGCGCACCATGTGCAGCTGCTCGTCGTGCGGAGGATCGTCGAGCGCGCGATGGGTGCGGCGGAGTCGCCGCCAGGGCCGGTCGACGAGTCGGGGCAGCATCTCGGACGCGGGACGCTCGGCGTCGGCGGTGAGCGCCGGGTGTGCCGCGGCGGCGACGAGGTCGTCGAGCAGCGCCAGGTAGCGCGACTCGCGCATTCCTTCGAGGAGTCGGCGGCGCTCGGCGTCGAGCTCGGCGGCCAGCTCGCCGAGCACCGCGTTGACGGCGGCGGTGTCGAGACCGCGGGCGCGGGCCGCGGTGGCGCGGAGTCGGTCCAGCAGCACGTCGCCGTCGCGAACCCGACCGAGCTCGCTGGCGATCCAGCGCAGCTCCTCCCGCAAATTGTCGACCCAGGCGCGGTCGAGCAGCGGTGCGAAGGTGCGCAGGTCGGAGCGCAGCCGCCGCGTCGCCACGCGCGCCTGGTGCACGGCCTCGGGGTCGTCGCCGAGGCGGACACCCGGGTCGTTGCGCATCAGGCGCTGCACCGACATGGCGATGGCGCGGCGCACCGCGTCGCCGGCGGTGGCGTCCTTGGCCAGCGGCTCGGCGACGACCTCGGGCGACGCGGGCGCGCGCGCGCCGAGGGCGCGAACCACCTTGGGAGTGGCGTCGCCGGCCTGCGCGCCGCCGGCGACGAGGCGGTCGACCACCGCGTCGAGCAGCTCGGTCGGCGTCGCCTCGGCCAGCTCGACCTCGATCTCGCGGAAGCGCGTGGCGATGCGGCGTCCGTCGCGGACGGTGACCAGGTCGTCGTCGACCTCGGCGAGGCGCGTGCCGTCGGCGGAGTGCAGCGCGGCGACGTGGCGCACGGTGCGCATGCGCACCACCGGCGACAGCGGCGCGGTGCGCGCGTAGGCGAGGACCAGATCGACCGCGGCGGGCGGCGGCTGTCGCGGGCTGCCCTCGAAGACGTGCTCGGCGCGGGCGAGGACGCGCCCGTTGCCCGGCGCGGGGAGCTTGACCGTCCAGCCCTCGCCGGCGCGGTACCGCAGGGTGGCACCCCAGCCGAGCAGGCGGAGGTCGGCGGTGTCCCAGTAGACCGTCTCGAAGCGGCGCTCCGGCGCGGCGGTGACCACCATGCCGTCAGCGGCGGCGCCGACGTCGAGCAGCCGGAAGCCGGGGGGCGCGACCAGCTTGACCTCGCGCTCGATCACCGGGCCATGATGGCACGCGGCAGGTTATGAAGCTGCGGCCAAATGGTTAAGGCGACCGCGGCTCAGCGGTTTGCGCCGGCCCTGGCGCGAACCGATGTTCAGCGCGATGCTTGCATAGTGCCACGCGCTTGTGTACAAACGGTGTCCCACATGCAGGGCGCGCTCGCGTCCGCGACGAGGAGCAGCATGGCCAAGAAGCAGAAGAATCCCGGGCTCAAGGCGCTGCGCAAGCTGGTCGACGACACGCGCGGCGCGCGCGAGAAGCTGATCCAGCGGGCGGAGAGGACTCAGCAGCGCATCACCGCCCTGGGTGACCGGCTCGCCGATGCCGAGCGCCGTCTCGCCGACGCCCTGGAGGCGCGCGCCGCCAAGACCGCGGCGAACAGCAGGGCGACCGGTGCCGCGACGGCGTCGTCGTCGGGCAACCCCGGCGGGAGCACCAAGAAGTCCACACCGGCGCGCAAGCGGAGCACGACATCGCGCGCCACCACGGGCGCGTCGTCGACGACGCGCACACGCAGCGCCACCACCGGGACGCGACGGACCACCGGTGGCACGACGCGCACGCGCAGCACCACACCGCGCGCCACGACCGGCACGACGCGCACGCGCACCGGGGCGCGGACCCGTCGCAAGCCGACCACCACCTAACCCGCACGCGCGCTGCCGCGCGCATCGAGCCGACAGGTTTCCGACAGCTTTCCGCGCTGCATTGACATGCGTGGTCCTGCGCCCCCAGAGTCCTCGCTCGCCGCCTGAAATTCAGACAGGCACGGAGGAAGGGTTCATGACCACGCGACGGCGACTCACAGCGGTGATGGCTGCCACGGCAGCCCTCGTCTCGGCGGGGCTGGGGACGACGGCGGTGCACGCGACCAGCGTGCCGCTGCCCAACAGCATCGCCGCCATCGGCGACTCCATCTCCCAGGCGTACGACGTGTGCTGCTCGTACGGCAACCACCCCGCCGACTCCTGGACCACCGGCTACTCCACCACCGACGGCGTCAACAGCCACTACCAGCGCATCCTCGCCGCCAACAGCGCGATCAGCGGCCACTACTACGACGACGCGGTCACCGGGGCCAAGGTCGGCGACACCGGGACCCAAGCGTCCAACGCAGTCAGCCAGGGGGCCCAGTACGTCACCATCCTGATCGGCGCCAACGACGTCTGCACCTCGACGATCGCCGGGATGACGCCCACCGCGACGTTCCAGAGCTCCTTCCAGTCGACGATGAGCTCGCTGGAGTCGGGGCTGCCGGCGGGTGCGCACATCTTCGTCAGCAGCATCCCGAACATCTACAACCTGTGGAGCGTGCTGCACACCAACTCGGCCGCCGAGCTGGTGTGGGCCAGCGCGCAGATCTGCCAGTCGATGCTCAATCGCAACAACACCGAGGCGCAGCGCCAGCAGGTGCTGTCGCAGGAGGAGGCGGACAACAGCGTGCTTCAGCAGGTCTGCCAGCAGTACGCCAACTGCCTGTGGGACAACCTGACGACGTTCAACACCTCGTTCAGCGCCAGCCAGGTCAGCACCCTCGACTACTTCCATCCCAACCTGAGCGGGCAGGCGACGCTGGCCAGCGGCACCTGGGCTGCGTCCTTCTGGCCGACCACCCCGTAGCCGGCTGAGGGGGGAGGCCA
Source organism: uncultured Actinomycetes bacterium (assembly GCA_964499205.1). Classification (GTDB taxonomy): domain Bacteria; phylum Chloroflexota; class Dormibacteria; order Aeolococcales; family Aeolococcaceae; genus DASRDZ01. The sequence goes on along the minus strand of CAZCJX010000033.1, from coordinate 10,537 downwards.
CCGGAACCGATGAGACGCCTGGCGCGTCTCATCGGTGGTGGCCATCTCGCAACTGCTTCGCCCCCGCGTGGTCGCCGGCATCGCCGCCGGCCTGGTCGCGGCCTGCGGTCCGGCGCCGGCGCAGCCCGCCGTGCACACTGCGGGCGGGGGCGGCGCGGCAGGCAGCGGATCGAGTCGCTTCCAATACGGCTCGGCGGTGTACGACCCCGACCACGGCGAGCTGCTCTTCCTGGGCTGGGTGCGGACGTCCACCGGCGACAGCGAGGAGACCTGGGTGTGGCGCGACGGCGCCTGGCATCGCCTCCACCCCGCCCACCAGCCCAGCCCGCGCTCCGCGCTGCTGATGAGCGACCCGGCCGCCCACCAGGTGTTCCTCCAGGGCGGCGGCTACACCGCGCCGCAGACCGACCGCGTGGTCGCGCCCGCCCAGACGCGCGACGACGCCTGGTCCTGGGACGGCGCCGACTGGCGCCCGCTGCCCTCGCGCAACGCGCCGCCGGTTGTGCAGCCGCTGGCCTGGGTCGACTGCCTGCCGCGCACCGCGTCGTCGCCGAGTTCGGTGGCCCGCTGGTCTCCGCCATCGGCACCTACCACTGGGACGGCGCGGCGTGGACGCGCGACGGCGGGGTCGGGCTGCCCTCACGAAGCCTCGCCGTCGACCCCACCGACGGCGTCGTCCTCGCCTACAACGGCCAGCGCGCGCAGTGCTTCCCCGATCCCTGCATGGCGGCGGAGAGCCACACCTTCGCCGGCGACGGCATCACCTGGCACGCCCTCGGCGGCCGCGAGCCCGAGCCTGCCGCCGGCAACCTGGTCAGCGATCCCGTCGACGGCGGCGTCCTCCTCTTCAACGAGCTCGGCCACACCTGGATCCATGCCGCCGCCGGCTGGCGCGAAGTTGCCACCACTGGCCCAAACCCCACCGTCCCTGGCTTCCTCTACACCGACGGCCGCGGCGTCTACTTCCAACCCCAACCCGACCAATCCTCCCCGCGCTGGTCCTGGGACGGCCACCGCTGGCACCCCGCCACGGGCTGAGGTTCAGCCGAAGTCGCGCATGGGGCGCGGCAACGAGCTCAGTCGTCGTCGCGGTTGCGGCGGGCGCGGACCTCGATGCCTTCGTACGTGGTGGAGCGCAGGAGGCGGGCGAGGTCGGCTTCGTTCTCGCGGAAGTCGCGCCAGGCGAGGGCGAGGGTCTCGGCGGCGGGGGCGAGGGTGGCGATGCGGTCCTCGTGGGGTTCGAGTTTGGTCTTGGGCTTGCCGGCGAGGCGGCCGATGACGCCGGCGTCGGACTTGCTGCGGTCGAGGTAGCCGAGGGCGACGGCCTCGTCGATGGCCATGCGGATGATCACGCCGCGCGGCTCGCCGCCATCGCGGCAGAGCATGTTGGCGACGTCGAAGGCGCGCTCCTTGCCCTCGCCGGCGCGCTTGGAGCGGCGGAGGTGGTCGAGCACGGCGCGCTCGACGCCGCCGGAGGTCATCGAGGTGTCGACGGGGACGACGCGCACACCGTTGTCGGGGATGAAGCCGAGCTTCTTGCCGGTGACCGGCTCGAGCCGGACGGCGCCGCGCTCGCGCAGCTGCCAGAGGGCGATGGCGACCAGGCCGGCGGCCAGCTCGCTGGTGACCACCACCCCGCCGGTGCCCCAGGCGCGCTGCCCGGTCTTGCCCGGCTGCTCGGAGGGGACGAAGCGGGTGGCGAAGAGGTAGGCGATGGTGGTCGGGCTGGGCGTGCCTCCGGGCGCAGGCGCGGGCGCGGGCGTCGGCGCGGGCGCGGCGGGCGGCGGCGGTGCCGCCGGGGACGGCTGCCCCTGGGGCTGCTCTTGCGGCTGGACATCGGGGGTCACGGGCAGTGCCTCCGGGAGTGTCGGCGGACGTCGCTGCACAGGGTCCGACGTCCGGCCGGCCGAGCGCAAGCGACGCGCACGGCGGCCGGCACGCCACCCGGGGCCGCTCTCAGCGCACGACGGCCAGCGGCGGCCGATCCTGGCGGGCCGCGGCGCGCTGCAGGAGCAGGTCGGCGACCAGCCCCGTCCATCCCGTCTGGTGCGACGCGCCCAGCCCGGCGCCGGTGTCGCCGTGGAAGTACTCGTGGAAGTGAACCGCCTCGGCGAAAACGGGGTCGGTCTGGAAGAGCGTCGTGCCGCCGTAGGCAGGGCGTCGACCACTGGCGTCGCGCAGGAAGAGGGCGATCAGCCGGTCGCTGATCTCGTCGGCGACCTGGTTCAACGTGCGCTGCTGCCCCGAACCCGTCGGACATTCCACGGTGAACAACTCGCCAACGTAGGGGTGATAGCGGCGTAGCGCCTGGATCAGCACGTAGTTGACCGGCATCCACACCGGCCCGCGCCAGTTGGAGTTGCCGCCGAAGAGGCCGCTGCTCGACTCGCCCGGCTCGTAGTCGAGCCGCTCCAGCTGCCCGTCGAGGACCAGCTCCAGGGGATGGTCGCGGTGGTACCGCGACAGCGCGCGCAGTCCGTACGGCGACAGGAACTCGCTCTCGTCGAGCATCAGCCCGGCCATGCGGCGCAACCGCTCGGGTGAGACGATGGCCAGCAGGCGGCTCTCCTTCTCCCCCATGACGTCGACCGACACGGCCTGCGCCGCATCGGGGTGATGGTCGACGAACCAGCGCAGCCGTGCGGCGAAGCCGGGCAGGCGTTGCAGCGTGGCGTCGCCGAGCGTCGCCGTGGCGCAGAGCGGCAGGAGTCCGACGATGCTGCGCGCGCGGATGGGCACGCTGCCGCCGGCGTCGTCGTGGAGCACGTCGTGGTACAGCGCGTCCTCGTCGTCGCAGAGGCCGCGCAGGTTCATCGCGTCGGCGATGTAGATGAAGTGCTCGAAGAACTTGGTGGCGACGTCCTCGTAGGTGGCGTCGTGCTCCGCCAGCACCAGCGCCACCTGCAGCATGTCGAGGCAGTACGCCGCCATCCAGGCGGTGCCGTCGGCCTGGTCGACGTGGGTGCCGGGCGGCAGCGCGGAGCGGTCGAAGGGGCCGATGTTGTCGAGGCCGAGGAAGCCGCCCTGGAAGAGGTTGTTGCCCTCGCTGTCCTTGCGGTTGACCCACCAGGTGAAGTTGATCAGCAGCTTGTGGAAGACGCGCTCGAGGAAGTGGTAGTCGCCGTCGCCGGCGATCTCGAAGACGCGCAGCGCGGCCATGGCGTGCACCGGCGGGTTGACGTCGTCGAAGGACCACTCGTAGGCGGGGAGCTGCCCGTTGGGATGCATGTACCACTCGCGGCAGAGCAGGATCAGCTGCTCCTTGGCGAAGCCGGGGTCGACATGGGCCAGGGCGATGCAGTGGAAGGCCAGGTCCCATGCCGCGTACCAGGGGTATTCCCACTTGTCCGGCATGGAGATGACGTCGAAGTTGTCGAGGTGGCGCCAGTGGGCGTTGCGGCCGCCGACGCGGCTGAGCGGCGGTCCCGGCTGGCCGGGATCGCCGTCGAGCCAGCGGGCCACGGCGAAGTCGTAGAGCTGCTTCGACCAGAGCATGCCGGCGAAGGCCTGGCGGGTGACCAGCTTCTCGTCGTCGCTCATCGACTCCGGCATCAGCGCGGCGTAGAAGGCGTCGGCCTCGTCGCTGCGCGCCGCCATCACCGCGCCGAAGCCGGCATCGTCGAGGGGCTGGGGTGTTTCGGCCAGGCGCAGCCTGATCTCGGTGGTCGCGCCGGGGGCGACGCGCAGCACGTGGTGGAATGCCGCCTTGGTGCCGCTGGCGTCGGGTGACACGGTGGCGGCGCCGTTGACCAGGTGGTCGTTGATGCCGTCCTTGGGATACCGCGGGCCGGCCGCGCCCCACAGCCGACGCGCGTTGGACTCGTTGTCGCAGGCGAGCACCTCGGCGTCACCGCTGCTCACCAGGACCCGCGTGCCCAGCGTGTGATGCTCGGCGACGATGGCGCCGCTGGTGGCGTCGCGGTGCAGCAGCGGCCTGCGGCGATCGAGGTCGAACGACCAGCGGTTGCGGAACCACAGCGTGGGCAGGACGTGCAGCGTGTCGGGGTCAGGCCCGCGATTGGTGACGCGCACCCGGATGCAGATGTCCTCGGGCGAGGCCTTGGCGTAGTCGGCGACGACGTCCCAGTACCCGCGGTCGAGCACGCCGGTGTCGACCAATTCGTACTCGGGGTCGAGGCGGGTGCGGCGCGCGTTCTCGGCGACCAGCTGGTCGTACGGGTAGGCCTGCTGCGGGTAGAGGTAGCGCCAGCGCATCCACGAGTGGGTCGGCGTGTTGTCGAGGTACCACCAGTACTCCTTGGCGTCCTCGCCGTGGTTTCCCTGGTTGCCCGCCATGCCGAAGATGCGCTCCTTGAGGATGGGATCGCGCCCGTTCCAGAAGGCCAGCGCGAAGCAGAGCACCTGGCGCTCGTCGCTGATGCCGGCGAGCCCGTCCTCGCCCCAGCGATAGGCGCGCGAGCGCGCGTGATCATGGGAGAAGTAGTCCCACGCGGTGCCGCCGGCGCTGTAGTCCTCGCGCACCGTTCCCCACGAACGCTCGCTGAGGTACGGACCCCAGCGGCGCCACGGCGCCAGCCCCGCGTCGGCGGCGGCGAGCCGTTCGCGCTCGGGATCAGGCATCGACGCGCCGCGCCAACCCGTCGACCACCGTGGCGTTGCCGAGCCGACCCAGCGCCTCCGGCACCACCAACACCTTGGCGGAGCGGCTGCCTGCACCGGTGACCACGCGCTCGCGCTGCATCACCGCAGCGTCGACGTAGAGCGGCAGCGAGTCGGGCAGCCCGAAGGGCGCGACGCCGCCGATCATCATGCCGGTCAGCTGCACCGTCTCCTCCGCCGAGGCGAACGACGCCTTGGGCACGCCCATCAGCCGCCGCACCGCGCTGTTGACGTCGAGCCGCGTCGTCGCCAGCGCCACGCAGGCGCAGTAGGCCTGCGGCCCGCGGCGCGAGGCCACCACGATAGTGTTGGCGGAGACGTCCGGCGAGATGCCGTAGTGGGCGCAGAACGCCGCGGTGTCGGCGAAGTCGGGATCGCAGGGCATCCACTCGTAGTCGACGCCGAGCGCGTCGAGCACGCTGCGCACCGACTGCTCGACGTCGCGCTCGCTCATGCCGAGCGCGGATGATAGACGCCCTACGCGGAACGGCGTGCGTCGGCGGCGCCGCGCGGCAGGAAGCCGAGGGCGACCAGCTGGTCGGCGGGGGCGGGGCGGCCGAGGTGGAACCCCTGGCCGAAGCGGTAGCCCATGCGGGTGACGGTGTGAGCGCGATGCTCGTCCTCGATGCCCTCGGCGATGAGGATCAGCCCCAGCGACGTGCCCAGGGCGAGGATCGCCGAGGCGACCAGGGCGCCGGGCGTGCCGTCGGGCGCGCGCACGAACATGCCGTCGGTCTTGAGGATGTCGACGGGGATGCGGCAGAGGTTGCTCAGCGACGAGTAGCCGGTGCCGAAGTCGTCCATGGCGACGCGCACGCCGTGGCGGCGCAGTTCGGTGAGCGCACTCTCGGCGACCAGGCTGTCGGCCATCACGTCGCTCTCGGTCATCTCCAGCACCAGCGCCTTGGGCGGCAGGCCGGAGTCGGCGAGGGCGCCGACCACGTCGTCGACGAAGCCGGTGTCGCGCAGTTGCCGGGCGGCGACGTTGACGGCGACGAAGAACAGTCCCTCCGACTGCCAGTCGGCGGCCGCGAAGCAGGCCTCGCGCAGAACGTTGCGGCCGAGCTCGACGATAACTCCCGACTCCTCGGCGAGCGACACGAAGTCGCCGGCGCGCAGCAGGCCGCGCTCCGGATGGTCCCAGCGGGCCAGCGCCTCGACGCCGATCACCCGGCCGCGCTCCATGTCGACGATGGGCTGGTAGTGGAGGACGAACTGCCGGCGCTCCAGGGCGACGCGCAGCTCCGCCTGCAGGCGCAACCGGCCCATCACGGCGCGGTGCGCGTCGGCATCGAAGACCTCGTGGCGGTCGCGCCCGCCCGTCTTGGCGCGGTACATGGCGACGTCGGCGTGGCCGAGCAGCGACTCAGGGGTGTCGTCGCAGCCGGCCAGGGCGATGCCGATGCTGGCGCTGACGATCATCTCGACGTCGGCGAGGTGCACCGGCTCGCGCAGCCGCGCGATCACCCGGTCGGCGATCTGCACCGCCGCGCTGTCGACGTCGGCGCCGCGCAGCAGCACGGCGAACTCGTCGCCGCCGATGCGACCGACGATGTCGCCGGTGCGCACGGTGTTGAGCAGGCGGCGTCCCACGGTGGTGAGCAGCACGTCGCCCGCGGCGTGGCCGTGGCTGTCGTTGACCGCCTTGAAGCCGTCGATGTCGATGTAGAGCACGGCCACCTCGGGACGGCGCGCCGAGGCGGCGTCGCACAGCGCTTCGAGGACGCGGTCGTGGAACTCGCGGCGGTTGACCAGGCCGGTGAGCGCGTCGCTGCGCGCCTGCTCGGCGAGGCGCCGCGACATCCGCCGGTTGTCGGCCAGGGTCACCGCCTGGCGGATTGAGGCGAGCAGCACCAGGCTGACCACCGCGCCGAGCACCACGCCGTGGGTGCGGCCGGCGGCGAGGCGCTGGTAGACGGCGAAGCCGCAGGCCACCACCACCATCAGCGGTGGCAGGTACTGGCTGAAGCTCGCCTCCTCGTCGGGGCCGGCGCGCTCCAGCTCCTCGGCCGGGGTGGCGCGCCACGACCACGCGGCGTGCATGCCGGCGAGCATGATCAGCACGAAGCCGCCGGTCCACATGGCGTTGAGCGGGCTGCCGGCGTCGAAGCCGGTGGAGGCGTTCTCGAAGGCGTACCAGCAGTCGGCGACGAGGATGGCGGCGATGCCGGCGTTGACCAGGGCCAGGCTGGCGCGCATCCGCCTCCCCAGGCGCATCGCCGCGGTGACGATCAGGGTCAGCACGACCACGTCACCGAGCGGGTAGGCCAGCATCACCACGCGCTGTGGCATGCCGACCAAGTCGACGGCGAAAAGACGTCCCAGCACCAGGGTCCAGCCGACCAGCAGCAGCGCCGAGCCGATGATCAGCCCGTCGAGGACGCTGCGCAGCCGGGCCAGCCCGCTCTGCGCCGACGGCTGGAAGAGCAGCGCGGCGGCCAGCGCGAAGACCGTCGAGGCGAGGAAGAAGACGTCGGTGAACCAGACCCCGGGGACCTCCTGCCGAAGGATGACCTCCTTCCAGAGCCACAGCGTCTGCCCTGCGCCCCACACCCCCGCGTAGCCGCACAGCGCTGCCCAGGCGAGGCGGGCGCGACCGCTCTCACGGCGCGCCGCGAGACCGGTGAAGACAGCGGCGGCGAAGGCGGCGACCGCCTCGGTGCTGTCGTCGAGGGTGGTGGCCAGCGAGGCGCCGCCGGGCTGGACCGTCAGGGCGACGGCGAGCGCCAGCGTCGCCACGGCGGCGGCGGAGGCGACCAGGCGGAAACGCGAGGTAGGCACGGGGTCCCCTCAGAGCTGGAGTGCACCGCCGATCCTGACCGACGGACAGGGGGCCTCGGAACAAGACGCCATGACGTCCCGTTACGCATCTGAACGCATCAAATGACGCGCCGGGTGGCGGGGTCGCAAGAGTTGCCCGCATTCCGGCGTCACACTGAGCGGCCGCCCGGGTGCGGCCGGCGCTCCCGTCGCCTCCTCCACCCTCCGTCGCGAGGTGCCCTGATGCCCGTCGACCGTTGCCGCGCGCGGCTGCTGCCGGTGTGCGGCGCCGCTGCCCTCTTCCTGCTCTCGGCGTGTGGCGGTGGCGGTGGTGCCGGTGGCGGCAAGGGCGGCGGCTCCAGCTCGGCGGTGACCATCGCGCTGGTGGCGCCGACCACCGCCGATCCCTACATGCTGCAGACCCTGCGCCGCGGCGCCGACCTCGCCGTGCGCGAGCTCGACGCCAGGGGCGGCCTGACCATCGCCGGCGTGCACCACACGGTGGCGCTGCGCACCTACGACGACGGGCTCGACCCCCAGCGAACCCGCGCCGCGGTGCAGACCGCAATCCACGACGGCGCCGCCGGCATCGTCACCGACGGCTACGGCGCCGCCGCGGCCGCCGCCGACAGCGCAGGCGCCGGAGTTCCTGTCGTGGTCGTCAACAACGGGCAGGCCGAGCTGATGGATGCCAAGGCGCGGCCTAGCCTGTTCCGCCTCGGCGTGCCGAACGACGCCGCCGCTTCCGTGCTCGCCGCCTACGTGGCCAGGAGCAGCCGGGCCCCGGCGATCATCCACGAGGACACCGACGACGCCCGCGACGGCGGCACCCAGGTGGAGCAAGCGCTCTCCACCGCCGGGGTCAAGGCGGTGTCCGACGTCGAGCTGGCCGGCGCGGTGCCCGCGGCCGACGCGCAGGTGCGCGCCGCGCTCGACGCCCACGCCGACTCGTTGGTGATCTGGGGCACCGACACCTTCGTCGCCCACGTGGTGAGTGCGGCGCACGCAGCCGCGCCGAAGCTGGCGCTGTTCGCCGGTCCCTCCGCGGAGTCGCCCGCGGTGCGCGCCGTGGCCGGCGCGGACGCCACCGACGGTCTCGCCTTCGTCGCCTCGCGGATGACCAGCGAGGATGATTCTGCCAGCTTCGGCCAATTCGAGCACCGCGTCGCCGCCGCCGCGGGCGGTCCCAGCGACGCCGGCATCGCCGACCGCGAGGGCCGCGAGATCCGCCAGCCGGCCGACCTCGAGGTGTTCAGCTACGACGCCGTCGACCTCATCGCCGCGGCGCTGGAGAAGTCGGGCAGCGCCACGCCGTCGAGCGCGCTGGTGGCGGCGATGACCCAGGTCAAGGTGCACAGCGCCAACGGCGACACCCGCGGCTTCAACCCCGACAACCACGAGGGCGTCGCCGACGACGACCTGTACATTGCCCGCATCCATGACATGGTGTTCGCCCCGGTCAAGGACGAGCAGCTCTCCGCGACGCTGCCCACCGCCGACCAGATCCTTGCCGACTTCCACTGAGGTGCGGCGTCTCCGGCGGCTGCGCGTGGCGGCGCTCGGCGTCGTCGCGCCGCTTCTGCTGGCGGGGTGCAGCGAGGCGCAGGTGACCCACCCCGCGCCGTCGTCGACGCCGCCGCCCTTCGCGCTCGGCTCGATGCCACCGATCGGGTTCAACCACCGCTACGGCAACAACCCCGTCGCCGCGGCCGACGCCTTCGCGCTGGAGCGCTCGCTGTTCTCCGCCAAGCAGTACTGGGAGGTGGCGATGCGCGCCGACCCGGCGACGGCGGGCTACGTCGAGGAGAGCGATCCCGTTGCCAGCCGCGCGGCGCGCGCCCGCGTCACCTCGCTGCTCCTGGTGATCGCGTCGGAGTCGGCGACGACGTTGCGCCAGCTGGTCGCCCTCGACAACGCCGGGCAGCAGGCCTACTGCCGGCAGCTGCTCGACCGGCTGCGCGCCGAGGGCTACAGCGGGCTGCGCAGCGCCGACGTCGAGGTGTACTTCGGGGAGAGCCACGTGCACGCCAAGCTGAGCTGGACGGCCGCGGGCGGCTACCAGTTCACCGTCTACGACAACAACCTGAACGGCGCGCTGCTCAGGCCGATCCCGTCGGCGACTCCGTTCGCGACTCCGCCGGCGCACTGAGCCGTCCGGCGTCGAGCCGGTGGGCGGGTTCCGCGGGGAGCGGCGCGTTGGGCTGGTCGAGCCAGAGCACCGCAGCGCCGCGGCGCGCCTCCTCCTGGGCGAGGGTGACCACGTCCTGCGCGAGTGCGCCGGCGAGCCCGGTGGTGGGACTGTCGAGCACCAGCGCGCGCGGAGTGGTGATCCAGGCGCAGGCGATGCGCAGCAGCTGATGCTCGCCGCCGCTGAGGCGATCGCAGGGCAGGGTGCGGCGGGCGGCGAGGAGCGGGAAGCGGGCGAGGGCGTCGTCGCGGGTGCGCCGTGGTGTGGCGCGGCGGCGGGGGGCGAGGTCGAGGGCTTCGGCGACGGTGATGCCGCGCAGGCGCAGCGGCGTGCCGGCGACCACGGCGAGGCCGGCGCGGGCGCGGGCTGAGGGAGGGCCGTCGAGGGGGCGGCCGTCGAGGGTGAGGGTGGCGGCGCGCGTCGCGGGCGCCGCCCCGGCGAGGGCGAGGGCGAGCAGGGTCTTGCCGGCGTCGCCGGGGCCGGTGATGACGGTGCAGGTCGAGGCCGGGGCGATGAGCTTGTCGACGGCGAGCAGGCGGCGGCCGTCCGCCTCGACGTGCAGGGCGCGGACCACCAGGGTCACGCGGGGGCTCCGTCGCCGGCGGCAGTGGCGGCGGCCGGGAGGGTGCCGGCGAGGTCGAGGCGGTGCAGCTCGGTGCTGGTCGGGGCGAGGCTGTCCAGCGAGACGCGGTCGTGCTCGGCGACCAGCAGGGTGACGCCGGCCGCGGCGGCGGCGCGGAGGCAGGCCAGGACGAGGGCGCGGTCCTCGCTGTCGAGGCCGGCCAGCGGCTCGTCGCAGAGCAGGACCGCCGGGCGCAGCAGCAGCACGCGGGCGAGCTCGACCCGGCGCCGCGTGCCATGGGCGAGCTGCTCGCAGCGGGTGGCGGCGACGGGGCCGAGGCCAGGGGCGTCGAGCCACGCCGTGGCGGCCTGCCGGGCGGCGGCTCGTGGACGGCCGCCGGCGCGGGC